>JAGWSF010000196.1 GCA_028876385.1 Acidobacteriota bacterium | reverse complement strand
CCTGCACGAGGTGGCCACCCAGCCGGGTGGACAGGGCCAGGGCCCGCTCCAGGTTGACCCCGTCACCGACGTCGAGCCGACCGAGATTGGTGCGAGCCAGCGTTTCGGTGACGGCGTCGGCCGACCACCACCCAGGGCCGAGGTCTACGACGGTCAGGCAGCACCCGTTGACGCTTATGGAGTCGCCGATCGACGTGCCCTCGAGGACCGTGACGGCCGAGAAGGTCAGCCGGATTCCGCCCGGGGCGCCGGGGCTGTCGCCGCGGTGACGCAACGTGCCGACTTCTTCGACGATACCGGTGAACATGCCCCGATCACGGTAGGCCATGACCGTCGGAATCGGCCAGAAGGTCGATCCGCACATCGGGACCGAGCTGCCGCACGGACGTAATAGCCCCCCGCCAGACGTCGGCCATGGTGGGGGCGCCCGGGCCGGCCAGTAGCGGCCGCCCGTCGTCACCGCCGAGCAGGGCCGGGGCCAGGTAGATCACGTACTGATCGATCAGCCCGAGGCGGTGCCACTGACCGGCGACGGTCGGGCCGCCCTCGACCAGCAACTGCAGGATCCCTTCGGCCCCCAAGCGGTCGAGAAGCGCCTCGGGGGGTCCGTCGTGGGAGTCAGCCGGCCGGACCGCCGCCCCTTCAGGGATGGTCCCGAGCACGATGCGGCGGGGGTCGCGCCCCTCCGCGTCGCGAACCGTCAGCGCCGGATCGTCGGCTCGGACGGTCCCCGATCCGACCGCGATGGCGTCACTCTCGGCCCGCAACCGGTGCACGTCGGCCCGGGCCAGTGGACCGGTGATCCAACGCGACGAACCGTCCGGCGCGGCGGTGCGGCCGTCGAGAGTTGCGGCCAGTTTGAGCACCACCCAGGGCCGTCCCGTGCGTCTGTGCTTCAGATAGGGGGCCAGCGACCTACCGACCTCGCCGGCGCCGACCCCGACTTCGACCTCGACGCCGGCGGCGCGCAGCCGGGCCAGGCCCCGGCCCGAGACCCGAAGGTCAGGGTCCGCCACGCCGACGACCACCCGGCTCACACCGGCGGCGATCAGGGCGTCGGCGCAGGGTGGGGTGCGCCCGTGGTGGGAGCACGGTTCGAGGGTCACATACACGGTGGACCCCGCGGCGGTGGACCCGGCCAACTCGAGGGCCACCGCCTCGGCGTGGGGGCCTCCCGGCGGTGACGTCGCCCCGAGAGCCACCGGCTCCCCCCCGGGCGGGACGACCACCGCCCCGACCCACGGGTTGGGCGACGTCGAGGTGCGCACCGAGCGTCCCAACTCGACCGCCTCGGCCATCCACAGCCGATCCTCGTCCTCCCCGGTCCCGACCGGCGGCGTTCGGTGCTCTCCGGTCCCGCCCGGGGGCGTTCGGTGCTCTCCCGTCGCGCCCGGGGGCGGTCGGTGCTCTCCCGTCGCGCCCGGGGGCGTTCGGTGCTCTCCGGTCCCGCCCGGCGGCGTTCCGCCGGGGTCGCTCACGGGTGGCGGGTGGGCTGGTCGCCGAGCAGGGCGAGGGCGTGAGGGAGGATGTCGATCACCGCGGCCAGGCACTCGGCGGCGCCTTTGGGGGACCCCGGAGTGTTGAGGATGACGCTGTGACCCCGGATTCCCGCCACTCCCCGCGACAAGCGGCCGAGGGGATTGACCAGGCGCATGGCTTCGGCCAGGCCGGGGGCATCACGCTCGATCACCTCACGGGTGCCCTCGGGGGTCTGGTCGCGCGGGGCGAAGCCGGTGCCGCCGGTGGTCACCACCACACCGTGGAAGCTGGCCGACACCCGGGCCAGCTCGCCGGCCACCGAAGCCACCCCGTCGGCAATCACCGAGCGCTCCACGACGTCGAAGCCCGCCGACCGCAGAGCGTCCTCGAGAGCCTGCCCCGAGAGATCCTGGCGGGTGCCGGCCATGACCCCGTCGGAAACGGTTACGACCTTGGCCTGCGGGCGTTCAGGCCGGGAGCCCTCCTCGGGAGATGCCAACGGCGAAACCCGCCCGTCGTCGGCCGGGCGGTGGCCCTGGGCCGGGCTGTCGCTCGGGGCCGGGCTGTCGCTCGGGGCCGGGCTCATGCCGCCACCGCCTGCTCGGCCGCCCGCCGGATGGCCCGGGCCGCCTCCACCGGGTCGTCCTGACCGAACACCGCGCTACCGGCTACCAGCATGGTGGCCCCCGCCTCGGCCACCCGCCCGGCGGTCCGCACGTCGATCCCGCCGTCCACCTCGATGGTCAGCGCGAGATCGTCTCTCTGGGCGAGCGACGCCGCCCGCGCGATCTTGGACAACGCCACGGGCATGAACTCCTGGCCGCCGAAGCCGGGATGGACCGACATGACCAGGAGCAGGTCGATACGGTCGAGCCACGGCTCGCACTCCTCGATGGATGTCTCGGGGTTGACCGCCAATCCGGCGTGCAGACCGAGGGACCGCATCTCGGCGATCAGGTCGGCGGTGTTTCCGACCTCGACGTGGACGCTGCAACTGTCCGCTCCGGCCTCGGCGAAGGCTTTCAGGTAATCGCCGGGATCGGTCATCATCAGGTGGCAGTCGAGGTAGGCGTCGGTGTGACGACGGATAGAGCGGACCACCGGCGGACCGATGGTGAGATTGGGCACGAAGTGGCCGTCCATCACGTCCACGTGCAGCCAGTCGGCCTCGGGGCGGATACGGTCGATCTCGACGCCGAGCTGGGCGAAATCGGCGGACAGGATGGACGGCGCCAGACGTATGGCCACCGCCCCACGGTACCGGTTCCGCGGCTCGGCGGTGACGCCTGGAGGGCCTGCCGTCAGCGGCCCCGCCGGTCAGGACAGGCCGCGACCCGGACGTCTCAGGCTCAGGAGGAACATGCCGTCGGTCCCCTCCGTCTGGGGGAGGAGCAGGGACCCCCGTCCGGCCGGCCGCCAGGGTCGGGCCGGTGGGGGTAGCGGCGCGAAATCGGCCAGCTGCTGTTGCGCCCAGCGGTCCATTCCCCCCGTCTCGGGCGCGCTCAGCGTGCACACGCTGTAGGCCACCACCCCGCCGGGGCGCACCAGGTCGGCGGCCGAGGCGAGCAGCCGCCGCTGCAGGGCCACCAGGCGTTCCACGTCGCCGGCCTTCACCCTCCAGCGGGCGTCGGGCCGGCGGCGCAGGACCCCGAGGCCCGAGCAGGGCGCGTCCACGAGGACCAGATCGAACGAGGCCGGGGGAAAGGGGGCGAGTTCCCCGTCGGCCACCACCGTCGCCACCGACGCCGTCCCGAGGCGGGCCGCGTTGGACTTCATCGTCCGGGCCCGCGACAGCGATATGTCGGCGGCCACCACCGTGGCTCCCCCGCCGGCCAGGCCGGTGGCCTTGCCCCCGGGTGCGGCGCACATGTCGAGCACCCGCCCGCCGGCCCACCCGACGAGGTGCTCGGCGACCATCTGGCTGGCCCGGTCCTGGATGTAGCCGTCGGCTCGGACCGTCGCCGACGCCGGCTCGTTCATGGCGACGAGGGCTTCGAGGGCCGCCTCCCGGCCGAGGTCGGCGGACAGGCGCTCGACGATCCAGTCCGGGTAGCTGAGTTCGGTGGCCCGGTTGGGCCAGGTCACCACACCCCGCTCGACGTCGGCCGCCACCCGCCTGAGGACGGCGTTCACCATGGAACGCCCCGGACCTCTCACCTCCGCCACCGTGGCCGAAACAGCGGCGTGGGAGGGAATCCGCGTCCATCCGAGCTGATAGGCGCCGAGGCGCAGAGCCGAGCGGATCTCGGGGTCGACCCGTCCCCGGGCGTGCCGGTCGACGAGCCAGTCGCAGGCCCGCTGCATCCGGCACGTGCCGTAGACCAATTCGGTCACGAGGTGGCGGTCGCGCTGGTCGAGGCTGCTGTGCCGGAGCAGCTCCGGGACGATCACGTTGGCCCGGGCCCCCTCGTCGACGCGCGCCAGCGCCCGCAGGGCCACGCCCCGTGCCGTCACAACCGGCTCACGAACCGAGCACGACCGGAGAAGCGGTCCCTCTCCGCCACTCGGCGGCGGTCATCGGGCGGCGACCTTCGGGTTGCACCCGCAGGAGACGCAGGCCTCCCGAGCCGGTGGCCACCACGTCGGAGCTGAGCGAACCGGGATCACCCGGGACGGCCTCGGCGCCGGCGGCGGCCAGAACCAGGAGGCGGCGCCCGCCGACGGTGGTCCACGCCCGGCCCAGGCGGACCACCCTCAGCAGCTCCTCGGCCGGTCGGTGCCAGTCCAGGCGCAGCTCGTCGGGTTCGATCTTTTTGGCGTAGGTCGGCTCCCCTTGCTGGGGTTCGGGGGCGCCGAGGCCACCCGACAGGGCGCTGACGAGGAGGTCGGCGCCGAGATCGGCCAGGCGCCCGGTCAGCTCGGCGGCGGTCTCGTCGGGGCGGACGGTGACCTCCCGGCGGCGGTACACGCCTCCGGTGTCGAGACCCTCCTCGACCTGCATCAGGCACACGCCAGTCACCTCGTCGCCGGCCAGGATGGCCCGCTCGACCGGCGCCGCTTCCCGCCAGCGCGGCAGCAGCGAGAAGTGCACGTTCACGAGCGGCACTACGGCCAGCACATCGGGCTTGATGATGCGACCGTAGGCCACGACGACGCCGAGCTCGGCCCCGGCCCGCTTGACCTCGGCGATGTCGCTGGTGACGGGCAGGCCCAACTCGTCGGCGGCGCGCCCGACGGCGGTCGGGGTGGTCCCCCCTCCCCTCCCCCGCCGCTTGGCCGGCTGGGTGACCACCAGCCCGATTTCGTGGCCGGCGTCGTGCAGGGCCCGGAGGGCTACCGCGGCCGCAGGGGGGGAGCCGAGGAATACCAGCTTCAACGGGGTCTCGTCTCGACGGTCAGGTTCCCACCGATTCCGCCCGGCGGCGAAGCTCCCGCATGGCCTCTTTCTTCTGGTCCTTGTCCAGAAGGCTGAGCAGCAGGCGGCCGTCGAGGTGATCGAGCTCGTGCTGGAAGCAGCGCGCCTCGATCTCGTCGGCTTCGATGGAGATCTCGTTGCCCTGCAAGTCGAATCCCGTCAGCAGGATCTCCTTGGGGCGCACGATGGGGAAGAACAGGCCGGGGATCGACAGGCACCCCTCCTCGTACTCCCACTCCCCCCGGCTCTCGGCGATCACCGGGTTGACGATGGTCACCGGGTCCTCGTCGGGGAGTTGGTACACGAACAGTCTTTTGGCCACGCCGACCTGCGGGGCGGCCAGCCCGAGGCCGTGGGCATCGTGCATGGTGAGCACCATGTTCTCGGCCAGAGCCACCAGCTTGCCGTCGATGTCGGTCACCTCGCTGGAGCGCTGCGTCAGCACGGGATCACCGAAGAGCCTGATCTGGTAGGACGCCACGACCTCATCGTACCGGTGGGCGCGAATAGGTTCGGGGCGCATGTCCCACTACTTCGACCCGTCACCGGCGGCGCCGTCCAGGCCGTCCCGGGTCACCCTGAAGCTGGCCGGCTTCGAAGCCGAGCTGCTGGTCGACCGGGGCGTGTTCGCGGCTTCGGGGATCGACCCGGGCACCTCAGAGCTCCTGCGCGCCGGGCTCGGCGAACCCGGCGGCGGCCCCGGGTCGGACGGGGCCCTGCTCGACCTGGGCTGCGGATACGGGCCCATCACCGTCGCCCTGGCCCACCGCTTCCCCCGGGCCCGGGTGTGGGCGGTCGACGTGAACCGGCGGGCCCTGGAGCTGGTCACGGCCAACGCCGCCGCGCTCGGTCTGGCCGACCGGGTGGCGCCCGCCCCGCCCGAGGAGGTCCCCGCCGAGCTGCGCTTCGACGGAATCTGGTCCAACCCGCCCATCCGCATCGGCAAGGAGGCGCTCCACACCCTGCTCCTCGACTGGCTGCCCCGACTGCTCCCGGGGGCGTCGGCGTGGCTGGTGGTGCAGCGCCATCTCGGCTCCGATTCCCTGTCCGACTGGCTCGCCGCCAACGGCTGGCCGGTGAAGCGGGTCGGCTCCCGCAAGGGCTACCGCCTGCTGCAGGTGGGACCGGCCGGTCCCCGCCCGGAGCCGGCATGAGACAGCTGCGGCCGACCGACCTCAAGCGCCTCCACCGGGAATGGAATCGCCGCAGCACCGGCCGCCTGGCCCTGCTCCTCGACGGCGTCCAGTCCCCGTTCAACGTCGGGTCCATCGTGCGTACCGCCGCCGCCTACCGCGTCGAGCATCTTTACCTGGCCGGGCCGACGGCCTCCCCGGTGACGGCCAAGGCGGCCAAGGTGGCCCTCGGCACCGAGCGCTACCTTTCCTGGACGGTCTTCGAACGCGGGCCTGACGCCGCTGACGCCGCCCGCGACGACGGCTACCACGTCATCGGCCTGGAGCTGGCCGACGCCGCGGTGCCGCTCCACCAGCTCACCGCCGGCCCGGACGTGTGCCTGGCTCTCGGCAACGAGGACCACGGGCTGTCCCCGGCCACGCTGTCGGCGTGTGACGCGGTGGCCTTCCTGCCCCTCATGGGCCGGGTCGGATCCCTCAACGTGGCCACTGCGGCGGCGGTCGCCATCTACGAGCTGCGCCGCCAGGGCTGGACCTAGGCCGGCTACGTCGGCCGTCGCGACCGATCGAGGCTCAACGGGTCGAGGCTGAACCGCTCCAGGCCGTGACCCGGTCGTGGTGGTCCACCAGCTCGCGGCACAGGTCTCGCTCGTCGGGGGCCATCTGCTCGGCCACCCGAAGAGCCAGGGGTCGGATGGCGATCCCCCCGCGCACCGAGAAGTCGCCGAACACCCGCAGCCACCTCGGCTCGATCACGGCCACCAGGTCGTCGGCGATGCGGTTGACGCAGTCCTCGTGGAAAGCCCCGTGGTTGCGGAAGGCCCCGAGGTAGAGCTTCAGGCTCTTGCTCTCCACGCACGAGACGCCGGGGACGTAGTGGATGTACAGGCGCCCGAAGTCGGGCTGTCCGGTCATGGGGCAGAGGCTGGTGAACTCGTGGCAGTCCAGGCCCACCACCCACGCCGCCCCGGGCCGGGGGTTGGGGAAGGCCTCGAGGATCGACGCGTCGGGGTGGTCGTAGCGGTACTCGGCGGGTCGTCCCAGCTTGGTCAGGTTGGACGTGTCACTCACTCGACCACCGAGGTTAGGCGCGCCGGAGGGGGTGGCTCACAGCCGGGCCGGGTCCACCGCTACCCGGAGCGTCACGCCCGGTGGTCGGGGCGGGCCGGCCAGGGCGGCGCAGAGCGCGTCCGGCCCGCTCCCCCGCACCAGGTACCGGCCGGACCGGTCGGGTCCCGACACCTCCACGCCCTCCAGGGCGGCGACCCAGTCGGCGGCGGCGTCGCCGTGGACCTGGGCGACGGCCACCCAGGGGGGCAGTCGCAGCGCCCGGCGGAGGTCGTCCTGGCCGGCCAGGGCCAGGGCCGGGTCGGCGGCGGCCGCGGCGCGCACCGCCGGATGTTCGGGCAGGCGGGTCTGGAGGACCACCCGTCCCACCCGGCCGCGCACCAGGCGGGCGGCCAGGGCGACCAGCGCCAGGGCCTCGTCGGTGGCCCGCACCCTGGGGGCCAGCAGCTCCTGGTCGAAGTCCACGAAGGCCACCGCGGCCAACCCCGAGGTCGGGTCGAGGCGGCGCAGGAGGGCCTCGGTACCGATGACCACGTCGGCACCCCCCGTCCCGCCCCCCGCCGCCCCCATCGAAGCGGTGCGGCGGGCGGGGCCGGTAGCGACGGGGCCGGTGGCGACGGGGCCGGTGGCGACAGGATCGGTGGTGCCGGACTCGGAGGTGGCGGAGTCGGAGGAGGCGGTGATCTCCCCGACCGGCCGCCCGACCAGCGACGCCAACTCCTCGGCGGCCCGGGCCACTCCTATGCGCAGGGCCTTGAAGCGCACGGACCCGCAGCGGGGGCACACCGACGGGCGGTCGTGACCGCAGCGCGGGCAGTGCAACAGGCCCGGCTCGGGGGAGGTGGTGGCCCCGCCGCATATCTCGCAGCGGGCCAGTTCCCCGCAGGACCCGCAGCTGAGCAGGCGCACCCGCCCCGACCGGTTCAGGACCACCGCCACCCGGGCGTCGGGGGTCGCCGAGCGGACCAGGTGGACGAGGCGCTCCGACCACAATCCGAGGCGCGGGTCGTCGTCGCGGCGGTCGACGACCTCCACGGTGGCCCACCCGGCCAGCTCGGCACCCCGGTCGCCGGTAACGACCGGACCCAGCGCGGCCAGCTCCGGGGTCGGGCACGGGGTGACGGCGAGGAGGGGTACGCCGGCCCGCCGGGCCCTTTCGGCCAGCACCGTGACCGCGCACCAGGTGGGCGCCCCCTCGGCGACGAGGGCCTCGTCGTGGGCGTCGAGCACCAGAGCGGCCCGCAGGCCGGGGCAGGGACCCCACGCCGCCGACCTGGCCCCGATCACCACCGAGGCCCCCCCGGCTCGGGCCCGGCCCCAGTCCCCGGGGAGCAGGGCGACGTCCCCGCCGGCTCGGCGCAGCCGTCCGGCGAGAACCGCGGCCCGGGCCGCGGTGGGCACCACCACCAGCAGGGGGCCGCCCTGGGCGGCGGCCGCGACCAGCGGCGTGGGGTCGGCGGCGGGGGCTAGGCGCAGTACGTGCACGCCCGGGCCGACGGGCAGCTCGACGGGGGTTCGGGGCGGGGGGACCGGGGGTCGGGGGGGCCGGCGCGGCGGCGCCAGGACGGGATGGGCGTGATCGGGTGACGCCGTCTTCAAGAACGACGACCGCTTGCCCGCCCACCTCCACGCCGCCCACGATGCCAGGGCGACGATCTCCGGTTCGGGGCCGTGGCCGCGCACCTTGGCCAGGGGGCGGAGGTTGACCCCGGCGGCCGGCGCGTCGGGCAGGTCCACCACCCAGCCGCCGACTCGTCGGCCGTGCAACGGCACCCGCACCTCGGTCCCGACGGAGACGGCGTGGGCCACGGCGTCGGGCACCAGGTAGTCGAAATCCTTGTCCATGCCGGCCACGTCGGTGACCACCCGGGCGATACGGGAGGCAGGAGCGGTCACCGGGGGGCCCGCCCCGCAGGCTCCTCGTGCTCCGCTGGGCCGGCCGGCTCTTCGGGCCCCGCCGGCCCCTCCCGCCCCGCCGCCGGCCAGGTTGGGGGGGTCGTCGGGCGGCCGGGGCGGCTCAGGCGCCGACGGCCGACTTGAAGGCGTCCAGCCGGCTCAGCTGCTCCCAGGAGAATTCCTTCTCGGCCCGGCCGAAGTGGCCGTAGGCGGCGGTGCGCCGGTAGATGGGGCGGCGCAGGTCGAGGTCGCGGATGATGGCCGCCGGGCGCAGGTCGAAGACCTCGTCGACGGCGGAGACGATACGGGCCGGGTCGACCTTCTCGGTGCCGAAGGTCTCGACCAGTAGCGACACCGGCCGGGCCACGCCGATGGCGTAGGCCACCTGGATCTCGCAGCGCGAGGCGGCGCCGGAGGCGACCACGTGCTTGGCCACCCAGCGGGCGGCGTAGGCGGCCGAACGGTCGACCTTGGACGGGTCCTTGCCGGAAAAAGCGCCGCCCCCGTGGCGGGCCGCCCCTCCGTAGGTGTCCACGATGATCTTGCGCCCCGTCAGGCCGGCGTCGGCGTGGGGACCGCCCAGCTCGAACTTGCCGGTCGGGTTGGCCAGGATCTGGTAGCCGTCGGAGGCGAACTCGGCCGGGACCAGCGGGGTGATCACGTGATCGCGCAGATCGGGCAGCAGAAGGGTCTGCAGATCGATGTCGGGCTTGTGCTGGGTCGAGATGAGCACCGTCTTCAGCTTCACCGGTCGGCCGTCTTCGTACTCGAAGGTCACCTGGGTCTTGCCGTCGGGGCGCAGGTAGGGCAGGACCCCGGCCTTGCGGACCTGGGCCAGCCGTTGGGCCAGGCGGTGGGCCAGCCAGATGGGCATCGGCATCAGGTCTTCGGTCTCGTCGCAGGCGTAGCCGAACATCATGCCCTGGTCCCCGGCGCCCTGCGCGTTGAGGATGTCCTCACCGCTGGTCCCCGAACGCACCTCCATGGCCAGGTCCACGCCCTGGGCGATATCGGGGGACTGCTGGCCGATGGACACCGTCACCCCGCACGTGCGCCCGTCGAAACCCATCTCCGATGACGTGTAGCCGATCTCGCTGACCACCTCCCGCACCAGCTTCGGTATCTCCACGTAGGCGCTGGTGGTGATCTCGCCCGCCACCACGACCAGGCCGGTGGTGAGCAGCGTCTCGCAGGCCACCCGGGCCGAGGGGTCGTCGGTCAGGATGGCGTCGAGGACCGAGTCGGAGATCTGGTCGGCCATCTTGTCGGGGTGGCCTTCGGTGACGGACTCGGAGGTGAAGGTCCAGCGGCTCATGGTTGGTCTTGCTCCTCTTGGTTGTGGATCAGGCGGGTGACGGCGTCCACGACAGCCGCCGCCACCTGCGCCTTGTCGGTCAGGTCAACGTTCGACCGCAAGCCGTCGCGTCCGACGATCAGTACGGCGTTGGTGTCGTGGGCGAAGCCGACCCCGGGGGCGGCCACGTCGTTGGCCACGATGAGATCGGCGCCCTTGGCCTCCAGTTTGGTGGCGGCCAGTTCGGCCAGAGTGGGTCCCTCGGCCACGATGGTCTCGGCCGCGAAACCGACGATCACCTGGTCGGGGCGGCGTCGCCGGCAGAGACCGGCCAGGATGTCGGGTGTCGGCTCGAGGACCACGTCCGGGGGACCATCGTGCTTCTTGATCTTGGTGGCGGCCGTGGCCTTGGGGCGGAAGTCGGCCACCGCGGCAGCCATGACCACCACCCCGGCCGATGCCGCGGCGGCGGTCACCGCGGCCTCCATCTCGGCGGCCGTCTCGACGACGGTAACGGCCACCCCCGGCGGCGGGGGCAGATCCACCGTGGACACGAGGCTGACCGTGGCGCCCCGCCGGGCCAGTTCGGCGGCGATGGCGTAACCCTGCTTGCCCGACGACCGGTTGCCGATGAAACGGACCGGGTCGATCGGCTCGCGGGTGCCCCCGGCGGTGACCACGGCCCCGACGCCGGCCATTTCGCCCCGCCGATCGAGCAGGCGGGCGGCGGCGGCCACGATGTCGGCCGGGTCGGCCAGGCGGCCCCGCCCGACGTCGCCCCCGGCCAGCCGTCCGGCCGCCGGCTCGAGCACGTGGACGCCGCGGCGGCGCAGGGTGGCGATGTTCTCCACCACTGCGGGGTGCTCCCACATCTCGGTGTGCATGGCCGGGCAGACCAGGACCGGGGCCCGGGTGGCGAGCAGGGTGGCGGTGAGCAGGTCGGAGGAGATGCCGGCGGCGTAGGCGCCGATCAGGCGGGCCGTGGCGGGGACCACGATGATCAGGTCGGCGCCCTGGCCGAGGCGGGTGTGGGGTATCGGTTCGGCGTCGTCGAACAGGCTGCGCCGGACCGGCTCCGAGGCCAGCGCCGACAAGGTCGTCTCCCCCACGAAGCGGGTGGCGGCGGCGGTCATCACGGGACTGACCACAGCCCCGGCGTCGGTCAGTCTCCGGCACACCTCGACGGCCTTGTAGGCCGCGATGCCGCCACTGACGCCCAATACCACCCGGCGCCCGGCGAGGGATGCCGTGCTTTGGTCTATGACCGGGCTCCTAGCCGGCCTGATCCGGGGAGACCTCCTCGCCGGTCTCCTCCCCCTCAGCCAGCGGGTCGTTCCGGGTGTAGGTGATCTTGCCGACGGCGATCTCCTCGAGGGAGATGGAAAGCGGCTTGCGCGACACCGAGGTCACCTGCGGGGGCACGATCGAACCGAGGCCCTCGCCCAACTGGTTGAAATAGGAGTTGATCTGGCGGCCTCGCATGGCGGCCAAGCTGACGAGGGTGAACTTGGAGTCCACCCGTTCGAGCAGTTCCTCGACCGGCGGTTCCATCATGGAGGCAGCGCGTTCAGGCATCAGTGGGGGGTCTCCGGGGAGTCACGCGCCGGAATCAGCCCGGCGCTTGCGGCGACTTCCGATTATATCAGCCACCTCGGCGGCAGCCCGGTCTGCATCGTCGTTGACGACTATGTGGTCGGCCAGGGCCGGTCCCTCGGCGAGCTCCTCGAGACCGAGTCGCATCCGGCGCACGACGCTCTCCTCGTCGTCGCCGCGACCGCGCAGACGCCGCTCGAGGTCCTCGGTCGAGGGGGGCACCACGAAGATCAGGACGGCGTCGGGGAAGCGCTGCTTCACCTGCCGGGCCCCGTTGAGCTCGATCTCGAGCAGAAGCTCGTCGGCTATGGCCCCGTCGGGAACCGGGGTGCCGTACAGCTGGCCGTTGCTCGGCAGCTCGTTCCACTCGAGGAACCCGCCGCGTTCGCGATGGGCGACGAAGCGGTCCCGGTCCACGAACACGTAGGCGTCGGGGTCCTCCCCCGGCCGGCGGTCGCGGGTGGTCCACGACCGGGAGAGCTCCAGATCCGGGAGGTGCTCACGCAGACGGGTCACCACCGTGCCCTTGCCCACCCCGCCCGGGCCGGAGATCATGAAGATCAACGGGCTACTTGAGCTTGTCGAACAGCTTCTTGCGCTGCTGCTCGCCCAGCCCGTGCAGCGTGCGGTTCTCGCTGATGCCGACCTCGTCCATCAGGCGACGGGCCTTCACCTTGCCCACACCCGGCAGGGACTCCAGCATGGCCAGCACCTTCATCTTGGCCACCACCTCGTCCTGTCCCGCCTGGTCGAGGAGCTCCTCGAAGGAGAGCGAGCCCATCTTGAGCCGCTCCTTGAGCTCCGCCCGGGCGCGGCGGGCCTGAGCTGCCTTCTCGAGGGCGGCTTGTCGCTGCTCTGGGGTGAGGGCGGGCGGCAGGGGCATGGATGCTCCTCAGATCGGTGCGCGTCCGAGACGGGTCGTCAGGACGGAGGGTGAAGGCTCGGACAGGGAAAGGGCCCCGCGGCGGTTCTCCGGCCGGTTCGCAGGGCATGGCGCGCACCATAGCGCGCCACCCCTGCTCAGGAGAGGGACGCCAGCAGCTGCGAAGCTGCGGCGGTGCGGTCGGCCGCGGCGGTGACCGCCCGACCTATGACCAGCAGATCGGCGCCGACGGCCAGGGCCTCGGCCGGTGTGGCGGCCCGGGCCTGGTCGTGCACGGGGCTGCCGGCGGCACGCAGTCCCGGCACCACGGTCAGCAGCCGGGGAGCTATCTCCTTGGCTTCGGCCACGTCGGCGGTGGCGCACACCACCCCGGCGCAGCGGGCCTCCACCGCGGCGGTGACCCGCTTGGCCAGGATGTGCGGGGGGGCGTCGGCGTCGCTGGTCAAGACGGTGACGGCCAGGGCGGCGGGGGTAGGCAGGCCGGCCCGGTCGGCCCCCTCGGTCAGGCCCTCCACCCCGGCCCGCAGCACGGCCGGGCCGGCGAAGGCGTGCATGGTCAGGTAGGACACCCCGAGCGCCCCGAGCACCCGGGCGGCGCGGCGCACCGTGTTGGGGATGTCGGCCAGCTTCAGGTCGAGGAACACCCGGTAGCCGTCGTCGATCAGCATCTGAACCACCGGCGGGCCGGCGGCGCTGAACAACTCCAGGCCCACCTTGGCCACCCCGAAGAATCCGCTCAGCTCCCGGGCCAGGCGCTGGGCCTCCACCGCGTCGTCGACGTCGAGCGCCAGGGCCAGGCGGCTGCGCAGATCGGTACTGATCTCAGCTGTGGTCATGTCCTCTACCTTTCAGAGCGGCAACCGAAGTTATGCCATGGCCGGCCATCCAGCGCGATAGTTCAGCGAGGATTCTGATCGTCGCCGCCGGTTCGGCGAAAGACGCGGTCCCCACCTGGACGGCGTCGGCGCCGGCGGCGATCAACTCGGCGGCGTCGATCCCGCTGCTGACTCCCCCGACACCGACGATGGGCAGGTGCGGCCACGCGGCCCGGACCTCGTAGACGGCCCGGACGGCCACCGGGTGGATGGCCGGTCCCGACAGGCCTCCCCCGCCGGCGCCGAGCCGGAAGCCCCCGTCGAGGGGATCCAGGGCCATCCCCATCACCGTGTTGATCAGCGTCACCGCTTCGGCCCCGGCCTCCTGCGCGGCGCCCGCCAGGGAGGGAAGATCGGTCACGTTGGGTGACAGCTTGGCCCAGAGGGGCAGGGCCGAGCCGAGACCGTTGGCGGCCGCGCCGATGGCCTCGCCAACCCCGTGGCAGGAATGGGCGAACATCTGGCGGCGGTCCTCGACGTTGGGGCAGGAGATGTTGGCCTCCACGGCCACCACCCCGGGGGCCCGGCCGTCGGCCACCGCGGCGGCGATGACCTCGGCCACCGACCGGTAGTCGGTGGCCGAGAAGCCCCATATGGAAGCCACCACGGTGGCACCGGTGGCGGCCAGGGCCGGCAGATCCTCGGCCAGCCACTGCTCCACGCCGGCGTTCTGGAGGCCGACGCTGTTGAGCATGCCGGTGGGCAGCGGCCACAAGCGCGGCGCCGGGTTGCCCGACCACGACTGGCGCGACACCGATTTGACCACCACCGCGCCCAGGCTCGACAGGTCGCAGTAGGCGGCCAGCTCGGCGCCGTGTCCGGCGGTCCCCGAGGCCGTCATGACCGGGTTACGCAGGTGGACCGAACCGACGGTCGTCTCGAGGGAGGGAACCTCGAGGGCGGCCGTCACGGCCCGCCGCCGGCCGGGGGCGAGGGTCATGCCAGAGGTAGCTGCTCGGCTTGGTGGTACTCCTGCAGGCTGCGGACGGTGAGCGGGTTGGCGGCCCGCTCGGCGACCCCGGCCACCGCGGCGCGCGCCGCCGCCACGGTGGTGAGGCAGGCCACCCGGTGGGCGTTGGCCGCCATGCGGATGTAGGCGCCGTCAGCACGCGGGCCGCGACCGCGGGGCGTGTTGACCACCAGGTTCACCTTGCCGTCGCGCAGCAGGGTCACCGCGTCGGCTCCCCCCCCGCCCTCCCCCACCTTGTCGACCATCGTCGCCACCGGGACGCCGTTGGCTTCGAAGTAGGCGGCCGTGCCGCTCGTGGCGGCCAACGAGAAGCCAAGCTGCACGAAGCGGCGGGCCAACGCCACGCCCGCTTCCTTGTCGCGGTCGGCCAGCGAGAAGAAGACGGTTCCCCCCGAGGGGATCTCGTCGCCGGCCGCGGCCTGGCTCTTGGCGAAGGCCAGGCCGAAGCTGGCGTCGATGCCCATGACCTCACCGGTGGACCGCATCTCCGGACCGAGCAGGGTGTCGGCGTCGGGAAAGCGGGTGAAGGGCAGCACCGCTTCTTTCACGCTCACGTGTCCCCCCCGCACCGGCGGACGCAGCAGGCCCTCGTCGCGCAGGGCGGCCAGAGTGGCTCCGGCCATGACCCGGGCCGCCACCTTGGCCAGGGGAACCCCCGTCGCCTTGGAGACGAACGGGACGGTCCGGCTGGCCCTCGGGTTGGCCTCGATCACGTACACCTCGTGGTCCTTGACCGCGAACTGGACGTTCACCGGCCCCACCACCCCGAGGGCGTCGGCGATGGCCCTCACGTGGCCCTCGATGGTCTCCACCACGGCCGGGCTCAGGGTGGGCGGCGGAATGACACAGGCGCTGTCACCAGAGTGCACACCGGCCTCCTCGACGTGCTCCATGACCGCCCCGATGACGATCTCGCCGGCGGCGTCGCGCACGGCGTCCACGTCGACCTCGGTGGCGTCCTCCAAGAAGCGGTCCACGAGCACCGGCCGTTCAGCCGACAGGCCCCCCTCCCGCCCGAGTGACCCGAAGCCCGACAGGGCGTCCATGGCCCGGCGCAGATCCTCCTCGTTGTAGACGATCTCCATGGCTCGACCGCCGAGCACGTAGCTCGGGCGCACCAACGCCGGGTAGCCCACCTCGGCGACCACGTCCAGGGCCTCGTCGATGGTCGCCGCCGTCCCGCCGGGGGGCTGGGGGATGCCGAGGGACCGGCACAGGGCGTTCCATCGCTCCCGGTCCTCGGCCAGGTCGATGGCGTCGGGCGGCGTGCCGAGGATCAGCTCCGGGGGCAGCAGGCCGGCCAGTTTGAGCGGTGTCTGGCCGCCGAGGGAGACGATCACCCCTCGGATCTCGCCGTGGGCCGCCTCGACGTCGAGGACATTGGTCACATCCTCGTAGGTGACCGGCTCGAAGTAGAGACGGTCGCTGGTGTCGTAGTCGGTGGAGACGGTCTCGGGGTTGCAGTTGATCATGACCGTCTCGAAGCCGGCGTCGTGGAGGGCGAAGCTGGCCTGCACGCAGCAGTAGTCGAACTCGACGCCCTGACCGATGCGGTTGGGGCCCGACCCGAGGATCACGATCTTGGGCCGGGAGCTGGCCACGACCTCGTCGTCGTCCTCATAGGTCGAGTAGTGGTAGGGCGTGTGGGCTTCGAACTCGGCGGCGCAGGTGTCGACGGTCTTCATGGTGGCCCGCACCCCGGCGGCCAGCCGGGTGCGACGCACCGTCGACTCGGTCGTGCCCCACAGGTAGGCGAGCTGGGCGTCGCTGAAGCCCAACCGCTTGGCCCGCCGCCAGTCGGAGCGGGTCAGGTTGGCCGGGTTGCACAGCTCGGCCAGGCGGGCCCGCTCGTCGACGACCAACTGGATCTGGTCGAGGAACCACGGGTCGACCCCGGTCGCCTCGTAGAGACGCTCGACGCTGATGCCCCGCCGCAGTGCAGCCTCGAGCTGGAAGGGCCGGTCCGGGGTGGCGATGGCCGCCCGGCGGACCAGCTCGTCGTCGTCCCAGACATCCCAGAGAGCTTCGGCGCTGTCGCAGTTGAGCCCGGCCCGGCCCCGCTCGAGGGAGCGCAGCCCCTTCTGGAGGGACTCCGGGAAGGTCCGCCCAATGGCCATGGACTCCCCCACCGACTGCATGCGGGTGCCGAGCACGTCGGGTATGCCGGGGAACTTCTCGAAGGCCCAGCGCGGCACCTTGGTGACGACGTAGTCGATGGTGGGCTCGAAGCTGGCCGGGGTCTCGCCGGTGATGTCGTTGGTGATCTCGTCGAGGGTGTAGCCGACGGCCAGCCGGGCGGCGATCTTGGCGATGGGGAAGCCGGTCGCCTTGGAGGCCAGGGCGCTCGACCGGCTGACCCGGGGGTTCATCTCGATGACGACCTGGTCGCCGGTGCGGGGGTCTACGGCGAACTGGATGTTGGAGCCGCCGGTCTCCACCCCGATGCGCCGGATGCACTTGAAGGCATCGTCGCGCATGCGCTGGTACTCCTCGTCGGAGAGGGTCTGCGCCGGCGCCACCGTTATCGAGTCCCCGGTGTGGACACCCATCGGGTCGAAGTTCTCGATGGAGCACACGATGACGCAGTTGTCGGCCCGGTCCCGCATGACCTCGAGCTCGTACTCCTTCCAGCCGGCGATGGAGCGCTCGATGAGGATCTCGGAGATGGGGCTGGCGGCCAGTCCGGTCGCGGCGATGTGCTCGAAGGACTCCTGGTCGTGGGCGATGCCGGTCCCGGCGCCCCCGAGGATGTACGAGGGACGGATGATCAAAGGGAAGCCGATCGACCGGCCCACCCCGAGGGCCTCCTCGAGGTTGTAGGCGAACCCGGACTCGGGCACGGCCAGGCCGATCTCGGTCATGGCCTCCTTGAAGCGCTCCCGGTTCTCGGCGGTGGCGATGGCCTCGGGCTTGGCGCCGATCATCTCGACGCCGAGGCGGTCGAAGGTCCCTCGCTCGTGGAGGGCCATGGCCAGGTTGAGGGCGGTCTGCCCGCCGAGGGTCGCCAGCACGGCGTCCGGCCGTTCCCGCTCGACGATGGCGTCGAGCACGTCGGGCACCAACGGCTCGATGTAGGTGCGGT
>JAGWSF010000195.1 GCA_028876385.1 Acidobacteriota bacterium | reverse complement strand
AGCGACTCGGCACCCCCTCGGCGGAGGCCCTCGGCCGCCGTCCTCAGGAAGTCAGCCTCGTCCGAGTCGGCCGGAAGGGTGCCCTCCACGACCCGGGCCGACAGGGCGAAGGGGTAGCTCTCGAGCAGCAGGTCACCGTCATCGACGTACCCGTGACGGTGGAGCTCGGCGTGGATGTCACCGTCGTCGAGCACCCAGCCCTCTCCGTCCTCTCCGGGCGAAAGAGTCAGGCCCGTGAGTCGGGCCACCTCCCGGGCCAACTCCCCGATGGGCTGCGACGACCGGATGAACAGGTCGATGGATCTTGACAACTGCGTCCTCCTCTTCCAATGGGGCCGAAGCCCCGGGCTGGTATGCGACCGGCGGACCGGCGATAAGGCAACCCAGCGGGATGCGAAGAGGAGCGGTGCTCCGACCCCGATGATCGCGCCGCTCTGTGACAGCCATCAAGGGGTACCGCCGACCCGGCCGGTTCTGAGGGAATCCCAAGGAACCCTTAAGGTCGACCTCAGCGCCGCCGTCGATGATGGAGGTGATGCACTATCCCGTCACCGCCGTCACCGGCCGGTCCTCGACCGGCTGGGGGTACCGCTCGGCGCGTCCGTTTAGCGGCGGGAGCCAGGTACTCTCGGGGGCGAAGCGGCATCCGTCCACCGAGGGGCCACCGGCGTGGCCGTTCTGGCTCTCAGGTGGCTCCGACGGAAACCGTCCCCACCCGACCCTCCCCTCGGTTCGAGATCATGGTGACTGAAGCAACGGTCCAACACTTCAGCTCTTTGGACAGCCCGGACCGGCGGAGCCGACACGCCCTCGCTGGCCTGTCTGGCCTCCCCCACTCCCTGCCCGCCTCCGGGGGTCGGGTCCCCGCTGCTACCCGTACCAACGCGGCCCGCACGCCCGTCCAGACCAACGCCGCGAAAGGCTGCCAGTGATGATGACAGGACTGAGGGAGCCCGACGCCGGCGCCGGACCTCCCGGCCGGGCGGCCGACATCCGTCCGGCCGCACCGACGGTTATCAACACCGCCGTCGGCTTGGCCGCCGCCGGGCTGGCCTTCGTCCTGTGGATGGGCTACCACGTGGAGTCGAGCGGCGCGCTCAAGGCCAAGGGTGGGGTGACCACCTTCCTCGGCCAGGAGTCCGGTCTGGCCGGGACTTACCTGATGCTGGTGATGCTGCTGCTGGTATCGCGCATACCTCTCATCGAGCGGGCCGCCGGCCAGGACCGACTGGTCCGGTGGCACCGGCTCCTCGGGCAGTGGCCGGTCTACCTGATCTGCCTGCACGCCATCCTCATCACCCTCGGCTACGCCGCCGGGGATCATGTCAGCGCTTTCGCGCAACTCAAGATTTTCCTCCAGTCCTACCCTGACGTGCTGGCCGGCACGGTGGCCCTGGGGCTGATCATCGTCGCCGCCGTCAGCTCCATTCGGGCCGTCCGGCGCAAGGTCCGTTACGAGACGTGGTGGTCGGTCCACCTCTACATGTACCTGGCCCTGGCCCTGGCCTTCTCGCACCAGATCGCCAACGGGCAGTCGTTCTTCGGTCATCCCCTGGCCCGGGTCTTCTGGGCCGTGCTTTGGGCCTCGACCGCGGGTGTGGTGCTGCTGTTCCGGTTCGTGGTGCCCATCTGGCGTAGCGCCTATCACGGCCTGCGGGTGGCGGGGGTTCAGGAGGAAGCACCGGGCGTGATCTCGGTGATCTGCCGCGGCAAGCACCTCGAGAAGCTGGACGTGCAGGGCGGCCAGTTCTTCCACTGGCGCTTCCTGGCCCACGGCCACTGGTGGTTGGCCCATCCCTATTCGGTATCAGCGCTGCCGAGGTCCGGCCTGATCCGTTTCACGGTGAAGGATCTCGGTGACCACTCCGCCGCTCTCGCCGATCTACCGATCGGGACCCGGGTGGCCATAGAGGGTCCATACGGGGCTTTCACGGCGAACGCGGCCACCAACCGAAAGGTTCTCCTGGTCGGGGCGGGTGTCGGTGTCACCCCCATACGGGCCCTGCTCGAGCACCTCGACGAGCGGGTGGACGTCACCCTGCTCATCCGGGCCTCAGCCGACCAGGACGTGGTCTTCAGTCAGGAATTCGAGTCGCTCATGAGCCGGCGCAAGGGGAAGATGCTGGTTCTGGTCGGCTCCCGTCGCAAGTACCCCCTGGATCGGGTCCAACTCGGACAGCTCGTCCCCGACATCGCGGCCCGCGACGTCTATATATGCGGGCCCGAGAACCTGTCGCAGCAGCTCATCGCCTCGGCCAAGGTGCTCGGCGTAGCGGAGAGGAACATCCATTGCGAGCAGTTCGCATTCTGACGCCAGCCCCCGCATCCGGCGGCCGGCCGGGAGGACATCGGGCATGGTGAAACGCGCGCCTTTCGTCATCGGGGCGACCGGCGTCGGCCTCGGGCTTCTGTTCAGCTTCCACACCCATCCCGTCACGGTCAGTGTCTCTTCGTCGGCCGGCGCCAGCCCGAACGGCTCCAGCGGCTCCCCCACGTCGAGCACCACGACCGCTCCGTCCGGCTCGGCCGCCTCCACGCCGGCCACCCCTTCCACCACCGCTCCGGGCGGTGCAGCCAGCGGGCCCACCACGCCCTCGACGGCGTCGCCGACCACGGTGGCGTCGAAGCGGGACGCCACCGGGCAGTTCATCCAGTACATGTATGGCGACATCCAGGTCAAGGTGACCAAGCAGGGCACCCGGATCACCAACATCCAGGTGCTGAAGGAGGACGCCACCGACCCCAGGTCGGCGCAGATCAACTCGATCGCCATCCCCATGCTCCAGCAGCAAGCCATGAGCGCCCAATCGGCCAATATCAACGGCGTGTCGGGAGCGACCTTCACCAGCCAGGCCTACTACGAAGCTCTGCAGTCGGCTCTCGACAAGCTGAAGTGATCCCCACTTCCTCCCCGGCGGGTGCGGAGGAGGACGGAGGGGGCCTCATACGCCGAGCCGAGCCGGTGATGGGCACGGTGGTGTCGTTGCACGTGCGTCCCGGCCCGGCGTCACCTTCCGCTGTCTCGCTGGCCTTAGCCGAGGCCCGGGGACGGCTGCATCGCGCCGATGCCGTCTTTTCGACCTGGAAGGAGCATTCGCCTCTCAGCCGGCTGCGCCGAGGCGAGATGGCCCTGTCCGACGGGCCCCCTGAGATGGGCGAGGTATTCGAGCTCTGCGCCCGGGCCCGGGACCTGTCGGGGGGGTGGTTCGATCCATGGGCCGCCCCGGGAGGGGTCGACCCCACCGGGCTGGTGAAGGGCTGGGCCGCCGCCCGGGCCCTGGCCGCCCTCTGCGACTCCGGCGTCGCCGCGGCCATGGTCAACGCCGGCGGCGATGTGGGGGTCTTCGGCCAACCCCAGCCGGGCCACCCCTGGCGGATCGGCATCCAGAACCCCTTCGACCGCTCGACCATCGTCGCCGTCGTCGAACCGGAGGCGGCGCTGGCCACCTCGGGCTGCTACGAGCGGGGACTGCACATCTACGATCCGTTCCGCCACCAGCCGGCTGCGGCGGTTGCCTCGGCCAGCGTGACCGGTCCGGACCTGGCCCTCGCCGACGCCCTGGCCACCGGGCTGGTCGCCGGAGGGGAGGAGGCCCTGGGCGCGCTGGGGGACCGATCGGGCTACGAGGCCCTTTTGATCGGTCACGACGGGCAGGCGGTGGGCACGCCGGGGTTCCGGCTGGCCGGGTCCTCCCCCGGCCCGACCGGCCCACTCGACCGGCATGGGGACTGACCCGTAGCATCGCCGCCATGCCGGTGACCTACCAACTGCAAGATTCCGTGGCGACCATCACGCTCGACGACGGTAAGGCCAACGCCGTCGACCTCGAGATGGTGAGCGACATACACGCCGCCCTCGACCGGCTCGACGGCGACGGAGCTCGCTCAGTCGTGCTCGCCGGCCGGCCGGGACGCTTCTGTGCCGGATTCAACCTGGCGGCCATGACCGGTAGCCCCACCGCCATGCGGGAGCTGGTGATCGCCGGAGGGCGCCTCGTCGGGCGTCTGCTGCTGGTGCCCCAACCGGTGGTAATGGCCTGCACCGGCCACGCTCTGGCCATGGGCGGCCTGCTCCTCCTGTCGGGCGACCATCGCATCGGTGCGGCGGGAGACTTCAAGATCGGCTTGAACGAAGTGGCCATCGGGATGGCCATGCCGAGGTGGGGCGTGGAGGTGGCCCGGTACCGCATACCTCCGAGCCAACTCGAGTGGCACCTCGTCCTCGGCCAGACCTGCTCGCCCGATCAGGCCGTCCAGGCGGGGTTCCTGGACCGGGTGGTCGACGCCGACTCGGTGCTGGCCGAAGCGCGCGCCACCGCCACGGCCCTGGCCCAGCTGCGC
Source organism: Acidobacteriota bacterium (assembly GCA_028876385.1). Classification (GTDB taxonomy): domain Bacteria; phylum Actinomycetota; class Acidimicrobiia; order Acidimicrobiales; family Palsa-688; genus JAKCDU01. Next base: position 3,300 of record JAGWSF010000195.1, on the reverse strand, counting down.
ACCGGCGCGGTATCGGGCACCAAGACCCGGCTGCGCGGACCCGTGGTGGAGCGCATGCTCGAGGACCCCGAGACCGACCTGGCCAGCATCGTCCTCGAGACCGGCGACTGAGCCACCCAGCGGCCTGGGCGTTCCCCGTGGGGCCTCAGTCGGGCATCAGCCCGGCGGCCAGGGCGGCCGCCATCTCGCGCACCGCATGGCGCTCGTCGGGCGTCGAGCCGGTGACGACCAGGGTCTTCTGAGCGGCCCGCCAGCGCAGGCCGGTGGTGATCGAGTCGAGAGCCCGTAGCGCCCCGGTGGCGTCGGAGTTGGCGTGGAGGTAGGCCCCGAAGGGACGTCCCGCAGTTGCGTCGAGGCACGGGTAGTAGATGGTGTCGAAGAAGTGCTTCACCGCCCCGGCCAGGTAGCCCAGGTTCACCGGCCCGGCGATCAGGTAGCCGTCGGCTTGAAGGGCCTCGTGGGCCGACGCAACCAGCGCCGGTCGGGCCAGGACGCGCACACCGGTGATGGCCCGGTCGCGGGCCCCCTCGAGAGCCGCCTCGAGCAGCGCCTCCGTGGAGGGAGATACCGTGTGGTGCACCACGAGCAGCGTCGCCAGACCACCGTCGGTCACCGGGTCACCGCGCTTTGAGCCGCGCCGCTGTAGATTTCGCAGGCCCGCCAGCAGTACCAGGCGGCGACCGACCGGTAGGGCCTCAGCGGTTCCCCCAGATCGCCCAACTGGCGGGGCGTGGGCATCGGGACGCCCCAGGCCAGGCCGTAGCCCCGGCGCACCCCGAGATCACCGGTCGGCCATACGTCCATCCGCCGTAGCTGGAACAGCAGGAACATCTGAGCCGTCCACTCCCCGATGCCGCGGACCGTGGACAGGCGGGCGATCACCTCGGCATCGGTCTCGCGAGCCAGCCGGCGGGGCTCGAGGATCACCGTCTCGTCCGCCACCCTGGCCGCCAGATCCCGGACCGACGCCGCCTTGTTGGCGGACAGGCCGGCTGATCTCATGGCCGCCTCGGGAAGAGCCAGCACCGCGGCCGGCTCCACCCGGCCCTCCAGTGCGGCGACCAGGCGGCCGTGGATGGCGGCGGCGGCCCGGCCGGCCAGTTGCTGGTAGACGATGGAACGGACCAGGGCGGCGAAGTGGGTGTCGACCGGACGGCTCAGCTTCATGGGACCGGCCTCGCCCACGAGCCAGGCCATCACCGGGTCCCGCTCGGCCAATAGCGAGGCGGCGGTGGCATGGGAGACTCGTCTGCTCATGGCGGGACCACCCTATGGGCCTCGAAGAGGGACCGGGCCGCCCACCGGCCCGGGAACCGGAACTCCCCCGGCGGCGACCTTGGCCACGGCCGCAACCAGCGAGGAGCCGATGTCCCCTCCGGGTGAACTGGACGCCGCGGCATCCACCCATAGGAGGGTCACGATCACGTCGCCCTGAAGGGCCACCGCCACCGACACTGTGGATGCGCCGGCCGTCGTGGGGAACGAACCGCTCCAACCACGGTCGTCCTGTCCGGCGGGGGGCACGCTGGTCGGGCTCAGAACGGCGGTGACCAACACCCCCCGGTAGTCGAAGGACAGACGATCGCAGGCGGCGAGAGCCGTCACCTCGGCGCCGAACACCGGGCCGACCGATGGGGAGGGGTAGGAGGCGACTACCTCCACGACCAGGGGCAGAGCCGGGGGCTCGGCGCCGGTGAGGGCGGTGACGGCCCGGCCGGTCTGGGCCGGCGAAGCCTGAACGACAGCCAGGCACGGCGCCGAGTCGAGCAGAGCGGCGGCGGCGCGGTCGGTTCGCAGGGAGCCCCCGAGATCGCTCGGTCCTACGAGCTCCGATGCCAGGCCGCGGCTGGTGACCGCACCCCCGGCGGGCACCGTACCCCCGGCGGGCACCGTACCCCCGGCGCCCGCCGCACCGACCGTAGCCGTAGGGCTGGGGCCGGCGTGGGGCTCGGAGAGGGGATGGGCGGGCCGGGCACCCCCACCGGAGGATTGCGATTCCACCACCGCTCCGACCGCGCCGGCCAGCAGGAGCCCCACGCACCAAACCGTCAGAATCCGGGCAACGGTCCCCACCACCGGGGAAACTACCGCCCCTCCCGGACAGCCGCGCCGTGCCGGGCCACCGGGTCGCGTTACCTTGCGGCCTCTGACGAGGTCAAACCTGTCAGAATCAACCAACTACGCGCGCCTCGGCCCCCGCCGAAGCACCGCACTTTTCGCCGAGAGCCGAGGGTAATGACCACTGTTGAGCCCGTTCTGGACCACTCCCAACCGGAGGAGGAGGCGGCGGAGGCCAGCCTGCTGGCCGAGCGCAAGACGTGGACCCAGCAGGTGCTTTTGACGGTGTTCCTGGCCGTCCCGTTCGCCGCGATGGTGGCCGCCGTGCCGGTGGCATGGGGCTGGGGTCTGTCGGTCCGGGACATCGTCATCGCGCTGGTGATGTACGTGTTCACCGGGCTGGGCATCACCGTCGGGTTCCACCGGTATCTGACCCACCGCAGCTTCACCGCCGGTCGGGCGCTACGGATCGTTCTGAGCGTGGCCGGCAGCATGGCCCTGCAGGCGTCGCCCATCCAGTGGGTGGCCGATCACCGCCGCCACCATCGCTTCTCCGACAAGGAGGGCGATCCGCACTCTCCGTGGCGTTACGGTGAAGGTTTCAAGGCCCTGACCAAGGGCTTCGTCTACTCCCACGTGGGCTGGCTCTACGACTGGGATAAGACCGACGAGATGAAGTACGCCCCCGAGCTGGTCGCCGACCCGGACGTCAACTTCGTGTCCCGCCGCTTCGCCTGGTGGGTGGCTCTCTCCCTGCTGCTCCCGCCGCTGGTCGGCGGTCTGTGGTCCTGGTCCTGGGAAGGGGCCGTCACGGCGTTCTTCTGGGGGAGCCTGGTCCGCATATGCCTCCTCCATCATGTGACCTTCGCCATCAACTCGGTGTGCCACATCACCGGTAGGCGGCCGTTCCGCACCCGCGACCGCAGTCAGAACGTCTGGTGGCTGGCCCTGCTCTCGTTCGGAGAATCGTGGCACAACTTCCACCACGCCGAGCCGACCTCGGCCCGTCACGGCGTCCGGCGCTTCGAGATCGACACCAGCGCCATGCTCATCAAGACCATGGAGAAGCTCCGCTGGATCCAAGACGTCCGCTGGCCCGATCAGGCGGCCATCGCCCGCCGCCGGCTGACCCCCGACACCGCCGCCGGCTGAGCTTCGACACCGCCGCCGGCTGAGCTTCGACACCGCCGCCGGCTGAGCTTCGACACCGCCGCCGGCTGAGCTTCGACACCGCCGCTGGCT
>JAGWSF010000194.1 GCA_028876385.1 Acidobacteriota bacterium | reverse complement strand
GCTGCGCCACCCCGGCGGCGGCTGGGAGCCCTGGCGGGCCCCTGCTGCCATCCCCGTTCCTACCGATACAGCTCACCCCCACACCCGTCAGGGAGGACACCAATGACCGCCACCAGCGCCACCGTGCAGACCATCCCCCCCGCCCAGACCCGGCCCTGGCGGCCCGCGCCGGGGTGGCCACCGCCCCCGTCCTGGATCGAGTCGGCTCGCGACACCGAGAAGCTCGACCTGGCGGCAGCCACGCTGCGCCGCTACGGCATTGCGGTGGCCACCAGTGCGCCGGGGGCGGCCGAGGAGGCCGTGGACCTACTGACCGACCGGGTGCGGAGCCGGTTCCCGGAGGCGGATGGAGCCTGTGTGGTGTGGACGGCATCCGACGCCGCTCGCTGCGTCGACCCCGCCGGAGGATTGTGCCATCCGCTCCCCGTCCACACCAGGGGCCCGGGCGTGACCGAAGCGGCGGTCGCGGCGTTCGGCCGGGCCGGCCTGGGGGTCACCCCCGGTGACGAGCCCGGAGTGGTGTTGGTCCACACCCCCGGCGACCCCCGGGTCTGAACCCGGGGGTCGATAGCCGAGGAGGCTCAGGCCGCCGCCGCGACCTCGCCCGGCGTCCCGATGCGCCGCACCGCCTCCCTGGCGGCCTCGCTGTCGCTGCGCCCGAGCTCTGGGAGGCAAGCCGCCGATTCGAGCAGGTGGGCCTCGATCTCCGCCATGAGGCGGCGGGTATCGCGCGGTGGCAGGCGGATCTGGAGGAGTAACTCGTCGAGGTAGGGCTCGATCGGGTCCGTGGTATCTCCATTCATGTCACCGGCACCGCCAGGACGGCGTTGACGTTGCGCACGAACGCCAGCCACTGTGAATGCTCACGACTAAGCGCCCTGTGCCCGTCCGGGGTCAGCTCGTAGACCCGCCGCCGGCGTCCGCTCGAATCTTCCCAGCGGCTGGCGACCAGTCCGGCCCGCTCCAGCTTGTGGAGAGCCGGGTAGACGGTGCCCTCGGGCAGATCGAACGAGCCGCTGCTCCGGTCCCGCAGCCCGGCGATCACTGCGTAGCCGTGCAGCGCGCCGTTACGGAGGACACCCAGCAGCAGCAGGTCCAGGTTTCCTTTCACCTGGCTCGGTCCCATACCTAGACAACGTAGGTGTCGACGAAGGCGCCGTCAAGAGCAGGACTGGTTCCGACCTCGCTGCTTTCGCTGCTTTGTCCGGCTCGCCTCATTTGTGTGGGTCGGCTGACTTCGCACTGGTAAGTCATTTTGAAAAATTGGACCAAGCTCGGCGCCGTCCATTTGTGACTCAGATTCGAACCTCCAATCGCGTGTTACCGCCATCCCAGGCGAGGGTAGACAGCCTCATAGCCAATACGAGCCCAGCAGTCGAGGGGCTGATTTCGAAGGTGCCGGGTCCCGGCATCGGTACGAACAGGCGGTGGATGCTGGATGACATCAGTTGAACGCGACCAGAGGCCCGACGCCGACGGTGGTGGCCAGGGCCGCGGCGAGCGGCCCCACCCGGTCAAGGGAGCCCACATAATCTCCGAGCGCATCGAGGTCGGCGTTCCGGTGCAGGACGCCTTCGATCTGTGGAACCGCTACGACGACTGGCACCAGATGTTCAAGAAGGAGTCGGCTTCCGCCAAGGATCGGCGCGGTCGCGGCGGGCGGTCAGAGGCGCCGGCCGAGGTGAAGGTGTCGGCCAAGATCGGCCCGTCCCGGCGGGAGTGGGTGACCGAGACGACGGAGGTCGACGCACCCAACCGGATCGCGTGGCGGGCCAAGGGCGGCCTGCAGGCACATGGGGTCACGACGTTCCACCAACTCGACGACCACCTGACCCGGATCATGGCCGAGATCGAGTACAAGCCGTCAGGCGTGCTCGAGACCATCGGGAACACGCTGCGGATGCAGCGCCGGCGGGTCCGACGCGACCTCCGGCTGTTCAAGAACTACGCCGAGTTGCATGCCGGCGACGACGGAGGTGACGACAGGTGAGCGGACTTCTGGATCGACGTCGACGGGTCCTCGGCATACCGGTGGGCCGCCGGCGCCGGAACCCGATGGTGGCCGCCCGGTGGGTCGGTGCCGGAGCGGCGGCCGCAGCATCGGTGCCTTTGGCCAGGAAGGCGGCGGGCGCCCTGCAACAGGGTCGGGACGTGGCGTCGCGGGCCGGCAGTGCCATGGACACGGCCAGGCACATCCAGGACTCGGTGGCGGGCCACTCCTCCACCATCGGGAAACTGGGCGCCGTGGTCGGCGAGGTGGCCGGCCGGTCGGGCGGGTCGGGTAAGCCGAAGCTCTCCCACCTCATCGAGGAGCACACCGACGTCGCTGCACCCCGGTCGGTGGTCTACGGCCAGTGGACACAGCTCGAGATGTTCCCGGCCATCGCCAAGGGAGTCGAGTCGGTGGACCAGACCGAGGACGACCGGGCCGAGTGGACCAGCAAGATCGGCCCGGTGCGCCGGCACTGGGAAGCCCGGATCACCGAGCAGGTGCCCGAGGAACGGATCGTGTGGACGAGCGAGTCCGGTCCGCAGCACCAGGGGGTGGTGTCGTTCCACGCCCTCGACGACCAGTTGACCCGGGTGCTGGTGCAGATCGAGTACAAACCTTCGGGCCCGCTCGAGACCGTCGGAAACACCCTCCGGGTGCAGCGCCGGCGGGTACGGCGCGACCTGCGGCTGTTCAAGCACTTCGTGGAGCTCAACGGCGATTCCACCGGGTCCTGGCCGGGGCGCATCGGAGGATCCGGCGCCGACGACGCCCAGGATGACCAGTCCCCAGACGACGACCAGTCCCCAGACGACGACCAGTCCCGAGACGACGACCAGTCGCAAGACGACGACCGGTCCCGGAATGAGGACGAGGCCCGGGATGACCGGGACGGGACCGGCCGATCGGGTGGTGGGGGCCGCACCGGAGCCAGCCGGGCAGGTGAAGAGCGCTCCGGCGGGGACCACGACCCGTCGGGCGGCGACAACCCGTCGGGTCGGGACAGCAGCTCCGGTGCCAGCAAGCGCTCCCGGTCCGCGTCGGCACCACAGAAGCGGGCGGCCGACGGGAACAGCCCGGCCCGGCGCGCTGCGGCCGGGAACAGCACGGCCCGGCGCGCCGC
>JAGWSF010000022.1 GCA_028876385.1 Acidobacteriota bacterium | reverse complement strand
GGTTACACCGACGGCGAGAAGGTGGCGATCGCCCGCCAGCACCTGCTGGGCCGCCAGCTGGCCCTGGCCGGCCTGCTCGAGGGTGAGGTCGAGGTGACCGACGAGGCCCTGCAGGCCATAATCGATGGTTACACGACCGAGGCGGGAGTCAGGTCGCTCGAGCGCCAGCTGGGCCGACTGCTGCGCAAGGCCGCCGCCCGGGTCGCCGCCGACGGTACGCCGCAAGCGCCCATCGTGATCGACACGGCCGACGTCCGGGCCTGGCTGGGCCGACCCCACCCCCGCCGCGACGTGGCGGCGCGCACCGCCGACCCCGGAGTCGCCACCGGGCTGGCGGTCACCGGCGTCGGTGGAGAGATTCTCTTCGTCGAGGCCTCGGCGTCCAAGGGCGATCCCGGCCTGACGGTCACCGGCCAGCTCGGCGAGGTAATGCAGGAATCGGCGCAGATCGCCCTGTCCTACGTCAGGGCCCATGCCGAGGACCTAGGTCTGGCCGAGGATGCCCTCGACGCCCGCCGGGTCCACATCCACGTGCCGGCGGGCGCCGTGCCAAAGGATGGCCCATCGGCCGGGGTGACCATGACCACGGCCGTGGTGAGCCTCCTTTCGGGCCGACCGGTGCGCCCCGAGCTCGGAATGACGGGGGAGATCACCCTTCAGGGTCAGGTTCTTCCCATCGGTGGAGTCAAGCAGAAGGTCCTGGCGGCCCACCGGGCCGGCCTGACCGAGGTGATCCTCCCGGCGCGCAACGAACCCGACCTCGAGGACGTTCCAGACGCGGTTCGCGACCAGATCCGGATCCACCTGGCCTCGACCATCGGAGAGGTCCTGGATCTGGCCCTTCAGCGAGAAACCCTTGCAGCATAAGGGCTTCTGATGAATGTGACACCCTGGTGTCACAAGCGGACCGGCTTGGGGGAATGAGAAAGCCCTTGTAGTGCAAGGGAAATGCTTGACCTGGGCGGTAAAAACCTCTTGTATGTCAAGGAAACTTCCCCAACCACGCCAGGAGGTGCGGTGAACAGAACAGAGTTGGCCGAGTCGGTCGCTACTAAGACCGGCTTGGACAAGAAGCAGTCGGAAGCAGCGGTCGAGGCCGTCACGGCCGCCATCGTCGCGGAGATCAAGGCCGGTAACCGGGTCTCGATCTTCGGTTTCGGCTCCTTCGAGCCCCGGGCTCGCGCCGCCCGCACGGCTCGGAACCCCCAGACCCAGGCGACGGTGAAGGTGCCCGCCTCCAAGAGCGTGGCGTTCAAGCCCGCTTCGGCGTTCAAAGCCACCCTCAACACCCGCGGCAAGGCGGCGGCCAAGAAGGTGACCGCGACCAAGGCCCCGGCCAAGAAGGCCCCGGCCCCGGCCAAGAAAGCGGCGGCCCCGGCCAAGAAGGCCGCCACCGCCACCAAGGCCACGAAGGCCACCAAGAAGCGCTGAGGAAGGTCGCCACGTGAGTCCCGCCAAGAAGGCGGCGAGGGCCACTGGAACACCGGTCAAGAAGACGGTGGCTGCGGCGAAGAAGACCGCAGCCACCCCGACCGCAGCTGATGAGGCGGTTTCCGGGGCGGTGCCACCGACGCGGCGGACCACCGTGGCGAGCAAGCAACGAACCACTCGGGCCGGGGCGAAGCCGGCGGCGACGACCAGGCAGGCGACGACTAGCCGATCCCCCGCCCGAAGTGAATCCCCGCCGGGTCGGCCGGTGACCAAGAAGGCGGCCCCGGCCAAGAAGTTGGCGGTAGCCAAGAAGACCGCTCCGGCCAAGAACGCCGCTGCGGCCAAAAGTCGGTGACCGGCCGGGGTTGACACCCCGGCCTCGTCACAGATCGATCAGCAGTTTGAAAGCCTCAGCCGCGGTCAGGCCGAGTGGCGCTCCCGCCGCCGCCTGACGGCTGCGGAGTCTCTGCCGGAAGGCCTCAGCCGCGGCGGCGTCGGCCGAGTCGGATATGCCCATCGTCGAGCGGAGCTGGCTGCGGTGGCTCATGAGGGCCCGCAGCTTGGTCTCGTCGAACCCGGTGATGTCCTCGAGGTGATCCGGCGAGTCCGCCTCCCACAAAAGCAGGGCGGACGGTCGGTGAGGAGGGGCGTCCTGCTCGGGGAAGAAATGAGGGTCCCTCGCCGCCACGATGGCGTCAGTGGTCAGAAATCCGGCGTGGCGATGGTCGGGGTGAAGGCGGTAGCGCTTCCAGGGATCGTGCCCGAGGACCACGGTCGGGCGGACCCGGCGAATCTCGTAGGCCACCAGCCGGCGCATCTCCATCCCGGAGTCGAGTTCACCGTCGATGCGCCCGAGGAAGGTGACCCGGCCCTCCCCGCCGAGGGCCCGGGAGGCTTGGCGCTGCTCCTCCTGGCGGGTCCGGATCAACTCCTGTGGGTCCTGGCCGGGGTCCCACGATCCCTTGGAACCGTCGGTGCAGACCAGGTAGTGGACCCGGCACCCGGCCGCCGCCCACTTGGCCAGGGTCCCGCCGCACCCGAAGTCGACGTCATCGGGATGAGCTCCGATGGCCAGAGCTACTTCAGGAATCTCCAAGTTGGACGTGGGATCCGAGGGAAGCGCTCCGTGGGCGGTGGGATCGCTCAAGACCCGGACATTCCTACGAGGTCCTCGGGGAGGTCGACGTCCCATTCGAGCGGAGGCGAGTGCACGACACGAACGGGCTGGCCGAGCCGGTGCCCCTCGGCGAGGTGCCGGGCGAACGAACCCGGCCCGTAGGCGAACTGGAACGCCAGGCGGGCGGGAAGGCCTATGACGTTGGTGCCATCCCTTCGCCGGTCGGGCACGAGAGTGACGCCAGGGAAGTCGGTCACCCATCTCAGGTCGGTGGCCTGCGGAAGGTCCCCGGCGGCCACGATCACCGAGTGGACCCCGAGGCCGCCGAGGTGCGCGAATCCCTCCTGAACGGCACGGTTGAGGCCCCGCCCCGGCTCCCACACGACCAGGGCTCCGCACGAACGGGCCCAGGCGGCCACTTCGGGGTCGTCGCAGACGACGGCCACGGGCAGCCCGGCGGCCGACTCCACGACCCGAGTCGCCATGGACCGGGCCAGAGCCCGGCGCTGCTCGGGGGAGAGGGCCGGAGCCAGGCGCACCTTGGCCCGGTGAAAGGCCTTGACCGGTACGAGCACCGCCGACCGTCCCTTCCAACGATCCGGCCCGCTGATCACTCCCTCATCCTATGGAGTCACCGGCGCCCCGGTTACCCCTATCGCCGGACCGCCGGCCGGCCACCGGACCGGACCGGTAATGTCGGCCGGTGCGCATCGCGATGGCCAGCGACGAAGCGGCGCCCGTGGTCGAGGCCGCCCTGGCCCACCTCCGCCAAGCCGGTCACCGGGTGGAGGTACTCATGCTTACCGGACCGTGGCCGGCGGTGGGACGAGCCGTAGGCCAGGCGGTGGCCGAGGGACGAGCCGATCTGGGAGTGGTGTGGTGCTGGACGGGAACGGGTGTGGCCATCGCCGCCAACAAGGTGACCGGCGTGCGAGCCGCACTGTGCGCCGATGCCGCCACCGCCGACGGAGCCCGCCGGTGGAACGACGCCAATGTCGTGGCCCTGAGCATCCGCTCCACTAGTGAGGCGGTGGCCGCGGAGATCCTCGATGCCTTCCTCGCCGGGCATCCCGATCCGGCCGAAGCCGGGCTCATTTCCGGGCTGGAATGATCCGCCGCCTGCTGCCCGGGCCGGGCACCGCCGATGGCGGAGAGGAGTTGGAGGAGGTCTACCACCACCCGGCGCCGCACCACCTGCGCCTCAACTTCGTGGCTTCTCTCGACGGGGCCATAGAGGTCGACGGCCGCAGCGGGCCGCTCGGCGGTCCCGCGGACAAGCAGGCGTTCATGGCCATGCGGGCCGTCGCAGATGTCGTTCTGGTGGCGTCTGGGACGGCGGTCCGGGAACGTTACGGGCCGGTGATCCTCGACGAACCGGCGCAGGCTCGTCGCCTGGGCCGCCAACAGTCGGCGCGGCCCGCTCTGGCGGTCGTCTCCGGCCAGGGGCGGCTCGATCCCGGGGCCAGGATGTTCACCGGACCGGACCGGGTACTGGTGTTCACCACCTCGCAGGTGGCGAGAGCCCGGACCGATCTCGGCGAGGTGGCCGACCTCATCGACTGCGGGGACGGCGAGGTGGACCTGCGGCGGGTCGTGGGTGGACTGCGCGAGCGGGGCCTCGGCCGCATCCTCTGCGAGGGCGGACCCTTCCTGGCCCGGGGCCTGATGCGCGACGGCCTGGTCGACGAGGTGTGCCTCACCCTTTCGCCTCTCGTCGCCGGGGTGGGCCGCCAGACCCTCGCCGAGATATGGGTGGGGCCACCGGTTCCCCTCCGCCTCGAGGCGGCACTGGAGGCCGACGGCATGCTCCTCACCCGGTATGCCACGGAGGAGCGGTGAGGGCCGGCCGTCCCCCCTCCCGGGTCCTCGAGAAGGCCCTGCGGGAACTGGGGCACGAGGTCATCGTCGGTGTGGACGAGGTCGGGCGCGGCGCCTGGGCGGGTCCGCTGATGGTCGGCGCCGCCGTCCTCCCCTTCGATCGCCGGGTCTACGGGGTGCGGGATTCCAAGATGTTGAGCGAGGCCGGGCGCGAGAAGCTGTTCGACCGGGTCGCCACATGGTGCACGGCGTGGGCCGTCGGCGTGGCGTCCCAGGAGGAATGCGACTCCGTGGGCATGGCCGAGGCCCAGCGCCGGGCGGCGCGCCGGGCCGTGGACGGCCTGGGCCTGGTACCCGACCACGTGCTCATCGACGGTAACTGGGACTTCGTGGGGGTGGCTCCCTCGACGAAGATCATCAAGGGCGACGCCACCTGCTTGTCCATCGCCGCGGCTTCGATCCTCGCCAAAGTCACCCGCGACCGCCACATGCGCTCTGAGGCCGGCCACTTTCCGGCCTACGAATTCGATTCCAACAAGGGATATCCCTGCCCTCGGCACAAGATGGCGCTGCACGCCTACGGCCCGTCGTCCATCCACCGTCGGACCTGGGTGTTCATGGAGGGCCTGGTGTGGGGCACGGCGGGGACGAGGGCGGCCACCCGGCCCTGGGTGGCCGCGGCTGACGAGGCCGCGATGCCCACCCTTTTTCCGTGAACGGCCGGCCGTCCCGGTGCCCGTGTCGGAAACCCCCGCCAATACTCCCACCGGCTCTTAGCATGGCGTAATGATTCGCCGGGAACCGGGCTGGATACGTCGTCTGATGCCCTGGCTCCGTCCCCATCGACGGAACGTCACGCTGGCCTTCGGTGCGGCGCTGGCCGGGGGTGCCATCTCCGCCGCGGTGCCCGCCGTCGAACGGCAGATCATCGACCAGGTCATCGTCGCCCACCGCCAGCCTCTCGCTCCGTGGCTGGCGCTGATGGCGGTGCTGGCCGTGGCCACCTTCGGACTGGCCCACGTACGGCGCTTCGTCGGCGGTCGGGTCAGCCTGGACATCCAATTCGACCTGCGCAACGCCATATTCGACCAGCTGCAACGGCTGGACTCGGCCCGCCACGACGAGATGCAGACCGGCCAGCTCGTGTCCCGGGCCAACTCCGACGTGGGGCTCCTCCAGGGTCTCCTGGCGTTCCTGCCGGTGATGTCGGGCAACCTGCTGCTGCTGCTGTCGTCGCTGGTCATCATGTTCATCTACTCGCCGCTCCTCGCGGTGATATCGCTCGCCATGGTCCCGGCCTTGCTCCTCAGCGCCTACCGGATGCGTCGCCAGACGTTCCCGGCCAACTGGGACGCCCAGCAGAAAGAGGGCGAGGTCGCCGTCGTGGTGGAGGAGGCGGTCACCGGGGTGCGGGTGGTCAAAGGGTTCGGCCAGGAGCAGAGGGAGCTGGAGCACCTCGTGGACCGGGCCCGGGTGCTCTACGGGGCCCGTATGCGGGCGGTGCGGTTGCAGGCCCGCTACCAGCCGGTGTTGTCCGGGCTCCCCGCTCTGGGCGAGGTCGGGGTGCTCGCCCTCGGCGGCTGGATGGCCCTCCACCACCGGCTGTCGATCGGCACCTTCCTGGCCTTCGCCACATATCTCCTGCAGATGGCCAGCCCGGCCCGGATGCTGGCCGGCGTGCTCATCGTGGGCCAGCAGGCCCGCGCCGGCGCCCAGCGGGTGCTCGATCTGCTGGCCGCCAACCCGGTGGTCACCGAGAAACCCGATGCGGTGACGCTCCCCTCCGCCCCGGCGGCCATCCGCTTCCGCTCGGTAACCTTCGGCTACACCCGGGACCAGCCGGTGCTCCAGGGCTTCGATCTCGAGGTGGCCCCCGGGGAGACGGTGGCCCTGGTGGGCGCCTCCGGTTCGGGCAAGTCGACGGTGGCCCTGCTCCTACCCCGGTTCTACGACGTTCACGGTGGGTCGGTCAGCATCGGGGACCACGACGTGCGCGGCCTCACCCTCGCCTCCCTGCGAAACCGTATCGGGGTGGTCTTCGAGGAGGCTTTCCTCTTCTCGGACAGTATCCGCAACAACATCGCCTACGCCCGCCCCGATGCCACCGACGCCGAGGTCGAGTCGGCGGCGCGGGCGGCCGAGGCGCACAGGTTCATCTCCGAGCTCCCCGACGGCTACGAGACCGTGGTGGGGGAGCGGGGCCTCACCCTCTCGGGGGGGCAGCGGCAGCGGATCGCCCTGGCCCGCGCCCTTTTGTCGGACCCGGCGGTCCTCGTCCTCGACGACGCCACGAGCGCCGTCGACGCCAAGGTCGAGGCCGACATACAGGAGACGCTGCGGCGGGTGATGGTCGGGCGCACCACCCTCTTGGTGGCCCATCGCCGCTCCACCCTGCGCCTGGCCGACCGCATCGCCGTGGTGGACGCCGGGAGGGTGGTCGATCACGGAACCCATGAGGAGCTCACGGGGCGCTGCGCCCTCTACCGTCGCCTGCTCGGAGGGGCCACGGACGACATCGAGGAAATCGACGGGCCGCTGATCGAGGAGGATCCGCCGGCGTCGTCGTGGTGGTCCCCGGCCGATCCTGAACCGGTCGGTCGGGATGCGTCGGCAGGGGCCGGGCCGGCTGACGGGATGGCGGTCAATGCCGACCTGTGGCCCTACGACCGTCTCGGTGCGGACAGTGGTGCCGTCGTCGGGGGCGGGGCGGCCGCGGCCGGAAGCTCTCTCGGCGCCGGTCTCGGCGGGCCGGCTCGGGGCGGTGCAGGAGGATGGGCCGGGGCCATGGCGGCCAGCCCCGAGCTGCTCGCTCAAGTCGCCGCCCTGCGCCCCGCCGACGAGCGACCCGACGTGGACGTGGAGTCGGAGGCGACGGAGAGCGAGTCCTTCTCCCTCCGCCGTTTCGTCCACCCCTACCGGTGGGCCTTGGCGACCGGGCTGGCGCTCGTGATCGCCGATGCTCTGGCCAACCTGGCCGGTCCCCTGCTCATCCGCGACGGGCTCGATCGGGGCGTGGCGGCCGGATCTTCCCGGGTGCTGTGGATCGTCGCCATGGCCTTCCTGGCGGTGGTTCTCGCCGACTGGGTGGACACGACGTTCCAGGTGCTGGTCACGGGTCGCACCGCCGAGCGCATGCTCTTCGCCCTCCGGGTGCGCATCTGGTCCCATCTGCAGCGCCTGTCGATCGACTTCTACGAGCGGGAGATGGCCGGGCGGATCATGACCCGCATGACCACCGACGTGGACGCTCTGGCCAACCTGCTCAACAGCGGGCTGATCAACGCCGTCGTCTCGCTCTTCACCATCATCGGGGTGGGCGTCGCCATGCTGGTCTGGAACGTCGAGCTGGCTCTGGTCGCGCTGTCGGTCACCGTGCCCCTGGCTGCGGCCACCGTCGCGTACCGTCGCCTGTCCGGGCGGGCCTACGAGCGGGCTCGGGAGCGGATCGCGGCGGTGAACTCCAACATGCAGGAGAGCCTGTCGGGGGTGAGGGAGTCGCAGGCGTTCCGGCGGGAGGACCGTCATCGGGCGGAGTTTCGTCAGCTCTCCGGCGGCTACCTGAGAGCCCGGCTGGCGGCCCAGCGGTTGGTCGCCATCTACTTCCCGTTCGTCGAGTTCCTGGCCGACATGGCCGCGGTGATGGTGCTGGGTGTGGCGTCGGTTCTCGTGTCGGGTCACGCCCTGACGGCGGGAGAGGTCGTCGGTTTCCTGCTCTATCTGGACCTGTTCTTCAGTCCCATCCAACAGCTGTCCCAGACCTTCGACGCCTACCAGCAGGCCGGGGCGTCCATGCGCCAGATCAACTCCTTGATGGCGGTCCGTCCGCTGGTCGCGCTGGCGCCCGACCCACAACCCATAGGGCGGCTGACGGGACGGGTGGAGCTGCGAGCGGTCTCGTTCGCTTACCCGGGCGTGGACCGCCCCGCCCTGCGCGACGTGAATCTGGAGGTACCGGCCGGTCAGTCGGTCGCCCTCGTCGGTGAGACGGGTGCCGGCAAGTCCACGATCGTCAAGCTGCTGACCCGCTTCTACGACCCGACCGCAGGAGCGGTCTCCATCGACGGGATGGACCTGCGGAGCATCGATCTGTCCGCTTACCGGCACCAGATCGGGTACGTCCCCCAGGAGGCCCACCTCTTCTCCGGGACCATAAGGGACAACATCGCCTACGGTCGACCGCAGGCCACCGATGCCGAGGTGGAAGCGGCGGCGCGGGCGGTGGGGGCCCACGAGGTGGTGGCGGGGTTGGCCGACGGCTATCTGCACCGGGTAACCGAGCGGGGCAGGTCCCTCTCGGTGGGGCAGCGGCAGCTGATCGCCCTGGCCCGGGCCCAGCTGGTCGACCCGGTCCTGCTGCTGCTCGATGAAGCGACCTCCAACCTCGACCTGGCCACGGAGGCCCGGGTCTCCCGGGCCATGGGGTTGTTGGCCGCCGGGCGGACCACGATCCTGATCGCTCACCGCCTCCAGACGGCCCGCCTCGCCGATCGCATCGTGGTCATGGACGCCGGCCGGGTGGTCGAGGACGGAACCCACGATGAGCTGGTGGCCCTCGACGGTCGCTACGGCGAGATGTGGAAGGCCTTCGCCGAGTCCGTCTCGCCCGATCCCATGACCGGGGCCGTCCAGCCCTGAAACGCTGGAGGCGGCCTCGGCTCCGGGGACGGCGGGCGGTGGTCAGCTGCTGGTGGTCAGCTGCTGGTGGTGCCGGCCCACACGGCGAGCTGGCCGTCGACGACCCCGACCACGAGCGGGAGGGCGTTGTTGTCGGCCGCCGCGGTCGAACGGCTACCCGAAGTCGAGGTTGAAGTCGAAGCCGGGGCCGGGGTGGAGATCGGAGTGGTCGTGGTGGTCGACGTCGTCGTCCCCCGGCCGGCCGAACCGGCCGGGGCGAAACCGGCCAGGTCGAGCTGTGAGTCCTCCACCCCCAACCACGGTGCAGTGGCGGTGTCGACCAGCTGCCAGTTCGACGGGTCGCCGAGCGACAGCCACAGCGCGTCGCGGCCGCCGTCGGCCGACATCGCCGGACCTACGGCGGCGTCGGTTGCTCCGCTCGCCGCCGGGCCTCGGGCGCCGAGCGAACCACCGGTGATGGGATCAGCGGTCGGGTCGGGATTGGCGACGGCCAGAGCCGCCCCGCCGCTGGCGGCCACCGATATGACCGGTGCGGGGGCGCCGGAGGCGAAGCCGTTGATGTTCAGCCGGCTCCAGGCCGCGCCATCCGTGCTGCGCCAAAGCGCCGGCTGCGATCCGCCGCCCGGCGTGGACACCGACCCGAAGGCCAGGAGGGCCGAACCGGCGGCGAGGCAACCGGACATGGTCTGGCTCCCACCGAGGGCCGGGGCCGGCGCAACCGTGGCGGCGGTCCAGGCGGCTCCGGTGGTGGAGTACCACGCCGTGGCCCAGCCGGTGGTGACGGCGGTCGCCGGCGTGCCGGGCGACGGGGCCGCCGTGCTGACGACGGTCCCCGAGCCCACGGCCGCGACGATGGCCCGGGCCGGCGAAGTGGGGGTGGCGGGGAGGTGGGCGGAGCACAGTCCGTTGACGAAACTCGGTCCGCCGGTCGTCGCCGCCGAGGTGGTCGTCCTGGTCGCGCCGGAGGTGGACGAGCCCGACCCCGCCGGTCCGGCCGGGCTGGCGCTCATGTGGACCGGGTTACCCCATGTGACGCCGTTGGGGCTGGTCCACGCTTCGGGGGTGGGGCCGCCCGGAGATGCCACCGCCACCCAGCCGGTCTGGAAGTGGGCCGTGAGCGCACCCGGGACGGGCCGGGTCGCCGGTCCGGAGTCCGTGCTCACCGGGGTGGCCGGGGTGGCCGGGGTGGCCGTGCTCACCGGGGTGGCCGGGGTGGCCGGGGTGGCCGGGGCCGCCGACCAGGTCGAGCCGTCGGGCGAGGTGAAGGTCAGC
>JAGWSF010000193.1 GCA_028876385.1 Acidobacteriota bacterium | reverse complement strand
CTCGACGGCACCGACCACGACAGCCACGAAGCCCAGGCCCGCATGATCCGCCGCTACATCGCCTGGCGCAACCGACATGCCCGAGACATCAAACTACAAGAAGTCATCAAACGCGCAAACGTTGCCTGACGCGGCACTAGCTCTCCCTGAACCCTAGAGGGAGGCGCCGATACGTCGCTACCCACCAGTTGCGTAGGACCGCCACCCAACACTCCTGCCAGTCCGAAGGCGTCAAACCGACGGCGAAGCCGGCGCGTTTGGGCGGGCGAGTGACCTGGAGGCCTGCCGACCGGGCCCCTTGCACCTCGGCGAGGGCGGCCGTCGGTAACTTGTTCGAACCAGCCGCCATGGCGGAAGCCTTATTCACCGGTCGGGTCTCGGACACCCCCCATCGACCGAGGTGCTCTCGCGGAGGACGATCCTTCCCATCGGCGCTCCTATCGACTGGGCGCCCGCTTCGGCTCTCCGGTGCCGGTGCGGATGAGTTGCCGCAGGCTTCCGGCGATGTAGCCGTCCCACGCCTCGGAGCACGCCTCATAGCACTCGAAGTCGGGGACCAGGCCTTCGTGGGTGAAGCGTACCTCGCTCAGGCCGTCCCGCTCGGAGACGTCGAAGGTGATCGTCGTCCCGTTCCATTCGTTCTTGGTCTCGGTGAAGGTGAGGTAGCTGTCGAGCACGAGCCAGGAGATCCTCCGGGGCGCATCGACGTCCGTGACCCGGATCTTGCACCAGTGGATGTCAGGGACCGCGTACGTGAACTCGTCATCGACCTCGGACGTGCCTCCCTCGATCACGCCGGACCACCAGGAGCGGACGTCCCGGATTGCTGCGAAGACCTTTTCGGGCTGTTCGGCGACGACGATGGTCGTAGCGAAGCTGCTCATGATCCACCTCCAACGGCTTGTGTGATGCAAGTGATCCTAACCCATCAACTTGTGTCATGCAAGTTCTTCGGTAGACTGACGGTCATGCTGGGCAAGACGTACGACAATCAGGTGTGCTCGATCGCCCGAGCCCTCGACGTGGTGGGCGAGCGATGGAGTTTGCTCATCATCCGCGATGCCTTGTTTGCAGGCGTGACCCGCTTCGGCGACATCCAGCACAACCTCGGCATCGCCACGAACATCCTCGCCTCCCGTCTTGACGCCTTCGTGGCGGCGGGGATCATGGAGCGTCGCCGGTACTCAGAGCATCCCGAGCAGCACGAGTACGTGCTCACCACCAAGGGTCGTGACCTCGGACCGGCGTTGATCGCCCTGACTGCCTGGGGTGACCGGTGGTCGAGCCCTGACGGCCCGCCGATCCTCTACCACCACGCGGACTGCGGCGGTGCGGTCGCCTGCGAGATCGTGTGCGCCGACTGCGGGCCGATCAACATCGCCGAGGTCGCTGTCCTTCCCGGGCCGGGCATGCCCGCCGAGTACCTCGCAAATCGTCGCCCCCGCCGTCCGGCCAGGGCCACCGACGCATGACCGACCTGACCATTCCTCACCGCAGAGGAACGCGGGCTGTGCACCCTCACACCGGGGCGGGACTTCTCGGGGTCTTCTCCAGGCTGCGTGCGGCAGGCGCGTGCAGGGGCCCCGCCGTGTGGCTGCTGAGGAGCGGGTTCGCGGCGGAGCCCTCGTAGGAGCCGTCGGCGCTTAGGGCGTGGTGCGCAAGAGCGGCGGGGTACGGGCGAAGTACCCGCCAACCCGCCCTGCTTTGGTCCGGAGCTCGGCGATCCATGAGCGCTCGGGCCGGCGGTGTAGAACAAACAGCACACAGAGGGTGATGTGATGGTCGTAATAACCCCGAGAGGGCCACTGCCGGATTCTCGCCGCTCCTGAGTCAGGGCGTTAAAGGTGCTGCTCGCAGGCGACGAATGGCATTCTCAGCACCAACAGGTTCGTTATCCGATGAAGATGTAGTCGCTCACGATGCGTCGATCGCCGTCGCGCATGAGAACGTTCATGCCGGTCAAAGCAATCGATCCGTCCGGTTGCGTCATCTTCCACGAGACCCTGAGCAGATCGTGGTTCTCGACGAAGCCGGTGCTTTCAGTCTTGAGTTCGTTCCCTTGAGTCAAGCGCTGATTGACTTGCGTGATGTTTTCCTCGATTTCAGCTCGTCCATGGCGTTGGACCGGCTCGTCACCTGGCTCGTCCGCATAGAATGTTGCGCCGTCCGCGTAGAGATGGTCGATCAGCGCTCGTCGCTCCGCACTATCGGTGGTGCTCCAAGCCGCGATGTAGGCACGAACAAACTCTTCAACGACCGCCAGTTCACTCATCTCCGGAGGTGTTCTCGAGTAAAAGCCGCGCTCAGCTCCATCAGACTCCTTTGATTGATCCACTGGTTATAGGTGCCAAATGCTTCGCAGTGCAGGCTGTGGGGAGCGCGGCGCCGGGCTGCTAAAGCAGAGCGAGCGCTACCTGCACTGAGTGCTTCAATGTCTCAGCGTCTCGGGTCGTCTTGGAGAGCAACTGCACTCCGACGAGGGTGGTCAGCAAATGCAAAGCCAAAGCGTCGGGGTCAAGGTCGCCACGTATCTCGCCGGAGGTCTGACCCATACGGACAGCATTCCCGAACGCCCTGGCGGTGCGCTCGAACATCGCTTCCACCCGTTCGGTCGCGTCGTCGTCGAAGCCGGCTAGCTCCGCCGCCGTATTCACTGCGAGACAGCCCCGCCGTTCCGGATCGGCGACGTTCATGTCGATCACCAGAGCCAGAGCTCGGGCGATGCGATCTTTGATCGGGCCTTCGGCATCGAGGACCTGGTCGACCAGCACGGCTTGCACATCGCGATAGCGATCGAGGGCTCTCGCGAACAACTCCCGCTTGCTACCGAACGCGTTGTAGAGGCTTCCTTTGCCGACGCCGACCGCTCGGGCGAGGTCCTCGGGCGTCGTGCCGCGGTACCCTTGGCGCCAGAAGACGTCCATGGCGCGATCAACGGCGGTCTCGTCGTCGAACGTCCGGGGCCTACCCATGAACGCTCATGGTACAGACTTCTGTACCTCTAGGTCAAGAACCGATCGAATGTGCGCCGCGTTCTGCTTTCGAGAGGGTCCTGCAGGTCGGCGGAGACGTTGACGATGGCCTCGTCGTCGCCGGGCGAAGCGGCGACCGCGGTTCAGGTGCTCACTTCGAGCAGGGCTGCAGGCGCTGGCCCGCGCCTTCTTGATCTGCCGTCCGTCGGAACGGCGCGCCGCTGGCTGTTTACAGTCCCATCGGCCGTGGCGCCCAACGGGCTACCCGCTCCCGGTAGCGGAGATACTCCTCACCGAAGTGTTCGGCCAGGCGACTCTCGTCGCCGGCGGCCCGCCGGTCGAACCATGCCAGCGACCAGGCTGTGTAGGCCAGGGCCAGGGGTGAACCCGTCCCGACGGTAAGGGCCGCCAGAAAGATCAGGTGTCCGAGGTACATGGGGTTGCGGGACAGGGCGTGCGGGCCGGTAGTGACCAGCGACACCGGAGGGTTCGACAGGCCCGGGCCGCCTCCACCGCGGGCCGTGCGGTAGCGGCCACAGAGCCGGTACTGCAGGTAGCCCCAAGCTGCGAGAGTGGCCCATGCCGGGCGCACGTGACGGCGGGACAGCGCCTGCTCGGCGAGGACCACCGCCGGGACGGCCACGAAGTTCCTTGTCGATGTGGATTCCCGCGCCACGCACAAGCGGGTGACCCGGCCGGGCCGGTCGCTACTACCGCTCCTGCCGCTCATCACCTCAGCCGCCTGGCCTGGGCAGGGACATCCACCCGGCACCGATCTGCAAGCTCGTGGACCCCGATTCGATGGAGCCGCGCCGGGCCGGCGGGTCGGCGGCGACGTGGTCGAGAGATGTGGTCCCTGGGCCGGTCACAGGTCCCAACGGTAGCGGGGCCGCCGTTCCGTCGCCGATTAAGGTCTGATGGTAAGCCCATGGGGAGGACCAGTGAGTGAGCAGGACGGCACCGAAGGCGCGGCACCTCTTGATCTGCGGGAGCTGAGCGCCCATCTTCGCCAGCCCCGCCTCGGCGGTCGGGTGGCGATCGTGACCGGCGCCGGGCACGGGTTGGGCGCGGCGTACGCCGAGCGGCTCGCCGCCGAGGGCGCCTCGGTTGCGGTGGCCGAACTCGACGGTGACGCCGGCGCGGCAGTGGCCGAGCGCATCACTGCGGCCGGTCTGGACGCGATGGCGGTCACCACCGACGTGGCCGACCCGGCCAGCACGGAGGCCATGGCGGCCGCCGTGCTGGCCCGGTACGGCCGCATCGACGTCCTGGTCAACAACGCCGCCATCTTCGCCACCGTCCCGATGTCCCGGCTACCTTTCGACCAAATCCCGGTGGAGGAGTGGGACGCCATGATGGCCGTCAACCTGAGGGGCACCTGGCTGGCGTCACGGGCGGTCATCCCCGCCATGCGGGCCCGGGGGTACGGCAAGATCCTGAACGTCAGTTCCGGCACCGCGCTCAAAGGCTCGGCCAGCCGGATCCATTACGTCACCAGCAAAGCGGGCATCCTCGGCTTCACCAAGACCCTCGCCCGGGAGGTAGGCCCCGACGGGATCAGGGTGAACTGCGTCGCTCCCGGCAACACCCTGAGCGAAGACGACCCCGCCCCCGACGTACTGGCCCTGAGATCATCGGCCGCAGCCGACCGGGCGCTGCGCCGGGTGGAACGGCCCGGCGATCTAGTAGGTGCCGTGGTGTTCTTCGCCTCCTCCGACAGCGACTTCGTCACCGGACAGACCTTGGTGGTCGACGGCGGCGCGCTGATGCACTGAGGGCACCGGATGGGAGCCGCCGCGCGCCGTGCCCGGGTCTCAGGTCCCGGTCCAGGCCAGGGCCTCGACCTCGACCAGCAGGTCGGAGTCCGCCAGGGAGGCCACCACCACGAAGGTGCTGGCCGGTCGAGGCTCGACGAAGACCTGGTCTCGTACGGCGGCGACCGCCGGACGGGCTTCAAGGTCGGTCACGAAGATCCCCAGCTTGACGACGTCGTCCAGGCCGGCCCCGCCGGCAGCCAGGGCGACCCGCAAGTTTGCGAACACCTGCTGGGCCTGGGTCGCGGGATCTCCGGCGCCCACCAGTCTCCCCTGGCCGTCGCGGGCGACCTGACCGGACACGACCAGCAGACCCCCGGCCCGCACGGCGTGGGAGAACCCGGGGCTGGAGGTCAGTGCAGGGGTGGGGACCACCTCTCTGGGCATAGCGGCTCCTCGGCTCGGCGTCACCGGCAGGCCCCGACCATACCCGGCTGTCCCGGAGGCGCCATGAGCCTGGCGACCGAACCGTGACCGGGATGGGCGGCATCGCCCGGCGACTCCCCGCCGGCCTGGCCCCCCTCACGGTCGGCCGGCCGTCTCTCGAGGTCCTGGTGGACGCCGCCGACGCCGCTGGGTTCGCCCGAGTAGGCGTCACCCTGTGGGCCCCGGGCCATCGGCCCGCCCGGCTGTGTGCCGACGCGGCGACGCAGCGGGCGGCCGTGCGGACGGTCCGGCGGTCGGGGGTCCACGTCCTCGATGTCGGCGTGGTGACCCTCGAGCCCGGCCTGGACCTTGACGACCTACGCCGGGTGATCGATGCTGCGGGGGCGCTGGGTGCCGACCGGCTGGTGGCCATGAACGTGGACCCATCGCCGACCCGGGCCGCCGCCACCCTCGCCGCGGTGTGCGCCGAAGCCGCCCCGGCCGGGCTGGCGGTCGCCGTCGAGTTCATGCCCTATACCGCCACGAAGACGTTGGCCGCGGCATGCGATCTGGTCCTCGCTACCGGCCACGCCGGCGCCGGAATCGTCGTGGACGCCCTCCACCTGCACCGTTCGGGGGGCACACCCGCCGGACTGGCCAGCAGGGGAACGGTCCCGGTGCTCCTCGCTCAAATCTGCGACGCTCGTCGGGAGCCGCCGCCACCAGACCGCCTCCGAGCCGAGGCTCTCAGCGATCGGCTCTACCCGGGCCAGGGGGACCTGCCGTTGGCCGAGTTGCTGGCCGCTCTCCCCGCTGGCGTGCCGATAACCGTGGAAGCCCCGGTAGCCGCAGACGTCGACTGTCCTCCCCGGGAGCGTGCCCGGCGGGCGGCCGCCGGCCTGGCGCGCCTGCTGCCGGCGTCCCCGCTCAACCGGTCGGATGGTCCACCCTGAGCCGACCTTTCCGGCAGTAACGGACACTCGTGCTCCCGGCATTCGAACACCGGCGCCATCGCAGGAAGGGCAGTCGACCCTTCCTCCTACCAAGTGCCACCTTGCTAGTCTTATCTACCAAGGCTAGCCTTTGCATATTGCCGGTGACCCAGACGTCGATGACCTAGCCGCCGCGCTGCGGGTGAGCATCGGACTGTGCATTCGTCAGCTTCGCCGGATGGAAGCGGACGGCGACCTGAGCTGGCCGGAGATGTCAGCCCTCAAGCAACTGGAACGAAGCGGTCCGACCTCGGTGACCGAGCTGGCCAAAGCGGAGCAGATCAGGGTGCAGTCGATGGGGGCGACGGTGGCCGCGCTCGAGACTCGTGGCCTCGTCGAGCGACGTCCCCATCCGAGCGACGGTCGACGTTCGGTTCTTTCCATCACCGAAGCTGGCACGCGGGTGCTGGGCGACCGGCATAGTGGCCGCGCCGAGCAACTGGCGAAGGCCCTGTCGAGCGGGTTCAGCCCGGCTGAGCGCAGACGGCTGATGTTGGCCGCGCCCCTGATCGAACGGCTGGCCCAGCACCTGTGAGCACCGAACCGGACGAGCCGCGCCGTTCCGCGGTGCTGGCCGTCTGCTGCCTCAGCGTGTTCATGGCCGGCCTAGACACGACGATCGTGAACGTGGCCCTGCCGTCGATCCAGCACGCATTGCATGCGTCGCTGAGCGGCTTGCAGTGGACCATAGACGCATACACGCTGGTCATCGCGTGCCTACTCATGCCGTCCGGTTCGCTCGCCGACCGCTTCGGCCGCCGCCGGGTCTTTCAGATCGGACTGGCGACGTTCTCGCTGGGGTCGTTGGCCTGCAGCGTGGCACCGTCGCTCGGGCTCCTGATCGCCCTTCGCGGACTGCAGGCCGTCGGCGGATCGATGCTCAACCCGGTGGCGATGTCGATCATCGCCAACACGTTCACCGACGGCGCCGGACGCGCCAGGGCGATCGGCATGTGGGGGTCGGTCGCAGGGCTCAGCCTGGCCAGCGGTCCAGTGCTCGGCGGTCTCCTGGTGAGCGGGATCGGGTGGCGATCGATCTTCTGGATCAACATTCCCATCGGCATGATCGCCATCGCGCTCACGCGGCGTGTCGTGTCGGAGACGCACGCCGAGCACCCCCGGCGGCTCGACCCGCCCGGCGAACTGCTGGTAGTCGCGGGGCTGGGCTGTCTGACGGCAGGCATCATCGAGGGGCCGCGCCACGGCTGGGGTTCGGCGCCGATCGTGGCGCTGTTCGCCGTGGCGGGGTTGGCCGCCATCATTCTGGTCGTGGTCGAGTCCCGGCGGCGTGAGCCGCTGATCGACATGCGGTACTTCCGCAGCGTGCCTTTCTCGGGGGCCGCGGTGATCGGGGTGGTGGCGTTGGCGACCCTCGGAGGATTTCTGTTCCTCAACACGCTGTATCTGCAGGATGTGCGGGGCTACAGCGCTCTGAGGGCCGGATTGCTCACGATCCCGATGGCGGCCATGGTCGGTGTGCTCTCCACTGTCTCGGGTCGGCTGGTAGCCAGCCGTGGGCCGAGGCTTTCGCTGGTCCTGTCCGGCGGGCTGATGGCGCTGGGCGCGGTCCTCTTGACGGGCCTCAGCGCCCACACCGCGGTGTGGTATCTGATCGTCGCCTATCTCGTCTACGGTGCCGGGGCGGGCCTGGTCAGCGCCCCGATCACGAACACCGCCCTGTCGGGCATGCCCCGAGACCAAGCCGGGGTCGCAGGAGCCATCGCCTCCACCTGCCGCCAGGCCGGGGCCGCGGTCGGGGTTGCGGCGACCGGAGCGATCATCGCCGGCAGTTCGGCCGGCTTCGTACATGCCAGCCACGCGGCGTGGGCGGTGGTCGGCGGATGTGGGGTGACGGTCGTGCTGCTCGGCGTGGTCTCGACCGGACGCTGGGCGCAGGCGTCAGCGGAGCGAAGCGGTGCACGCCTGACGACTGATATGGACCCGGTCCCCGCGGGAGCGCGATGACGATCCGCCCCCGCGGACTTCGACCGCACTCTCCGCACATCCGTCCCCCGGACCTTCAGGCATAGAGACAAGGACCCGAGCCTTGCCCCCGAACCCTTTTGGCCTCGCACTGCGCAACCGACGTGCCGGACACCACACGCTGGCGTGGGCCCGTCCCGACCTGCAAGCACCCGAGACCTTCACCCTCACCAGCTCGGCTTTCGACCACGGCACCCCCATCCCCGAGCGCTACCGGGGCCGGCTGTTCGGCGCCAACATTTCACCCGCCCTCGCCTGGACAGCACCGCCGGCCGAAACCGCCGAGCTCGTGCTCGTGGTACAAGACCCCGATGTCCCCCTTTCCAGGCCCGCCACCCACGCGCTCACGATCGGGATCGACCCATCGCTGAACGGCGTTCCCGAGAACGGCCTCACCGATCCCAGCCCTATCCCCGGGCTCAGACACGGCAAAGGTGCTCTCGGCCGTCGAGGCTGGGCCGGCCCCAAACCCCCCGGCTCGCACGGACCGCACTCCTACGTGTTTCAGCTCTTCGCTTTGGACTGCCAGCTCGCCCTACCCGACAAGTTCACCCTGGCGGATGTACTCCAAGCCTTGGCCGGAGATGTGATTGCCCGCGCCCGGCTCGACGGAACCTACGAGGTGAAGTAACAGGTGGCCCAGCAAGCGCAGACGATCCAACAGCGTCTGCTCAGCGCGGAAGGCGCCCACGGCAACGGTCAGTGGGCGAGGAGCGTGTCGAGCTTGCGGAATCCTTCCTGGACGCCGACCTCCATGCCGCTGGCGACGAACGCGTCGCGGGCCTCGAAGCTTTCGGCCAGGGAGGTCGCCGTGAGCCGACTCCGGCCGTTTGCTAGATCCTCGAATACATAGCGTCCGAGTGACACGTTGTCGGGCCAGGGCTCGTAGGCGAAGGTCTGGACGATGAGCAGGTCGGGGCGGATTTCGTGGAAGCAGCCCCGGAACCAGTGCTCGTCATCGTTTCGTACCGAGACGTAGCGCCACTCGCCGCCGGTGCGGCAGTCCCAGCGGTCGACGCGGCTGGAGTCGAGGCTTGAGGGGCCGACCCACTGCACGAAGAGGTCGGGCTCGGTGTGGGCCCGGAAGACAGCTCTGGCCGGGGCGTCGAACTCCCGGACGATGGCGATCGACGGCGTCTTGTCGTCGATGATGATCTGGGCTTCTCGCTTGGTCGTCATGTCGTTGCTCCTTGGTCGTCGTCGGAGGTCTGGTCGTCTAGTCGGGCGAGCAGGTGGTCGAGGCGCTGGTAGCGGGCCTCGGCGCTCTGGCGATACCGCTCGATCCACTTGGTCATGAGGTCGAACACCTCCGCTTCCAATCGCACCGGTCGGCGCTGGGCCTCGCGGCGGCGGGACACGACTCCGGCGTCTTCGAGCACCGAGAGGTGTTTGGACACCGCCTGGATGGACATGTCGTAGTGCTCGGCCAGCTCGCTCAAAGTGGCGTCACCGCCGGCGAGGCGGGTCACGATGTCGAGTCTCGTCTCGTCGGCCAACGCCGAGAACACCGTGACGATCGGTTGTCTGGCCACACATTCTCCTCAACTCATTGGTTGAATACCAAAGGTAAGTATTTGTCGCGGAGTTGTCAACCCCCAGGTTGAACTCGACCCCGTTCGACCGTCCCCTTCGACCGTCCCTCTTCGACCGTCCCCCTCCGACCGTCCCCGTTCGACCTTCCCGGTCGTCCGGCCGGGCGGGGCCGCCACCTTCCGCGGTGGTCGCCCGGGGTGGATACTGGATGGCGGTCGCCGCCCAGCCGTCGGGGGCACCGGAACTGATCGGCAATAGGGGGGACAATGTCGCAACGGCTCTCGTACGCCAGCGGGGAATCCGCAGTCGGGCTGCTCGGCCAGACCATCGGCGCCAACCTGGAGGAGGCCGCCACCGCCCACCCCGACCACGAGGCGCTGGTGGACTGCCCGACCGGCCGCCGCTACAGCTACGCCGACCTCCTCGGCTGGTCGCAGCAGGTGGCCCGGGCCCTACTGGCGGCAGGTGTGCGACCCGGCGACCGGGTGGGTATCTGGTCGCCCAACTGTGCCGAGTGGGTGGCCGTCCAATTCGGAACGGCCCTGATGGGGGCGGTGCTGGTGAATGTCAACCCGGCCTACCGCACCTCGGAGCTGGCCTACGTGGCCGGCCAGTCGCGGATGAAGGTCCTCTTCTCGGCCACCGCCCACCGCACCAGCGACTACCGGGCCATGGTGGAGGAAGTCGCGCCCACCGTCGGGACGTTGGAACAGGTCGTCTACCTGGGCGACGAGGAATGGGACCGGTTCTTGTCGCGGGCCGCGGAGGTCGCCCCCGACGAACTGGCCCGGGTGTCGGCCGGGCTGTCGTTCGACGACCCCATCAACATCCAGTACACATCGGGCACCACCGGGTTCCCCAAGGGGGCCACCCTTTCGCACCACAACATCCTCAACAACGGGTTCTTCGTCGGTGAGCTCCTCGGCTACGGGCCGACCGACCGGGTGTGCCTCCCGGTGCCCTTCTACCACTGCTTCGGGATGGTGATGGGCAACCTCGGCGCAGTGTCGCACGGTTCCACCATCGTGATCCCCGCCCCCGTGTTCGACCCGGCGGCCACCCTGCGCGCCGTCGAGACCGAGAGGTGCACGTCCCTCTACGGCGTGCCCACCATGTTCATCGCCGAGTTGGCCGTCGACGGCTTCGCCGAGTTCGATCTGACCTCGCTGCGTACCGGGCTCATGGCCGGCTCCCCCTGCCCCGTCGAGGTGATGAAGAGGGTCCAGGACGAGATGCACATGGGGGAGGTGGGCATCGCCTACGGGATGACCGAGACGTCTCCGGTGTCGACCCAGACCCGCGCCGACGACGACGTCGAGCGGCGCACGGCCACCGTGGGTCGGGTCATGCCGCATGTGGAGATCAAGATCGTCGACCCGGCCACCGGTCGGACGGTGCCGGTGGGGGAGCCGGGGGAGATCTGCACCCGCGGCTACTCGGTGATGCTGGGCTACTGGGACGAGCCGGACAAGACGGCCGAGGTGATAGACCGGGCCGGCTGGATGCACACCGGCGACCTGGCGGTCATGCGCGACGACGGGTACGTCAACATCGTCGGCCGCATCAAGGACCTGATCATCCGCGGCGGCGAGAACATCTATCCCCGGGAGATCGAGGAGTACCTCTACACCCATCCCGACATCGCCGACGTGTCGGTGATCGGCGTCCCCGATCCCCGCTACGGGGAGGAGATCGCGGCCTGGATCAAGCTGCGACCGGGCGCCGAACCACTCGATGTGGAAGCCGTGCGGAAGTTCTGCACCGGCCGCATCGCCCACCAGAAGATTCCCCGCTACGTGCGCCTGGTCGACGAGTTCCCGATGACGGTCACCGGAAAGATCCGCAAGGTGGAAATGCGCGAGGTGACCAGCCGGGAGCTGGGCCTCGACGGGGCGTTCGGCCCCACGGCCTGAGTGGGCCGGATCAGGCGGGCCCGACGTCCCCACCTCCCGGCCGGTGATCCGGCCGGAAGGCGGGACGCCGGGGGATCGTCACGCCGAGGCGGCGGAGGTAGCTTCGAGGCTGCCGGCGCCGGCGCCGGCGTCGTCGAGGAAGACGACCGAGTCGTAGCCGAGCTGCTTGAAGATGCGATTCTGGGCCGACAGGAGGCGCACCTCGCCGTCGCCGGAGGCGAAGTGCTGGGCCACGGTGTTCTGGGGCACGTAGATGGTGTCGCCGGCCTTGAACTCGTGGCGGGTCGGCTCATTGGCGATCCGGGCGTAGTACTTCTCGGCGATCTCCGCCTCCACCTCCCAGTGCAGGCTGTAACCGGACCCTGAGATCACGTAGAGCACCTCGTCGGCCATCTGCCAGCGGCGGCCGCTGCGGCCACCGGCGGGCAGGGCCAGCTCGAACACGTCCATGCTGAAGGTCCGGACGTCGGTCCGTTCCGGAGACGACATGACCCGCACCCGACCGAGGGGGGTCTCCTCCCAGGTGGTGTCCTCGGGCTTGACCACCTTCTTGCGTTGGGCCGCACCGGGGGTCCAGATCTGACCCCACTCGACGCGCTCGCCGAAGCGCTCGGGATCTTGAAGCGGTCCGCTGCGGCCCTGCTGGATGAGACCGAGGAACATCCACGCCGACTTGGCCTTGACCACGAGGGCGGTCGCCGTGTCGTCGTAGGGATTGAAGTGGCGATGAACCGAGTCGGTGTGCACCAGCACCAGGTCGTCCTTGGCCCAGTCGTAGCGCTGGTCGTCGTGTATCTCGTAGCCGCGCCCCTCGAGGATGTAGAAGGCCGCCTCGTTCTGGTGGCCGTGGCCGTGATTGGAGGTCCCCGGGGGCAGCTGCACGAAGTGGACCTGGACGGTCTGGGTCAGGAACGGGTCGTCCCCCGGCCCCACGCGCCACCATGTGCGGGACTCCTCGGAGTCACCGGAGTGGGCCACGCTGGCGTCGTCGACCACGACCTCGTCATTGCGGACCCTCGGGGCCGCGAGCTGGTTCCGGCGGAACTCCGACAGCCCGTAGGTCTCCGAGGTGATACCCCGTAGGAACACCCGTCCTGCTTTGGCCATTGGACCTCCCTGGCTCATCCCGGTATGGGAATAATGGTATGACCATAATGTTAGCGCGGCTCACGGACCGCTTGGCCGCCGACGGGGTCCACGCCCGCGTGGCCGCCGACGGGGTCCGCGCCCGCTTGGCCGGGGTCGGGGTCGGTGCCTTTGCCGGTTTCGGGTTTCCCGCCCGCTCCGTCAGGGTCGGCCGCCGGCAAAGCGCCGGGAGCACCGGCGGTCTCCGCGGCGGACGGCTGTGGCGGGCTCAGCGCGAACAGGATTGCGTACAGCGCGGCGTCGACGCACTGGAAGAGGGCGGCGATCTCGAACGGGGCGGACAGGCTGACCTCGTCGAACAGGTAGCCGGCCAGAGTCTGGCCCCCGGCCATGGTGACCTGGGCCGGGACCGTGGACAGGGCCGCGACTGTGGCCCGCTCGGAGGGGTGGGCCATGTCCTGTACGAACGACAGGCGCAGCGGCATGCCGACCCGTTGGGCCAGCATCCGCAGGAAGTACGCGGCGCCCGCGGCCCAGAAGGTGGGGGCGAGGACCATCGGCAGGATCAGCAGGCCGCCGAGCATCCGCACCGCGATGATGGCCCGGACCGTGCCGAAGCGGCCGCTGATGGCAGGAGCCATGACGGTGGCCGAGAGCGATCCGATGTTGACCAGTACGAACAGGATTCCGATCTGACCGGCTCCGACGCCGTAGCGGCGGTACATCCAGTAGCTCATGAACGGGGCGAAGAGGCCCATGGCCACCCCGTTCGTGCCGTTGGTGATCCACAGTCGCCACAGAGCGGGCCACGACCGGCGGGGCCACCGGCTGGGCCGGACGGCCCGGTTGGTCTGGCGACGCCCGTGGGCCGCTGGCTCCCTCAGTCCGAGCGCCACCACGCCGGCCAGCAGGAACAGGACGGCGGAGGCGAGGAACGCCGGCCGGTAGGCGCCCAGCGCGGCTGCGGCGGTCGTGTGGGGACCGGCGTCGACGAGCTGCGCCATGAGGCCGCCGACGAGACCTCCGAGCACCGAGGTGAAGGCCACCCGGCCGAACGCCTCCACCCGGTGGCCGGCCGGCACGTCTTCGGCGATGAAGGCCGACTCGGCCGGCTGGTAGGGGCCGACGTTGCCGCCGCCCGCCCCCGCCCCCCGCCCGAAGCTCCCCAGCGCGGCCGCCACGAACAGGACCACCGCAGCTGTGGTCGTGGCGTACGCGACGCTGGCCCCCGCCGCCAGGATCGGGACCACCACCAGGAACGGTTTGCGGCCGACCCGGTCGGAGAGGAGGCCCACCGCCGACGACATGAGGGCGCTGGCGAACGTGACGCCGACGAACAGAGTGCCGATCTCCAGCCCGGAGAAACCGAGCGCGGCCAGGTACAGGGCGGTGACGATCGACAGCACCGACCGGCCCACGCTCATCGCCATGCGGGTGGCGAGGAGGAGTCGTAGGTTGCGATCCATCCACGGCGGGACGACCGCGGCCAGCCCCCGCTGGAACAGGTCCGGACCGGGGCGGCCCCGTCCGATCACCTTGGCCGGGCGGTGGGGCGGTGGCCCGTCACGCTTGCAGCGACCAGGTCTCTTCGGCGAAGACGTCTTTCAGAGCCGGGCGGGAGGGGAGGATCTTCTGGGCCAGGGCGTAGTCGAGCAGCTTCTCGAGGATGTCCCGGTTGGGGTCAAGCCCGTAGGGGAGCGGGTCGCGGCCGGTGACCTGCATTACCGTGTGGTTGAGACGGTCGGCGCCGGTGAGCGAGGACCCGTCGGCGTGGCGCAGGTCCTCCACGTAGCGCTGTTTGGCTTCGGCGAAGGCCTCGAACAGGCTGACGGCCAGCCCGGGATGGTCGGCGAGGACATCATCGCGGACGACGATCAGATGGTTGATGGGGTACAGGCCGCGGTCGGTCAGTGCGGTCATGGCCACCCCTTCGGGATCGGGGATGAGCGGGCGCACGTCGGGGTCATCGATCTCGGCGCCGATGGTGGCCGCCAGCTCGCCGGCCGCCAGCAGCTCGGCCAGCGTCGCCCCCTCCGGGGCGGCGACCACATTGGCCGGGGGCCGGTACTGCTCGACGTGCTCGTCGCCGGACAGGACCCAGGTGACCGCCTCTGGGGCCACCCCGTACTCGTCGGCCAGGATGCCCCGGGCCCAGACGCCGGTCGTCACCGTGTAGCCCCGGTTGACCCCCACCTTGCGCCCCACCACGTGGCGCGGGTCCGACACCCCGGCCGCCGGGTGGGTCTGGATGGCGCCATGGTGGAGGCCCCGCACCAAGAAGATGGGCAGCGCGGTGAACCCGACGCCGAACGACCTGGCGCACAGGTAGGTGGTGACGGCCATCTCGCACACGTCGAACTCGAGCTGGCGGACCATACGTCGGAACGCGTGCACCAGGACCGGTACCTCGACGAAGTCGAGTTCTGCGCCGGCCGGCTCGATGGTGCCGTCCTTGAGTGCCCGGTTCGCTCCCTGCGTGCGTGTCACGGTCGTCAGCCGGGGTTCCTTAGCCGTCATGGCCCTCCTTTACGCCCGGGAGAGGCTGATAATGTCTGATAGCATACCTTTCGTAAGAGGCACCGTTCAGGGGGAGGGAGCCACGATGCCTGAGAAGGTTCTGGCGGCGGTCCGGACTGGTCCGTCGGCCACTGAACTGCGTGAATTCGAGTTGCCCGACATACCGCCGGACTCGGCGTTGCTGAAGGTCGAGGTGGCCGGGATTTGCGGCACCGATGTCAAGATGTACGCCAAACCGCCCTTCGCCGACCCGGTCATCATGGGCCACGAGAACGTGGGGGTTCTGGCCCGCGTGGGGGCGGAGTTCGCGGCTCGGCAAGGGGTGCGCGAGGGCGACCGGGTCTTCGTCGAGCACTACGTGCCGTGCCGGCGCTGCTCGTGGTGCCACCGGGGCGAGTACCGCCATTGCGAGGCGACCGACTGGCGGACCAACCCCGACGCCCGCCGCTACGGGTACACCTCGGCAGAGAACCCGTTCCAGCTGTGGGGCGGCTTCTCCCAATACCTGTACCTGCCGTGGAACGCCGTGCTGCACCGGGTACCCGACACCGTCACGCCCGAGTTGGCCGGGATCGTGACCCCACTCTCCAACGGGATCGAGTGGGCCCTCTTCGACGCCGGGGTGGGATATGACTCCACCGTCTTGATCCAGGGTCCCGGCCAGCAGGGCCTGTCCCAGGTGGTGGCCTGCAAGCAGGCCGGCGCCTCTTTGATAATCGTCACCGGCACGCAGCGAGACGGGGCCCGGCTGGAGCTGGCCAAGGCGCTCGGCGCTGACCATGTGATTGATATCGGCCGCGAGGACGCGGTGGAGGCCGTCCGCCGGGTGACCGGCGGCGAGGGCGTGGACGTGGTGCTCGACTGCACCGCCGGGGCCGGGACGGCGCCCGTGCTCGCCGGCATCGACGCCCTGCGCCGGCGGGGCGGGACGATGGTCGTGCAGGGCGAGATGGCCGCCTTCCCGGACTTCCCCATCAAGAAGCTGACCGAGAAGGCCGTAACGATCAAGAGCGCCCGGGGTCACAGCTGGCGGGCCTGCGAGCTGGCCCTGGCGCAGCTGGCGTCGGCGCGCTTCCCGCTGCACCTGCTCACCACCCACACCTTCGGGTTGGGCGATGTCGACCGGGCCATCCGGGCCGTCGGCGGCGAGGCCGAGGAGGGAGTGGTGCACGTGTCGCTCCTGCCGTGGCAAGGGATCGACTCCTGAGCGGCGTCGGGCGGGACGGCCTGCCCCCAACGGGCGTGGTCGTCACCGGTGTCCGCCGTGCGTCGGCCGCCGAGGTGGAGGGTCTCGGTCGGTGCGGGGTGGCCACCGTCCACGAGGCTCAGAACCGCAGCGGCCTCCTCGATGCCGACCTGCGGCCGGTGTGGCCCGGCGCCCGGATGGCCGGAACCGCCGTGACCGTCAGCGTTCCCCCGGGGGATAATTGGATGATCCACGTCGCCGTCGAGCAGGCCACCGAAGGTGACGTGCTGGTGGTGGCCCCGACGTCGCCCTGTGGCGACGGGTACTTCGGGGAGCTGCTGGCCACCGCCCTGCAGGCCCGCGGGGTCCGGGGCCTGGTGATAGACGCCGGCTGCCGGGATGTGGCGGCCCTGGCCGAGATGGGGTTCCCGGTGTGGTCGCGGCGCATCTCGGCGCAGGGAACCGTCAAACAGACTCTGGGGAACGTCAACCTCCCGGTGGTCTGTGGCGGCCGTCTCGTGGGCCCCGGTGATGTGGTGGTGGCCGACGATGACGGGGTGGTGGTGGTCGAGCGCGATCGCGCCGCGTCGGTGCTCGAGGCCGCCCGGCGACGGGAGGAGAAGGAGGCGCTCAGCCGTGAGCGCTACGCCGGAGGCGAGATCAGCCTCGACGTGTCCGGCATGCGCGCCGAGCTGGCCGCCCGGGGTTTGACCTACGTCGCCGAGACCGAGTTGGCCTGACATGCTCGTCATCGACTGCCACGGCCACTTCACCAGCGAGCCGCCGCAGGTGGGCGAGTTCCGCCGCCGTCAGCTCGCCGCCCTGGAGGCCGGCCAACCGGCACCCGACCCCCCGGAGGTCACCGACGGGGAGCTGGTCGAGAGCATCGGCGCCAACCAGCTGCGGGTGATGGACGAGCGGGGGATCGACGTGGTCCTCTTCTCGCCTCGGGCGTCAGCCATGGGCCACCACGTGCAGGACGTGGAGGCCGGCCGGGTGTGGACCAGCTTCTCCAACGACCTGGTGCGGCGGGTGAGTGATCTCTTCCCGGACCGGTTCGCACCGGTCTGCCAGCTGCCCCAGACACCCGGGGGTGACCTGGCCCCTTCCCTCGAGGAGCTGCGCCGCTGCGTCGACGCCGGCTTCGTGGCCGCCAACGTCAGCCCGGACCCCTCCGGCGGGAACTGGACCGGCCGGCCCGTCACCGACCCGTACTGGTATCCCCTGTTCGAGGTCATGGAGGACCTCGACGTCCCGGCCATGATCCACGTGTCGGGATCGTGCAACCCCAACTTCCACACCCTCGGCGCTCACTATCTCAACGCCGACACCACGGTGTTCATGCAGCTGGTGGAGGGCGACCTCTTCGGACGATTCCCCCGGCTGCGGCTGGTGATCCCCCACGGCGGCGGCGCCGTTCCCTACCACTGGGGCCGCTACAAGGGGCTGGCCGCCCGCTTCGACCGCCCGCCCATCGAGCCGCACCTGATGGGCAACCTCTACTTCGACACGTGCGTCTACCACCGGCCCGGGGTGCAGTTGCTGCTCGACGTGGTAGACCCGGCCAACGTGCTGTTCGGCTCGGAGATGCTGGGCGCGGTGCGCGGCGTCAATCCCGATTCCGGCTCCGGATGGGACGACACCCGCCGCTACGTGGACAGCCTGAACCTGGGCGAGGACGTCCGCCGGGCGGTCTACGAGGGCAACGTGCGCCGGGTGTACCCCCGTCTCGACCTCCGGCTGCAGGCGCAGGGCCGGTGACGGCCCCAGGGGTCGGGTTCGCCGTCGCCGCCGACCACAACGGCGTGGCCATGAAGCAGGAACTCTGCCGGTGGTTGGCGGCGCAGGGCCACCCAGTCCGGGACTGCGGGGTGGACAGTTCCGACGTGGTGGTGGACTACCCGGCCCTGTGCGCCGCCGTCGGCCGCGAGGTGACGGCCGGGGCGGCCCGGTTCGGGCTCGTCCTTGGCGGCAGCGGCTCCGGCGAGGCCATCGCCTGCAACAAGATCCGGGGGGTCCGGGCCGTCCTGTGCCACGAGGTGTTCGTAACCGAGATCGCCCGGGCCCACAATGACGCCAACGTGATGGTGATCGGCACCAAGGTGATCGGCGTCGACGTGGCCCGGGACCTGCTCGCCGTATGGCTGGCCACCCCGTTCAAAGGCGGCCGTCATCAGGAGCGGCTGGACCAGATAGCCCGGCTGGAGCGCGGCGAGGATCTGGTCCTCTAGCTCCCCACCCCGGCCAGGAACCGCAGCATCCGGTCGCGGACCAGCGCCTCGTCTTGGTCCTCCACGGCCACGTCGACGAACTCCTGTCCGGGCAGGCACTCCTCGAGGTAACGGGCCGCCGACGTGGCGTGGGAGTCGTCGCGTCCAGGGAAGATCAATGCCGGCACCGGCATCGTCATGAGCTGCTCCGGCTCGGCTCCCGGGACGGTGTCGCGGTCGAACATGGCCCGGGCCGTACCGGCCACGATGCGGGCGTGGAGGGCGGCGTCGACCTCGCTGTAGCGGGCCGCGAAGCCGGGATCGGAACGCAGCACGGGCGCCCACGGTCCGACCCGCGGGTCGGCCGAGAAGGAGGCGCCGGCCGCCGCCAGTTCGACGACCGCTCCCGGCCCGTGCTCCTCCACGAAGGCGAGGTGCCCCCCGAAGCGGGCATGCTGGGCCAGCCGGTACCGGGGGCCGCCGGCGGGGGAGAACAGAATCAGCGACCGGACCGATCCGGGGTGTTGCCGGGCCAGGGCCACGGCTACCGAGCACCCGGCACAGCCGCCCAGCACGTGTGCCGGGCCGAGCCCCAGGTGCTCCAGGAGGCCCCAGGCCTGTGTGGCGAAGGCGTCCCACGTCAGGACTTCCAGCCGACCGCCCGAGTCTCCCGACTCCCGGCGGTCGAAAACCACGCAGCTGAAACGGGTCGAGAGGTGCTCGACCATATGCAGGTCCCGGTAGCGCCCGAAAGAGGACCAGTTGGCCATGTTGGCGTTGAACCCGCCGGGTGACAGCATCAGCAGGGGCGGCCCGGAGCCGACCACCTGGTAGCTGGTCCGGATGCCGTCGATCTCGGCTACCGCCATTGGGGCCGTCCCCGCCCGGCGCTCACCGAGACGCCTGGCCCCGGATGTGGCGGCCGCCCCGCACGTCGTCGGACAGCGCGCTCAGCGCCTCGAAGGCGATCCGCCCGACGTTGGCGTAGGTGTCCGGTGGAGAATCGACCGCCGCGGCTGAGTACCCGATGGCGGCGTTGGCCATGCGGACCCGCCCGTCGAGCCACGGACCGCCCCCGAAGCCGCCGAGCACCGGGACCGACACGGCCTCCACCACCCGGGGACCGACCGCCGGGCCGGAGTTGGTGAAGTCGAGGAGCGCCGCCCCGGCCTCCTCGAGCACCTTGGCCTGGTGGACCAGCTCGTCGACCATGGCCGGGGGCGCCTCGGCGCTCGGCTTCGAGGCGCGGGCGTAGTCGACCCCGTGGCGCAGCGCCGTCTGGGGCGTGATCCCGAACTGGGCGAACACCGGGATTCCGGCCCGGGTGATGGCCTCCACGGCCTCGGGGAAGTCGGCCGCACCGTCCAGCTTGACCATGTCCGCACCCGCCTCCTTGACCAGACGCACGGCGGTGGAGACGGCGGCCGCCGTCCCTTCCTGGAGCGGACCGAACGGAAAGTCGCAGCTGAGGAGGGCCCGGCTCACCCCTCGCCTGACCGCCCGGCACACCACGAGCATCTCGTCGAGGGTCACCTCCAGGGGGTTGGCGTGGCCCCAGAGGTTGACGCCCACCGAGTCACCGACCGAGACGATCTCGACCCCGACCCGGTCGGCGATCCGGGCCATCTGGTAATCCCAGGCCACCACCCCGAGGATCTTGTTCCCAGCGGCCTTCATGGCCCGCAGCGAGCCGAGCGTCACCTTCTCATCTGCGTGGTTCACCGGGTTCCTTCCCTGGCTGCAGGCTCAGGCCCGCAGGTCGCTCAATATGTCGGAGAGGTCCGAGGGTGTCTCCGACGCCACCAGCATCAAAGTACGGTCCCGTAGAGCGGCCATTGCTCCGACCCGCTCGAGAGGGGGACCGACGACCAGGCCGACAGTGGGCACCCGGCCGTGGTCGACGTGGCGTAGGCCGCCTACTGCGGAGGGGTCCATCTCGGAGGTGGCGACGAGGACCACGAGGTCACTGCCCTGAACGGCGGCGCCGATCCGGGTCGGGTCCGCGAACCGGTCCACGGTCAGAAAGGTCACCCGGTCCGACACCACTCCGGCGGCATCCTCGGCGAGGCGTGCCGCCCCGGGATCGAGGGCGAGGACGGTCGTGCGGCGCCGCTCTTCTATGGGGCGGTCGATGCGGAACCGGACCTCGGTCGTCGTCGCCGCCGCAGCGCAGGAACTCGCCAGTACCGGTACCCTCGTCACCCCGGGCCCTCAGAGCGACGCGTGGGCGCGGCCCAGACGGGCGACCGCGACCTCGTCGACGACGTCGGTGAAGGGCTGCTCGCGGGGCAGCACGATGGCGAAGGACCGGACCCGGTGATGGGCCGGATCGACCCCCGGCGGCACCGTCCCCTCGTTGCGCAGGGCCAGCGCCGCGTTCCTGAGCATGTGGCGGGCCTTCATGATCCCGGCGTCGGTGGCAACCAGACGCTCCTTGCTCCGGTCGACGATGGGGCCCATGCTCTCCTGCACCGACGCGTCCTGAACGGCGATGCCCTTGACGCCGGAGAAGCTGTCCCCCCGCCGCTGGGCGTCTCGGTCCATCAGGTAGTCGTTGTCCTTGTTGGCCCGCGGCCGGTAGGTCCCCGGCACGTACTCGTTGTGCACCCCGTGGCCGTCGATCATGGCCTGCCGCTCGGCTTGGGTGAGCGGACGGGTGGGGTGGTAATCGAAGGTGAAGACCCAGCAGTTCTCGTCGTCGATGGGGATCCAGAAGTGCCCGTGAACCGGGTGGTCGCCCCGGGGCGGGACCATGGTGAAGTTGGGCATCACCCAGGGGGTGACCCGCCAGTAGTAGTTCCCCTCGTCGGCATTGCGGCGGGCCGCCACGAAGAGGCCGCCGTCGTTCTCCACCACCTCGAAGTGGGGGCGCAGATCATTGAGGTTGTACTCGTTGCCCTTGGATCCCTTGAAGAGCGGATCGTCGCGCAGGCCCGAGGAGTGCAGAAAGGACACGTGGCTCGAGTCGATGCCGCCCTCGAGCGCCTGGAGCCAGTTGCACTCCTGCCAGCGCTTCGACGTGTAGGACTGCTCCGGCGCGACGCGGACGAACTCGAATTCCGGCAGCGGAGGCTGCAGTTCCGGCGGACCCATGTAGGTCCACAGCACGTCGCCGAGCAGGACCAGCGGGTAGGCCGTCAGCTTCACCCGGGTGCAGAACGTGCTCCCCTCCGGCTCGGACGGTACCTCGACGCACTGGCCGGTCACGTCGAACTTGAAGCCGTGGTAGGCGCAGCGCAGGCCCCCCTCCTCGTTGCGACCGAACCAGAGCGATGCGCCGCGGTGGGCGCAGAACTCGTCGATGAGGCCGTAGCGCCCCTCGCTGTCGCGGAACGCGAGCAGCCGTTCGGAGAGCAGCTTTAGGCGAACCGGCGGAGCGCCATCCTCGGGCAGTTCCTCGGCAAGCAGCGCCGGCAGCCAGTAGCTGCGGAACAGCCGGCCGCCGGGCGTCCCCGGGCTGGTCTGGGTGAGGACGTCGTTCTGCTCTTGTCTCAGCATCGCCGGTCGGCCACCTTGGGCTTGTCTTGGGGAACGGTCGTCCCGTTGGGCGCATCATAAATCCATGTAGGCCCGGCGGCCAGGGTTGGGAAGCAAGAAGCATGAGAAGACG
>JAGWSF010000192.1 GCA_028876385.1 Acidobacteriota bacterium | reverse complement strand
GTCGGCGTTGGGAGCAGCCAGAGTGTTGTAGAAATCGAACACGACGGCTTGGGTGTCGGCCACCCCGCCATTCTGGCCGAAGGGGCTGCCCCACCCGGCGAGTGGGGAACGGGCCCGGGCCGGCGGGCGGGCGGGCGCCGCGGCTACCCGACTCAGCGCGGTCGCACCTGACGCGGTTGCCGCCGCCGGGACAACTATCATCCCGGCGGCGGGAAGGCCCGCCGGGCGGCCGTAGCGAGCCGCCAGGAGGGGATGGAGACCATGGCTCAGCTGCTCGCCGGCTTTCGTGACCGCACCGACGCGCCGGCTCTCATCGACGAGCGGGGCGCCACGTCGTGGCGGGACTTCGACGACCGGGTGAACCGGCTGATCCACGTCCTGCGGGCCCACGGCGTGGCCCCCGGAGAGCGGATCGCCATGCTGTCGGGCAACCGGCGGGAGATCTTCGAGGTGTACGCCGCGGTGGCCCACTGCGGCGTGTTCGTGGTCCCCGTCAACTGGCACTTCGCCGCCGACGAGGTCGCCTACGTCGTGTCCAACTCGGGATCGCGCCTGGTCATCGTCGAACCCGACCACGTCCCCGGCGCCGCCGGCGTGGAGGTTCCCCTCCTCCTGTTCGGGGACACCTACGAGGACGCGCTGGCCGACGCCCCTGACGACGAGCCGCCCGAGCAGACCGCGGGCGGGGTGATGTTCTACACCTCGGGTACCACCGGACGACCCAAGGGCGTGACCAGCTCGGCGTTCCCGACCGGGCTCCCACCGACCTTCTACGCCCAGATAGCGGCCGGGGTCACCGGCCTCGGCGTGCCCCCGCAGGGACGGACCCTGCTGTGCGGACCCGGCTACCACTCGGCCCAGTGGGCCCTCAGCTTCTTCCCTCTCGTCGGTGGCTCGTCGGTGGTGGTGCAGCGGCGGTTCGATCCCGCCGAGACCCTGGAGCTCATCGACCGCCACCAGGTGACCAACGTCCATCTCGTGCCGACCCAGTTCGTGCGGCTGCTGCGCCTCCCCGAGGCGGACAAGGCGGCCTTCTCGGGCCGGTCACTCGAGGTGGTTCTGCACGGGGCGGCCCCCTGCAGCCCCGACGTCAAACGCCAGATGATCGAGTGGTGGGGCCCGAAGATCACCGAGTACTACGGCGCCACCGAAGGCGGCTTCGTATCGCTGATCGACTCAGAGACCTGGCTGGATCACCCCGGCTCGGTCGGACGGCCCCTACCGGCGATGGACGTGCGGATCGTCACCGACGACGGCGCCCCGGCCGAGGTCGGCCAGCCCGGCGTCATCCACGTGCGCAACATCAGCGGGGCCGACTTCGAGTACCTGGGCGAACCGGAGAAGACGGCCCAGGCCCACTCCCTGGCCGGCTACTTCACTCTGGGTGACATCGGCTACCTGGACGCCGACGGTTTCCTGTACCTGTCGGACCGGCGGATCGACATGATCATCTCCGGCGGGGTCAACATCTACCCGGCCGAGATCGAGGGGGTGCTGGCCGCCCACCCGTCGGTGGTGGACGCCGCGGTGTTCGGCATCCCCGACGAGGAATACGGGGAACGGGTCCACGCCACCGTCCAGTTGGCCCCCGGAGCGGAGTGGGGGGAGCAGCAGAAGGCCGAGCTCGCGGCCTACCTGCGCAGCCGCCTGGCCGGGTACAAGGTGCCGAAGGACTGGGCGGTGATCGACGAGATGCCCCGCAGCGACGCCGGGAAGCTGCTCAAGGCCCCGCTGCGGGCCCCCTACTGGGAGCACACCGGCCGCTCCATCTGAGCAATGGTCCAGGGCCACCGGAGTCGAGCCGCGCCGGGCGGCCTCAGTACTCGCCTTTGATCACGAAGTACGAGCCCCGGATGGTTCCGGCCAGCTTGGATTTCTGGCGGGCGAACTTGAACGAGCTCAGCTCGGAGGGGATCTCCATCCCCTCCGACAGTTTGAAGCCGACCGCCCGCTTCTTCGGGTCGTTGCGGGGGTAGAGGACGTTGACCGCCAGGCCGCTCTGGTAGAAGACGTACGGCCAGCGGATCTGGTCCACCTCCATGACCGCAACCTCGAGGGGCGGCGAGGCGATCACGATCTGGCGTTCGTCCAGGAGGATGCGATGCACCCAGTCGATGGTCTGCTCGGACCCGGCGGCCGGCTCGACGGTGAACACGACGTCGTACTTGTTCTTGAAGTAGCGAGCTTCGTTGGCCCGCAGGCCGGCCAGCGCGTCCGCCACCGGTGACGACTCCAGGCCCACGGTGGAGACGTTGACGAAGTCGACCTCGTAGCTCATAGAGGGCGATTGTAGGTGCGGCTCACTGCCGACGATCCGCCCCCCTGGCCCGTCGTCTCCGTGACGGCCCGGCCGACCAGCGAGCCGTCTCGGCCGGCGGCCGGCCTGTATGATCCGGTCTTTCCACGATCGGAGGCTCGACATGACGCGTCTCGCTCTCACCGGCGCCCGGCTGCTCGACGGCAACGGTCCGGCTGTGGCGGGCGCCACGGTCGTAGTCGACGGTGATCGCATCGCCGAGATCCGCACCGGGGAGGAGGCCGCGGCGATCAGCGCCGACCGGGTCGTCGACCTGGGGGGCCGCACGCTGATGCCGGGCCTGTGGACCTGCCATTTCCATGCCACCTACCACGAGCTGGGTTCCCGGCCCAACGCCCCCTACGGCGACGAGTACCCGCCCGGCTACACCGCTCTGATCGCGGCCAAGAACCTGCAGACGGCGCTGGCTCTCGGCTACACGGGTGTAGTCGGCGCCGGCGGGGCCCACCACATCGAGCCGGCCGTCCACCGGGCCATCGTCGACGGGCTCATCCCCGGCCCCCGGCTGTGGCCGTCGTCGAGGGAGCTGTCGACCACCGGTCACAGCAACGACTCGGTCCCGTGGCACTGGGGTATGCCCGCCCCGGGAGCGGTACGTATCTGCGACGGGGCCGACTCGTTCCGCCAGGGTGTGCGCGAGGAGATCAAACGCGGCGCCAAGATCATCAAACTGTTCGTCACCGGGGGTCACGGCACCACCGCACCCAAGGACCGCATGGAGATGACCGCCGACGAGCTGGCTGCCGCCATAGACGCCGCCCACCAACGAGGCGCGCTCATCCGCGGTCATCTGGTCAACAAGAAGGCCATCCTGCTGGCCCTCGAGTACGGGATGGACATCGTGGACCACTGCGACGAGATGGACGACGAAGTGATCGCCGCCCTGGTGGAGACGGGGGCGACCGTGGTGCCGTCGCTGCACTTCCCCAAGCACTTCCTCGAGTCCTACGGGTCGGGCCTGGGCTTCTCGGCCGACGCCATCCGAGCCGACCTCGAGCACATGTACGACATCATCCCCAAGGCTCAGGCGGCCGGGGTGCGTTTCGTGCTCGGCGACGACTACGGCGCGGTGGGTTTCCCCCACGGGATGTACGGGGCCGAAATGCGCCTGTACGTGGAGCACGCCGGTGTGACCCCTCTCGAGGTCATCGGCTGGGCCACCCGTAACGGAGCCGATATGGTCGGGCGCGGCGACGACCTGGGAACCGTCGAGGTGGGCAAGCTGGCGGACCTGATCGTGGTGGACGGCGACCCGAGCGCCGACATCGGGGTGCTGGCCGACTCCCCGCCGGTCGCCGTGCTGGTTGCGGGCCGGGTCGTCGCCGGTGAACTGTAGGCGCTAGCGGCTGCGGTCTCCGGTGGCGAAATCCTCGGGGGCCAGCAGGCCGCCGAGCCAGTGCTCCAATGCGACGACGACCCCGGCGGTGAGGCCGTGGCCGCCCGGATCGCGTACCGCGGTGGTGCGGCTGCCGGCGTCACCGTTGAGGTAGCCCCAGGTGCGACCCAGCAGGTCGGCGGGGATCACCCGATCGGCGTCGCCGTGGGCGACGAACACCGGCAGACCCTCGAGTCGGCCGGGGGTGGTGGGAACTCCGGCGTCGAAGGGGAGGGTGGCGTAGAGGATGGCGGCACCGGCGTAGCGGTGCGGGGCGGCCAGAACGAGGCCGCCGGCGAAAGCCCCGCCGCCGCTGAAGCCGACCGGGACCACCGGGCGGCCCGGCGGGGCGACCCGGTCGAGCCAGTCACCGAACCAGGCCATGGTTTCGGCCAGGGACTCGGGGGTGGGACGGCCGATACCGCGGTTGGCGAACCAGGCGTAGCCGCCACCCTCGCTGATGGGGGCGCGCACCGCGGCGTAGGCCGCACCGGGGGGAAGTTGGTCGGCGAGACCGATGATGTCGGCCTCGCTCGACCCGCGGCCGTGCAGCAGCACCACGAGAGGTGCGGCGGCATCGGCGTCGCCGTGCCAGACGACCACCGGCGAGGCGAAGGCGGTCATGACCGGACCGTCGCTCGGTCGTCGGCCGGCGCCGTGTCGGTGGTGATGGGCCCGGCGGTGGCCCGACCGCTCCAACGCTCGACTTCCCCGGCCAGGTCGAGATGGTCGACGGGGGCGGAGCTCTCGTAGACCCCCCAGTGGTCGCGGGGCAGCATCCACATCAGCTCGAACTCGTTGCCGTCGGGGTCGGCCCCGTAGATGCTCTTGGTGGCACCGTGGCTGGACTCGCCGGTGTAGGCGCCGGCGGCGAGGAGCGTCTGGCGGGCGGCGGCCAGCTCGTCGATGGTGTCGAGCTGCCAGGCCAGGTGGTAGAGGCCGACGCCACCGCGGCGCTTGGGACCGCCGGCCGCCCCGACCCCGAACAGACCGAGATCGTGGTGGTTCCCCGACCGGGGGAGGCGCAGGAACGCCGCGTTGGCGCGGCGTTCCCGAGCCACGACCTCCATGGCAAACACCTCGGTGTAGAAGCGGAGCGACCGCTCCAGGTCAGCGACGAAGAGGACAGCATGGTTGAGGCGTACCGGAGATACAGGAGATACAGGAGATTCAGGCATTGGATTCCTTCGGACAGGCCCGGCGCGCCAGAGGCGGTGGCCCGGGACCGGGTGCGGGTCTTGGCGGTGTGAGCGGGGGCGGATCGCCGAGGACTCAGGCGGCGACGTTGCGGATGGCCGACACGTCGAACTCCAAGGTGACCTTCTCGCCGACGAGCACGCCGCCGGCTTCCAGGGCGGCGTTCCAGTTGACCCCCCAGTCCTTGCGATTGACGCTGGTGGAGCCTTCGAAGCCGATCCGCTGGTTGCCATAGGGATCAACGGCGCTGCCGGTGTACTCGAAGTCGACGGCGACGGGGCGGGTGACCCCTTTGATGGTCAGGTCGCCGGTGACCCGGAACCGGTCATCGCCGGTCGGCTCGACGCTCGTCGAGGTGAAGGTGATCTGCGGGTAGGTGTCCATGTCGAAGAAGTCGTTGGAGCGCAGATGGGCGTCGCGGTCGGCGTTGCCGGTGTCGATGCTGGCCGCCTTGATCGACAGCTGCAGCGTCGACCTGGCCGGGTCGGCGGCGTCGAAGTAGCCGGAGCCTTCGAACTCGTTGAACGAGCCCCGGACCTTGGTGACCATGGCGTGGCGGGCGACGAAACCGATGCGGCTGTGGGTGGGGTCGATGGTGTAGCGGCCGGTCAGGGTGGTGGGGTCGGTGGTGATGCTCACGGGTATCCTCCAGGAAGTAGTTGACGTATCATACAACATAGGTGATAAGTCAACTATTCCGGTGAAGCCAGGATCGCTGAAGAGAAATGTGGGGATGGCGTGTGAGCGGGGTCTGACCTTGAAGGAGGCTGATGGCCCCGGTAGGTTCGAGCACA
The DNA here is from genome assembly GCA_028876385.1 of Acidobacteriota bacterium. Taxonomy (GTDB): domain Bacteria; phylum Actinomycetota; class Acidimicrobiia; order Acidimicrobiales; family Palsa-688; genus JAKCDU01. The sequence goes on along the minus strand of JAGWSF010000192.1, from coordinate 22,630 downwards.
TGGCTGGGACGAGTGCGGAGCCGGGCCAAGGCGGCGGCCTGGCCGCCGGGATTTGGGAACAACTGGTGACCGGGGAGCTCAGCGGCCAACTCGCTGACACTGAGCTGATCCCCGAAATCGGCGACCTGGCCGACGGCGAGGCGGCGGACCGTCTGTCGAGACACCTAGCGGCCGTCGTCGCGCGGGTGATCCTCGACCTTCCCGAAGAACAGCAGTCAGCGGCGGGATCGCGCCTGGTCGGCGAACTCGTCCGCCGACTGGGACGGCCGAGCGACGAGCCTGATGGGCGGGTCCTGCACGCTCTGTGGGAGCGGCTACCCACCGGCGGCCCCAGGCGACTCCGTCGACCGCTCACTCCGGTGCTCGACACCACCCTGCTCACCAACGCCGCCGGCGAGCCGTCGCTGGCCCATGAGCTGCGTGCCGAGATCGAAAGCGCCAATGCGATCGATATGGTGGTGGCGTTCATCCGCCGGTCGGGCATCCGGCCGCTCACCGCCGAACTGCGCCGCCACGTCGGGTCCGGCCGCCGGCTGCGGGTGCTCACCACCACCTACACGGGCAGCACCGAGGCCCGGGCTCTCGACGACCTGGCCGAACTCGGCGCTGAACTCCGGGTGTCCTACGAGACCGGCGCGACCCGTCTGCACGCCAAGTCCTGGATCTTCCATCGGGGGCCGACGACCACCACGGCCTACCTCGGCTCCTCCAACCTGACCCATACGGCCCAGCAGACCGGGCTCGAGTGGAATGTCCGGGTCTCGGCGGCCCGCAACCCCGACGTCATCGACAAGATGCACCTGGTCGTGGACAGCTACTGGGAGAGCGGCGACTTCGTCCCCTATGACCCGGCCGAGTTCCTACGCCGGACATCGGCGGGACCGGCCGCCCCTTTTGCCCTGCTGGTCTCCCCCGCCGGCATCGAGTTGCGCCCCTACCAGGACACCCTCCTCGAGCGCATCGAGCTCGCCAGGGAGCAGGGCCATCACCGCAACCTGCTGGTGGCCGCCACCGGGACCGGCAAGACAGTGATGGCCGCAGTGGACTACCGGCGGCTGCGGCGGCGCCTCCCCCGGGCCCGCCTGCTCTTCGTGGCTCACCGCGAGGAGCTGCTCACCCAGAGCCGGGCCACCTTCGCCCACGCTGTCGGCGAGGGAGGCTTCGGTGAGCTGTGGGTGAGTGGCCGACGGCCGGTCCATTTCGAGCACGTCTTCGCCTCGATCCAGAGCTTGGCAACGGCCGAGCTGGCCGATCTCCCCGCCGACCACTTCGACGTCGTCATCGTCGACGAGTTCCACCATGCCCACGCTCCTACCTACCGACGCCTGCTCGATCGCCTCAAACCCGTCGAGCTGCTGGGCCTGACGGCTACCCCCGAGCGGGCCGACGGTGCTGACATAGTCACTGACTTCTTCGGGGGGCGGATCGCCGCCGAGCTGCGCCTGTGGGATGCCGTCGATGGCGGCTACCTCGTCCCTTTCGCCTACTACGGCGTCCACGACGGCACCGACCTTGCCGGCGTTCCCTGGCGGCGCGGACGGGGCTACGAACCGACGGCGCTCACCGAGCTTTACACCGCCGACCACGCCTGGGTGCGGCTGGTGATCGCTGAGCTGCGCCGCACCGTCTCGGATGTCGATGCCATGCGGGCACTGGGCTTCTGCGTGTCAGTAGCTCACGCCCGGTGGATGGCGGATCGGTTCAATGACGCCGGCATCCGCGCCGTTGCCATCTCCGGGGAGACCCCGACCGAACTTCGCCGGGCCGCACTGCTGGACCTCGCTGCGGGCAGAGTGTCGGTGGTCTTCGCCGTGGACCTGTTCAATGAGGGTATTGACGTTCCCGAGGTGGACACGCTGCTGATGCTCCGGCCGACCGAAAGTGGCACTCTCTTCCTCCAGCAATTGGGGCGGGGACTGCGGCGAGCCGACGGCAAGGCGGTGTGCACGATCCTCGACTTCATCGGCAACCAGCGGCGCGAGTTCCGCTACGACCGCAAGTACCGGGCCATGCTCGGCGGGATCAGCCGAACCGGCGCTCAGCGGGCCATCGAGGGCGGATTTCCCTTCCTGCCTGCCGGCTGCTCGGCCGACCTCGACCCAGTCGCCCAGGAGGCAGTGCTCCGCTCGATCCGCGAGTCGCTGCCTTCGACGTGGCCGGCCCGGGTGGCCGAGCTCCGATCGCTCGGCGACGTCGACCTGGCCACTTTTCTCTCCGAGTCGGGCCTCGACCTGGAGGACATCTACACCGGCGGCCGATCCTGGACGGAACTGCGAACGGTCGCCGGCCTGCCCGTAGCGGACGCCGGCGTGGACGACGCGGCCCTCCTGCGGGCCGTCGGACGCCTCAGCCACGTCGACGACCCGGTCCGCATCGCCGGCTACCGCTCACTGCTCGACGGCGCGGAGCCACCGGACCTCGATTCCCTCGACGTCCGCGACCGGCGACTCGCCCGGATGCTACTGGGTTCACTATCGAACCTGCCGGCCGCCTCCCCACTCGCAGCCGGCTTGGACCAGGTGTGGGCGCACCCCCGGGTGCGCGCCGAGGCACGGGAACTGCTTGAGCTCCTATCCGAGCGACTGAGCCACGTCGGCGCCGACCTCAGCCCCGGTCTGGCGGAGATACCGCTGCGGGTCCACGCCCGATACACGCGCATCGAGATCCTCGCCGCTCTCGGCGCCGGTCCCGGCGGCCTGGCACCCCCCGCATGGCAGAGCGGAGTGTGGCGGGAGGCGTCGGTCCCGGCCGACGTGTTCGCCTTCACTCTCGACAAATCAAAGGGTGGCTTCTCCCCCACCACCCGCTACCGGGACGCCGCCCTCTCGCCGGAGCTCATCCACTGGGAGAGCCAGTCCGCCACCTCGGTGGCCAGCCAGACCGGTCAGCGCTACCTGCACCACGCCGAGCTCGGCAGCCACATCCTGCTGTTCGCCCGGCTCGACACCACGTCCAGGGCGTTCTGGTGCCTGGGCCCCGCCACCTACGTCCGCCACGAGGGGGACCGGCCCATCGCCATCACCTGGCGGCTGCACCACCGACTCCCGGGCGATCTCTACACCGCCTTCGCAGCGGCCGTTGCCTGACTCAGTAGGGGCCCTCCAAGTTGCGCCACCCGCTCGGCGCCGTCGAGACCCTGCGCCAGGCAGGGGCGCATTGGATACCGCCACGGTCGGGATCTCGCCGGCTGTCTGTCAGCGAAGCGCCACGCCAGTCAGGCGTTCGAGCGCGGCTAGGAGCTCCTCGTGGAATGTCGGGTCGAGGACGGCGGGGTGCGGCTCTTGCCGGTGCTGGTGGTACCAGTACCCGCCGCTGGTGCGCGCCTCGGTCTCGGAGCTGACGGCCAGCCAGGCCTGGGTGACATGGCCGAGCGCCAGGTCGTCGGTCGCGCCGGCGCCGCCCATGCGGGTAGGCACCCAGCCGGGATCCACCGAGTTGACCAGCACCTCGGGCCAGCGCCGGGCCACCGCCGCGGCGAAAGCGGTGACGAGCAGCTTGCTGTCCGAGTAGCTCAGCGATCCCCCGTCCCCCGGGTCGAGGCCCCGAAGGGAGGGGCGGCCGCCGCGGTGCATCTCGCTGCTCAGGTAGACGAGCCGGGACGGGCGCTCGATGAGGGCGGTGAGCAGATAGGGGGCCACCACGTTGACCGCCCGCACGTGCGGGCTGCGGTAGACGCCGGCGTTGTGGATGACCGCGTCCATCCGCCCGAGCCGGTTCACCTGATCGGCGACTCGGCCCGACTCGTCAGGGTCCGAGAGGTCTCCACACGTGGTCGCAGCTCCCCTTTCCACCAGGTCGGCGATCTCTCCCAGGCGGTCACGGCTGCGGGCGTGGAGGACGACCTGGTGGCCCTCGTCGAGCAGGGCGGCGGCCGCCGCCCTGCCGAGGCCGCCGGCCGAGCCGGTGATGAAGACACGGCTCACGGCACCTACGACGTCTCCGAAGGGAACCCGGCCAGCCCGGGGTCGAGCTGCACCCCCAGCGCATTCAGGGTCATGGCCACCATGTGGTAGTGCCCGACCAGCATCGGCAGCTCGATCAACTGCTGGGTGTCGTAGGTTCCGGCCAGAGTGGACCACGTCGCGTCCGTGATGGTCCAGTCCCGGTGCAGCTCGTCAGCGGCCTGAAGAAGGGTCGCCTCGAAAGGTCCCCACCCGGCGTGGGGACCGGCCGCCACCCGGCCGATCTCGTCGTCGCTCAACCCGACGGCCCGGCCGATCACCACGTGCTGGGCCCACTCGTACTCGGCCCGGCAGTTCCAGCCCGTGCGCAGGATCAGCAGCTCCCGGTCCCGAGGCGGGATCTTCCCGTTGAGCAGCTTCCCGCCCAGTGGCAGCCACTTGCGGGTGAGCCCCTCGGCCCGCACCAGGGTGGTGAAGATGTTGGCCTCGGCTCCGGCGACGGTCACAGTTTCGAGCAGGGCCTGGGCCGACGGTGACCGCTCCCCTGCCGGCAGCGGCGCGATCCGTGGGGCGGCGGGGGTGGTGACCATGGGCCTTACGTTAACCCCCGGCGACGCCCGCAGCTTCTGTCGCGGACCTGGCCTTTCTGCGTCAGGCCGACGACCGCCGGCGCGCCTGACGGGGCTCTACATCATTCGACGGCCCACCCTTGATCGGTTCGTGGGCGCCTTTGCTGGAGCAAGTCGCGTCCGTAGTTGACAAAACTGATGCCGTTGACGGCGCCTCCGATGATGGCTAGCGCGGCGAGGACTGACGCCGCGCTGTAGAGCCGGCGCTTCATATGCGACGCCCAGAGCGTGAAAGGTGGCTGGGCGGCGGTGATCACGAGAACGTGGGCCTCGTCGGTGTCGGCGTTGATGAACTCCAGGTTGACGTTGGCGCCCCGGGGAACGCCCACCGTGGGATTGACCAGCCCGGCGATCCGGGATCTCATATTCCCCGGGACAACAGCGTCGAGGCGAGGCTCTAGCGTGACGGGATGAGCTTGGATTGGGAACAGGTGATCGTCGATGCCCGGGATCCGATCGCCTTGGGGACCTTGTGGCGAGAGGCGCTCGACTGGACGGTCGTCGATGAGGGACCGGAGGTCTACGAAATCAGGCCCGAGGCGACCACGACCGGTCGGTCGGCGACTACTGGCAGCAGGAGATCGAACCGTAAGCCTGGTCGCTCGTCCCATCGGGTCCGCTGCCTTTCCCGCGGCCCTGAGCGGCCACCTCGGCCCGGCCCCGCTCGGCGGCCTCGGGGTTCAGGTACACGCCGCCGCGGATCTCGGGGCGCCAATGCTCGTCCAGTTCGTACAGCAGGGGAACGCCGGTCGGAATGTTGAGCGACTTGACCTCCTCGGCGTCCAGCCCGTCGAGGATGGTGCACAGGGCCCGCAGGGAGTTCCCGTGGGCCACCACCAGCGGCAGCCGGCCGGCGGCCACATCCCCGGCCAGGGCATCCTGCCAGTAGGGCAGCAGGCGCCGCTGCACGTCCGAGAGGGACTCCCCATTGGGCACACAGCCGGGAGGGAGATGGGCGTAGCGGGGATCAGCGGCGGTGGCGGCGTGCCCCTCCGGCGGACCGGCCGGGGGCCGGCCCTCGTAGGAGCGCCGCCACCGCACGAAGGTCTCCTCGCCCACCTCGGCCAGGACCGCCGCCCGGCTGCGACCCTGCAGGGCGCCGTAGTGGCGCTCGTTGAGCCGCCAGCTGCGATGGACCGGAACCTCGGGCCGGTCGAGTTCGCGCATGACGATGGCGGCGGTCCGGACCGCCCGCTGCAGGAGGGAGGTGTGGACGACCGAAGGGAGCAGCCCCGACGAGCGCATCACCGCCGCCGCCGATCGGGCCTCCTGCTCACCCCGAACGCTGAGCGGCACGTCGACCCAGCCGCTGAACGAGTCCTCGGCGTTGGCCGTGCTCTGTCCGTGCCGGAGGAGCAGCAGCTTCAACCGACGTTCATCCGAGCGCCGGGACCCGCAGCGCGCCGAGGACCTGGCGGGCCACGTCCATGCGGGCGCCCCCGCCGAACAGGCGCCGGCACTCGACCAGCGCCCGCGGCCAGTTGAGGGTGGCCGCGCCCGTCATCACTCCCGCCTCGTCGCCGTAGAGGACGGCCATCCGCTCGGGTACCGACGAAGTGTCACCGACCGTCTCCGAGCAGGCGGCGTTCCAGGGTCGGCCCACCACCTGGAGGCGTATGTCGTACTGGTCGCTCCACACGTACTCCACCGGCTCGTAGGCCCGGGGACGCCCGGCCACGATGTTGTGGGCCACACAGGCCGCCTGCTCGACGGCGTTGGTCCAGTGCTCGACTCGGACCAGGTCCTGGTGGCGCGGGTGGAACCACCGGGCCACGTCACCGCAGGCGAATACCGACGGCACCCCCCGGACCCGGCAGAACTCGTCGCAGACGACCCCGTCGTCGAGCGGCACGCCGCTCCCGGCGAGCCACCCGTCGTTGCACACCGCGCCGATGCCCACGACCGCCACGTCGGCGCCGATGGTCTGGCCGTCGGTCAACGTGACGGTGAGGTCACCCTCGACCCCCGACACCGCCTCGGCGCCGAGACCGAAGCGGGTGGCGACCCCGTGGCGGGCGTGCAAACCGGCCAGGCGCCGACCCAGCTCCTCTCCGACCGACCGGGCCAACGGGTTGGGGAGCGGGTCGATCACCACGACGTCGCAACCCTTGGCCGCGGCGGTGGACGCCACCTCGGCGCCGATGAAGCCGCCTCCGATGACCGCCACCCGGCGGTGGCGGGACAGGGCCCGGGCCAGGACCTCGCTGTCGCGGCGGGTGCGCAACAGGTGGATCCCCGACCGCGGACGCCACGGCGACGGTCGGGCCGAGGCGCCGGTGGCTATGACACAGTGGTCGTAGCCGATGGTCGTGCCGTCGGCGAGCGACACCTCCCGGGTGTCAGGGTCGAGTCCCGCGGCGGGCACACCGAGCCTCAGCTCGATGCCGTCGCGTGCGGCCTTGTCGGAACTGATGAGCAGCAGCCCGTCGGCGTCCATGGGCCCCGACAGGTACTGCTTCGAGAGCGGCGGCTTGTCGTAGGGCGGATCAGGCTCGTCGCCGATGACGACGATCCGCCCCTCGTAACCTTCCATGCGCAGCGCCTGAGCGGCGCGGACGCCGGCTACCGAGGCGCCTACGATTACCGTGCCGGCCGGCTGGTGCCCTTTCCGGTCACCCATCGACCCCGCCGGCGTTGCGCAGCGACTCCTGGTAGGCGTCCAGGAGTCGCTTGGCGTCCTCCACGCTCAGTTGGACCGGGTGCTGCTCGATCTGGTGCAGGCGCATGGTGCGCACCAGCCCGGTGTCCTGGATGGCCAGATACCGGGACGTGTCGTTCTGGTCCAGGTTGAAGTGCTGGTGCCAGGCCCACCGCGGCGGGGCGAACAGGGTCCCCTCGGACCACTCGACGACCTGCTCGGGCTGATCCTCGTAGTTGATGACCGAGAAGCCGAACCCCTTCACCACGTAGAGATAGGCCTCGGTGGTGTGGCGGTGCCGCTTGGACGCCCCGCCCGGCTTCAGCTCGGCGATGTGGGCCGACAGCACCTCGTAGTCCGCCAGGTCGAACCACTGCCCCCGGTTGTTACGCCACGGCCGCTCGGGCAGCTCCATCTTGCGCAGGTCGTCACCCGAGCTCAGGCCGGTGATCGGAGGGTGGTCGCGGTTGAACTGGTCCCGGGCCTCGAGCTCCGACGTGGACTTGCTGGACGGGGCCAGAACCCCGGGTGAATACTCACGAGCCATCCGATTTCCCTCCCTATCGGGCCACTTTCGGCCTTATGGTAATACCTTTTGGGATAGGGGACAAGACCGCCGGCTCAGGTCCGATCGGCCACGTCCCGCCAGTCGTAGTGGAGACGGTCCAGCTTCGAGAGGTCCTCGCTGAGCATCCGAAGAACGACCGCCGTGCCGGCCGCCCCCTCCCCCGCCACCATCCGGGTCGAGTGCATCTCGCCCGGCAGGTAGGCCCGGGCCTCCCCGGCGGCGAGCACCTCGGCCCGCTCCACCCGCAGCGGCGGGTCGGCGCCGGTCGGGCGATAGGTGGCGATCTCCACCCGACCCAGCTGCACCCCGTATACGACCCATCCCCGGTCGCCGTGGCCGTGCGGGGGGCTGCCGTGCCCGGGACGGTACTGGTGGGCCATCTGGATGAAACCGTGATCGGGGTCGCGGTACAGCTCCACCTTGCGCTCCCCCGACGCCACCCGCTGCACCGCCGCCGCCCACTCCGGGTCATCGCCGGCCAACAGCACTTCCATGGCCCGGCGGCAGGCGTCCGCCCGCTTGGCCACGTCGGTCCGGGTCCACGCCTCCCGCAGCGAGGTCACATACCGGTCGAACGCCGCTCCGAGCTGCCCCACCCCCGATGTTCCGGTCATGGAGGCCATGGTATTACCTATAGACCAACGGAGGCCGGTGGGTTAGCCTGGCCGGGTGGGTCGGCGGTCCGGGGGGACGACGGGGAGCGGGCAGGGGCGGGGGGATCAGGGCGCCGCCTCGGCTTCGAGAGCGTCTGCCTGCTGCACCGCCTCGGCCAAGTGAGCCAGAAGCGTCCGGGCCGAGTCGAGGTCGATCTCGACGGCCACCCGGGCGTCGGTGCCGATGTCGTAGTTGGCGAAGTCGATGAGGATGGCGTGCTCGTCGGAAAGATGGACCGGATGGTCGTAGCCCACGGTGCACCGGGTCAGGGCGAACCATCCCGCCGCGCCCTTGCCGGCGCCGCGCACCAGTCCCGAACGGGCGATCGTCGTGCACATCTGGGGAACCCCCGCTCAGCTCTCCTGCAGCTTGCGCTGCAGGAACTCGAAGACCCTCTCCCACCCGCTCATCGCCTGCTCCGGCCGGTACATGGGTCCTTGGTAGTAGAAGAAACCGTGGCCGGCGCCGTCGTAGCGGTGGAACTCGTATTCCTTGCCGTGTTCCTTCAGCGCCGCTTCGTGCTGGTCCACCTGCGCCGGGGTCGGCGAGCGGTCGTCGTTGCCGAACAGACCGAGTATCGGCACCTCCAGGCGGTCGGTGTAGTCGATGGGTGCGACCGGGCGGGCCGCGGTGAGCTGATCCTCGGCCATGACCACGTTGCCGCCCCACAGGTCCACCACGGCCGAGAAGCCGGGGACCAGCGACGCTGCGAGCAGGGCGTGCCGGCCGCCCGAGCACGTCCCGATCACGCCCACCCGGCCCGAGCACCACGGCTGAGCCTTCATCCACTCCAATGCCGCCGCGCTGTCGGCGACGACGCTCTCGTCGGTGACCCCACCCTCGGCCCTCACCAGCGCGGTCACGTCGTCGGGGGTGCCATGACCGAAGCGGCAGTAGAGGTCGGGGCACACCACTGCATAGCCGTGACGGGCCAAGCGCTCGCAGAACTCCTGGTAGAACTCGTCCCACCCGGGCATGTGGTGCAGGGCGAGCACCGCCGGGCGGGGCCCGTCCCCACCCGGGCGGGCCAGGTAGGCATGGATGGTGTCGCCTCCACCGCCTGGGATCTCGACTATCCCGGCGGTGATCGACAGGTCCGTGTCGGTGCTGAACGAGTTCCACATCGGCGACATTCGGGTCCCTCCTCGGGATGGGTGCAACCGCTGACAGTGATCAACTCTAAGAAATCTAAGCGCCTGGCGGCTGCTCCGCCGGCGTCGGGAGGCGAGCATGTCCGAACCTGAAGCGATGATCGCCGGCGGACGGGCAGGCCCGGCCCGAGGGATACCGCGACGCGACGGGCCGATCCCGGCGGTCCCCGGCGGCCCGGCTGCGGCCGACCCCGCCCCGGTCGAGGCCTGGGTCGAGCTGAGCCACGGCCGGACCCGCTACCTCCGGGTCGGGGCCGGCCACCCCGTCCTGTTCCTGCACGGCGTCGGTTTCACCGACGGGGCGGAGTCGTGGTCACGGGCCATCCGGCACCTGGCCCCGAGCCACGACGCCATCGCCGTGGATCTGCTCGGGTGGGGTGACGGTGACCGCCTCGAGGCGGAGTACTCGTTCGCCTACCTGGTGGACTTCGTCCGGGAGTTCCAGGACGCCCTCGGGCTGCGGTCGTGCGACGTGGTGGGCCACTCGATGGGCGGGTGGGTGGCGTCGCTCCTCGCCTACGAGAGCCCGCAGCGGGTGGACCGCCTGGTGCTCGTGGCCAGTGGCGGAACCGCGACCCGCCCGCTCGGGTCGATGACCCGGTTCGAGCCGCCCGCGTCAGCCGGCGAGATCCGCCGGGCCCTGATCGACCAGCGCGGCCACCCCGACGACGCGGCGACCGAGGCCTTGGCGCGGGCCCAGTTCGAGCGGGGCCGCACACCGGGCCGCGTCGAGGCCTACCGCCGGATCCTGCGCCACATGACCGATCCCGTGCACCGGGCCCGCTACAGCACCGTCCGCCGGCTGCCCATGATCTCGGCCCCGACGCTCGTGGTGTGGGGGCGCCACGACGATGTCAACGACCTGGAGCTCGGGCGCCGAACGGCTGAGTTGGTCCATGGATCGGAGTTGGTCGTCCTCGACTGCGGCCACTTCCCGATGACGCAGGCGACCGGGGAGTTCCACGATGCGCTGACCCGCTTCCTGGACCGGTAACGGCCTAGGAGTCGGCCGCCGCGGCGGCCGTGTAGTAGCGCCACACCGCCGCCATATTCAGCTCCGAACCGAGGTCCGGCAGTTCGGCCAGGTCCCGTTCCGGGACGACCTCGGGGTGCCGGCCCGTGGAGGCCACGGCCAGGGTCATGGATGCGAGCGCCTGCAGGTCCAGGGTGGCGACGACGGCCTCTTCGACCGAGGCAGCCCCCACCGTCACGCCGTGACCGGCCAGCACACAGCACCGGGACGACCCCATGGCGGCCAGCATCTCTGCGGCCAGGTCAGGGCGGCGGATCAGGACCGACCGTTGGTACACCGGGACTCCCCGCTCGGCCATCCGCATGGCCGGGATGTTCCACGACCCGAAGATCGGGCGCAGCTCGAGGCCGGCTATCGAGCACGCCACCACGGCCGGCGGGTGGGCGTGGACCACGGCCCCGAACTCCGGCCGCCGCCTGAGGGTCTCACCGTGGATGGGGTGCTCGTTGGGCGGCCGGTAACCGTCGTCTTCCTCCGCCGGGGTGCCGTCGAGGTGGAGCAGGCGCACGTCGGTGGCCGTCGAGAAGCGCAGGCCGCGCTCGTGCGGACCCCGACAGCGCAGCAGCATCCGGTCCTCACCGACGCGGCAGCTCACGTGTCCCAGCACCGTGTCCACCGCACCTCGGTGGGCCAGCACCCGGCATGCCTCTGCGACGAGCGACCGCAGTTGATCCAAATCCTCCTCGACCGGCACCCGGCCTCCTTTCCTCGACGGTCTACCCGGCGGCCTTCCGGGACGGGTCCGGCATCCGGGCCCGCAGTCCGGCGGCGACGGCCAGGCCGATCCCGCCGATGGCGACCGCGGCCGGGGCCAGGGCGGTCAGGGCCACCAGGGCGGACACGAGGAAAGGTCCCCCCGCCGTCCCCACATCGGCCACGAACCGCCACAGGCCGAGAAACGCCGCCCGGCCCGCCGGGGGCGCCAGGTCGGCACCCATGGTCATGACGATCCCGCTGCCCAGCCCGTTGCCGAACCCGAGCAGCAGGCCGACCGCCATGAGCCCGGCCAGATCGCCCGTGAAGGGGATGAGGAGGTGGCCCACGGCCAGGACGGCCAGGCATGACAGGGCCACCACCTTCCTCCCCCAGCGGTCGGAGGCGTAGCCGGCCGGGGCGAACAGCAGCATGTCCAACCCCGACGACACCCCGAACACCAGGCTGACGCCGGCGGCGTCGACCCCGATGTGGGACGCCCAGAGCGGGAGCAGGGCCTGGCGGCTGGTCCGGAGGGCGCATATCGCCACCGCTCCGACGGCCGGCCCGGCCACCCGCCGGGCTCCGGCCGCCGCCAGCGCCGACCGCACCCCGCTGTGGTCTCGTCCGGCCGACCCGCCGGCGGAGGCGGGCGGGGAGAAGGACAGGAGGGCGGCGCACCCGATGATGACCATGAGCCCCTGCAGCCAGAAGGCGGCGTCGATGCCGAAGGCGGCGATCAGCCCGGCTCCGATGAGCGGCCCGACGAAGTTGCCGATCCGGCTGGCGCCTCCGAGGGTGGCTATGACCTGCCCCCGACGGCCTTCCGGCGCCAGGTCGGTGGCGAGCGACAGCCGGGCCACCAGCCACGCCGACCAGCCGAGCCCCATCACCAGCACCGACAGGGCCAGCACCCACAGGCTGCCGGCGAGGGCGGCCGCGGCCCCGGCGGCGACCATGACGACCGAGGCGCCCACCGTGGAGACGCGCTGGCCCAACCGGCTCACCAGCTTTCCGGCGGGGACGTCGCCGAGGCAGATGCCGACGCCCCGGAGCCCGACGACCGCACCGGCGGCCACTACAGAAGCGCCGTCGGAGCGGGCGGCGAGGGCGATGACGGGCACGAGTGCCCCCTGTCCGATCGAGTACAGGAACGCCGGCGCGTACAACGACGGCACGAGGCTGCGCAGGCGCAGGGCCGCGCCGGGCGACGCCGAGGGCGGGCTCAAGTGGACGGGGCCGGCGGACCGGCGGCGACCGTGGTGACGACCTCGGCGTCGGCGCCGGGCCGGCTGGGGCCGGGTCGCGGGGTGGGGCGGCGGCGGGGCACGGCCAGCACCAGGGGGACGGTCAGGATCAACACCACCGAGAGGGAGCGGAACACTGCGGCCAGGGCCCGCCCCTGGTCGAGCGACTGGGCCATCACCATGGTGGCGGTGGACACCCCGATGATGGACCCGATCTGGCGGAACGTACCACGCAGGCCCGCCACCGAGGCGATGTCGCCGGGTACCAGGTCCAGGACGGCGTTGTTGGAGGAAGGCGCGGCCAGGCCGACGCCCACGCCCATCAGGGCGGCCCCCGACGCCAGCCAGGCGTACACCCCCACGCCCGCCGGGGGCCGGACGCCAACCAGGAAGGTGGACGCCGCGGTGACCAGCAGGCCGGCCGCCATCGGTATCCGATAGCCGATACGGGGCAGGGCCATCGAGGTCACGGCGGCCATCCCGATCATCAGAACGGCCCGGGCGCTCAGCAGGCTTCCCGCCTGGACCGCCGGGAGGTGGTAGGCCGACTCACCCAGGAGCGGGATCAGGGCGGAGAAGCCCATGGCGCAGGCGCCGAAGGCCAGGTTGATCGTGTTGAGGGCGGCGAACACGGGGCGGCGCAGGAGGGTGACGGCGATAATCGGGTCCGGCACCCGGGTCTGGCGGCGCAGGAACGCCACGGCGGCCGAGGCGCCCGCCACCGCGGCGGCGACCACCAGCCAGACGGGGGCTCCGTTACCCAGCTCGACCAGCGACAGCATGAGGCCGAGCAGGAGGGCTCCGAGCAGGGCGGCACCGGCCCAGTCGATGCGCCGGCGGGGGCCGCTGCGCAGGCCGCTGCGGGGCAGGACCCGCCAACCGACCGCCAGCAGGGCCAAACCGATCGGGACGTTGACGAAGAAGATGCCCCGCCAATCCCAGTAGGTGACGATCACGCCCCCGAGGATGGGCCCGACGAGGGCACCCAAGGGGAAGATACTGGTGAAGAGCCCGACCGCCCGGTCTCGCTTGTCTCCGTACACGTCGGAGACCACACCGGTGGCACTCGGCATGAATGCGCCGCCGGCGAGGGCCTGCAGGACGCGGAACACGATGAGGGCAAAGATGTCGGGCGCCAACCCGCACGCCGCCGAGGTGACCACGAAGGCGGCGACGCTGGCCAGCAGCACCGGCCGGCGCCCCCACGCGTCGCTCACCCGGCCGGCCACCGGCATGGCCACCGCCTGACCCAGCTGGTAGGCCGTCACCGACCAAGCGCTCCACGTGATCGGCGCGTGCAGATGGTGGGTCAGGTTGGGCAGCGCGGTGGCGACGATCGTCCCGTCCACCGAGGCCATGAAGAGGGCCACGGCCACGGTGGCGAAGATGATCCGCCGGTTGGGTACCCCGCCCGGCGGGGCCCCGGTGCCGCTCACGCCCGCCCCCGCCCCCGGCATCAACCGGCTATGACACCGCTGTAGGTGAGGTGAAGCAGGTCGAAGATCCCGGCCGTGACCCCGTACATGACGGCCGCGGAGCAGACGGAGAAGATCACCTGCTGGCGGCGGCTCTTGTACCGGACGCCGAAGATGCCGTAGAGCAGCACCACGACGGGGATGGACCACCGGAAGCCGAACAACCAGGAGCCGAGCACCATGGCCGCCGCCCACGAGTAGCCCGCGACCTCCCTCAGGTAGCGACGCCGGGTGGTCTGCAGCGGCGCCGGTTCGGCCGGCTCCTGGGCGTTAGCGACGGTACCGGCCGTCACCAGGACGGGCGCCTCCTGGTCGACGGGCTCCGGGTCGGTGTAGGTCGGGGTCGCCACGGCGGTCGCCGTCCGGCCGGAGCGCGTCGCCTGATGAACCCGGTCTGCGCCCCTGGGGCGACCGGACCCGGGACCGTCGTAGTCGGGCGCGCCGGGGCCGTCGGGGCCCGACCCAACCGACGCCGGGGGAGCCTCGCCGTCAGGAGAACCGCCGTCGGCTTCGGCGGCCGCCGGTCCCCCGGTTTCGGCCCGGGCCGTCTGATTATCGCCACGGCGACGGCGGACCACCGCGACCACCGCCTCGATGACCCGCAGTACCCCGACGACGGTGGCGACGGAGCCCACGATGAGCGGCAGCAACCGCGTATCGCGGCTGTAGTGGGTGGCTGCGTTGACATACAGGCCGCCCCCGACGACGAACGCGATAGCCACGACGAGATCGAGGAGCCGGTGATCCCCTCGGGCCGCCTCCTCCATCGCCTCGGAGGCGATCCCGCCGGCCCGCCGGGCCCGGACGATCTGGGCGACCAGGACCACTATGCATATGACGAAGATGACGATGGTGAGCGGCCGCTCGATGAAGCTCATGCCGAAGATCTGCTTGGTTAGGAACACGTTGTCCTCGAACGTCGGGCCGAGCACCAGCCCTACCGCCAGGGCGGCCAGCGAGTAGCGGAGGCGGCGCAGGATGATGCCCACGAACGCGAAGCACAGCACCTCGACCACGGTGGTCATGCTGGCGTCCGACGCGAACGACCCGACCACGGCCAGGCCGACGATGAAGGGGAACAGCAGCGGGCCCCGGACGCGGGTGACCCGGGCCAGGGCCGGAGCGGCGAACAGCCCTACCGCGGTGCCGAGCACCCCGGCGATGGCCACCGCCCACAGCATCGTGTAGGGCAGCACGGGGTGCTTGGCGGTGAAGCCGGGTCCGGGCTGCAGACCCAGGATGGAAAGGGCGGCCAGGAACAGGACCATTCCGAGCCCGGACGGGAGCCCGAGGCCGAGAGCGGGTACCAGCGAGCCGGCCTCCTTGGCCAGCGACGAGGCCTCGGGAGCGATGATCCCTTCGGCCACACCGGTCCCGAACTTCTTGCCGTTCTTGCTCGTCTGTTGGGCGACGCCGTAGGACAGGAAGTTGGCGGCGAAGCCGCCGATACCGGGGATGACCCCGCACAGCACACCGAGCAGGGCCGAGCGCACGAGCAGGAACCAGTGCCTGAGTGACTCCCTCACCCCTTCGCGGACCTGCCGCCGGAAGTCCGGGATACTGCCCCCCGGCGTGTCGGCCGTGATGGCCCGGTTGGTCCCGTACATGAACACCATCTGCGGGATGGCGAACGAGCCCAGCGCCAGCGCCACCACGCTGATCCCGCCGTACAGCGACGGGATCCCGAAGGTGAAGCGGTAGTCACCGGTGACCGAGTCGTTGCCGATGAACGAGATCATCAGGCCCAGGGCGGCGGACAGAATGGCCTTGGTCACCGAATCGGTGCCGAGGGTGGCCGTGAGGAGCACGGCCAGCACTATGAGCGCCACGTACTCGGGCGGGTGGAAGATGTTGGGCAGATAGTCGACCACCTGCAGGAGGCCGAGCAGGGCGGCGCAGCCCACGAGGCCGCCCAGCGCGGTGGCTGAAGCGGAGATACCGAGAGCCTTCCCGGCCTCCCCGCGCGCCGCCATCTTGTGACCGTCGAACGTGGTGGCCATCGACTCGGGAGCGCCCGGAGAGTTCAACAGGATCGCCGTGATCGACGCGCTGAAGTAGCTCGCCGCCTGGGTCCCGAGCATCAGGGCGATCGCCGCCGTCACCCCGAGGTGGTAGACGAAGGCGAGCATGATACTCAGGACCATGGCTACGCCCAGGCCTGGCAACACTCCCATGAACACGCCGAGCAGGACCCCGACCACGAGCAGGCTGATGACCTGTATCGATCCGAAGGCCGCCAGGCCCTCCCATAGGTGCTGTGCCATCTGTTCTTACATCCCCCTGGTCATCTTGTGCCGGAGGGGGCACGGCCGGTCGCCGTGCCCCCTCCACCGATCGTGGTTCCCGGCCCCCGCCGGCTACTTCTTGAGATAAGGCGCCAGAGACTGCGCATCCTGTTGGTCGGTCCGCAGGGCCTGAGTGGTCTGCTGGGCGTCGTAGAAGGTGGGCACCAGCGACTCCTTGAGGGCTTGGGCCTGCACGCTGGCCTGACCCATGGCGTACTTCATGGCGGCCTGCAGGGCGGCGAGGCGACCGGCGGCGACGCCGGGCGGCGCGGCCACGACCTGCGCGACCTGGGTGATGCTCTGCAGCACCTTGATGGCGCTCGCCTGTTGCTGACCCTGCGGCGGGCTGCTCTGCTCGAGCTGGGCCAGGGTGGGAACGTCCTTCATCTGGGCGTAGGCCGGGTTCTGCGCCGGGACCGGCTCGCTCACCCACAGCGGCACGGCCTTACCGGCAACGATGGCGTTCTGGAACACCGCCAGCTCCTCCTCGGCGATCTGGCCGTCACCGCGCAGGAAGCCGGCGGCCAGATCCTTCGACGACTCGTAGCCGGTGATGATCTTGGCGTTGATGCCGTAGGCTCCGAGGAGCACCCGCTCGACGGTGTCGCCGGTGCCCTTGGTCACGTCCAACGAGGTGACCTGGCTGGATGCCTGCTGGAGCTGGGCGAAGGTCTTGTACGGCGAGTTGGGCTCGGCTACGAGGACCATCTGCCCGAAGCCGGGGGCGCCGACGACGCTCATCTTGGACAGGCTGAAGTTGATGCCGCCGGACCCTTTCACCGCGTCGGCGACGTCTTCACCGACGTTCAACCACCCGATGGTCAGTCCGTCGGCGCTGGACGCCGCCAGTTGGTTCTGGCCCACGATGGTGTTGCCGGGCGGCACGTTCTCCACGTTGACGGTGGCGTGCAGGTACTGTGCCATGACCGGGGCCAGCAGCCGCGACCACTCATCGAAGGAGCCACCCGGCTTGTCCGGGGCGATGAATGTGATGGTTTTACCATTGAAGTACGACATATCGGCTGTCGCGCCACCAGAAGGCGCGGCCGCCGCCGCACCACCCGAGGCCGTCGTGCCGGCACTCGAGTGGGCGGAGCTGGATCCGCAGCCGGCGGCGCTGATGCCCAGTGCGGCGGCCAGCGCCGCGGCCAGGGAACGCTTCATGATCATGGTTGGTCGGTCCTCCCCCTTGGACGTGTGGTACGCAACCCCCGAGCCTGCGGGGACTCCGTCGATTGGTCGGCTACTCCAGTGATCCCCCGAACATCGCAATCACCTTGCCCATCTGTCCTAAACCCTAACCTTATAGTGTTCAGCTGCTGGTTTACCGTGTGCGAGGTTCTGTGACGACAGGCTTGTGGGGGGAGATGGGGGGCACCGAGTTGCGCCCCGAGACCAAGGCCGATGCGGCCTACCGTGAGCTGCGCCGGCGGATCGTCGACGCCAGCCTGGCGCCCGGCTCGCGACTCGACCAGGAGATGCTGGCCGCGGCCCTCGGCGTGTCCACCACACCGCTGCGGGAGGCCCTCCGGCGGCTGGAGGCCGAACGGCTGGTCGAGCGGGCCGCTCACCGCCAGGTGGTCATCGCTCCGCTGTCGGCCCGGGAACTCCACGAGCTGTACCAGATTCGGCTCCAGCTCGACAGCATCTCGGTGGAGATGGCGGCGGCCGCCGCTGACTCCCGGTTGGTGAGCGAGGCGGAACGGCACCTGGCGCCGCCCGGCCCGGGAGATCCGCACCGCAGCCTGAACGTCAACCGGGCGTTCCACCGGACCCTCTACTCGGGTTCGGGCAACGCCGTGCTGACCGAGATCCTGGACCTGCTGTGGGACCGCACCGACCGCTACCGGATACTTCTCACGGCCGATCCCACCGACGCCGAAGTGGCGTCGGCCGAACACCGGCAGTTGCTCACGCTCGTCGCCGGGGGTCGGGCCGCCGAGGCCGGGAAGCTGATGCGCCAGCATCTGCAACGGTCCGTCGACCGGCTCAACGGTCTCATCGGCGACGCTCATCTCTGATCGGAGCCCATCTCGGGCTGATAGCTATCGGCCGGGTGGACCTGTTCGAGGCCGTTGAAGCCCATCGCCTTGACGATCCTCGAAGTGGCGCTGAGGAGGCGGGCGCCGGCGGCGCCGGCGGTGTGCTGGTGGATGGCGTAAGGAGGTACGTAAACGAAGTCGCCGGCGGTCCATTCGAAGCGCTTCGGTTGGTCCTCCCATCGCCATTCGTACTCGACGTCGGCCTCGAAGACGGGATCCCAGTGCAGGTCGAAGCCGTCGCCTTCGAGCACGAATAGAATCTCCTCCGAGAAGTGGCGGTGCGCACCGGACCGCTCGCCGGGACGCAGGGCCTGCTGGTAGGCGTCGATGCAGAATTCCCGGGTCCCGAGCCACTCGTTGACCATGTGCTTGATCCGGCCCTGCGGGGAGTCCTCCCAGACCATCTCCTCGGCCGGAACCAGGCTCGACAGCTTGGTCAGAGCCTCTTCGTGGTCGCCGGCCTGCTCCAAGGCGCGCCGGTAGAACTGGCCGCCCTGCCGTCCGAGGTGGGCCCGCTCCTGCTCCCTCACCGGGACCGCGCCTCCCTCGGGCCGTCGGTGCCGACGACGGTCGGGTCGAAGTCCTCCCACCCGGGGACCGGATTCGTGGGCTCGGGAACCACCGTCCGCTGGTGCATCAGGCCGGCGAAGATGAAAAGCGGCTTGGACTTGATCACCAGCATCCGGGCCGGCTCGTGGGCACTGGCGTTGAAGTGCTGGTGGACGCAGCCAGGCTCGACGATGCAGACGTCCCCTGCCTTCCAGTCGTAGCGCCGGCCGTCATGAATGTCGTAGCCCTCGCCCTCGAGGATGTAGAACACCGCGCTGTTCATGTGGGCGTGCCGCTGGCCGTGGCCCCCGGGCACGTAAACGTCGATATGACACTCGAACAGCTGCGTGCCGGCGTCGCGGCCCGGGTTTATCACTCCCTTGACGAAGTGCTGCGGCCCGCCCTTGAAGGCCACATCCCGCTCGGAGAAGACCCGGGGCCTCTCGCCCAGCTGCCGGTAGATCTCGCTGTACGCGCCGGCCACTTCGCGCACGAATACGCGGCGCTTGCGCGAGTAGTTGTCGACGGAGCTCTCGTCGGTCCCGTCCGGGGCGGCGCCGGTCGCCTCGGACGTCACGGCCGGGGCGGCGCCGGTCGCCTCGGACGTCACGGCCGGGCGTCCTCGAGGTGCTGGATGCCACCGAACCCGTAGTGCAGGTAGTCGTTGCTACGGGCGACGAGCATCGTCACCTTGTCCGTGCGGGACGGGTTCACGGTCTGGTGCTCGGAGAGGATGGGGACGGCGACGACGTCGTTGGTCGACCAGTCGTGCCGCTCCCCGTCGATCAGCTCGTAGCCCGAGCCTTCGAGGATGAAGTGGACCTCCTCGCCGACGTGGCGGTGTCGTCCCGACGTCCCACCGGGCCCGATCTCCTGCACGTAGAGCTCGTAGGTCCGTATCCCAGGGTCGCGCTGGGGGTGGGACAGCCATTTGATCCGGCCGTTGCGGGTGTCCTCCCAAGGCCGGTCGGTGCCCCGCACCACGTGCGGGATGGCGGCCCGTTCCGCCCTCTCCCCCTCCACCAGAGCGGTGAAGTACTCGTATCCGTCGGCCGCAGCTGAGGCGTCATCGTCGCCTTCCCACGCCTTGACTCCGTCTCCGACCGTGGCCGGAGGGACGATCTCGGCCCGGTCGCCGATCCCGCGCAGGAGGATCTCCTTGCCGTCGGTCCGCCGGTACCCGAGCATCTCTCCGTCGGCACCCCGGAGGATCTCCGCCCCGTCGGGTGGCACGAAATCCGAGTGCAGCTCGAACTGCTCTATCGGCATCAGCCCCATTTCCATGGCGAAGCCGCCCACCACGTAGAAGAGGGTGGCTGGACCCTCGTCGCAGAAGTGCTGGTGGATGCAGTAGCGCGGGACCACCACGAGGTCACCCGGACCCCAGTCCCAGCGCCGATTGTCGTGCACCTCGTGACCCTGGCCCTCCACCACGTAGAAGAGGGCCTCGGGATAGTGGCGGTGGTTGCCGGACCGGGCCCCGCTGTCGAGGATCTGGAGCCGGGCCGACATGGTGTAGATCGGGGCCCGGCGGAGCTTGCGCTCGATGTCGGTGAGGTTATCTCCGGTGAAAATCTTGTGATACGCCTGGTGGACCTGCTCCCACGGCACGTCGTCGTAGCGCACCACCCGGGGGGCGTCAGCAAACGCCTGGCGCATCCGTTGGCGCTGGACGGCCCGAGCCTCGTTCCAGTCGTAATCGTGACGCCGCCTCTCCCGCTCCGGCTGGCGTTCCCTCTCCCGAATCGACATCCCACTCCCCCCGGTCATCGGCGACGGGCCGACGACCATGTATGAATAGTACGACTTTATAGACTTAATGCCAGTCGGCTGGCGGCGCGCAACCGCTCTTCTAGGTCGTCACGGCCCGGAAGTGACGCCAGACCGGCCGACACCGCATCGGCGGCATCCCGTGCGTGGCCGGACTCGGAAATGCCGATGATGGCGGTGGATACGCCCGGGGTCCCGAGCACGAAGGAGAGGGCCCCGAGATAGGCGTCGCCCTGCCCCAGATCGGCGGCCAGTTCCTGCAGAGCGGCGTCCAATGGACCGGCGGCCGGCTGGAGCAGCCTCCCGGATCCGAACACCCGGATGGCCATGACCCCGACGCCGAGCGACGCCGCCAGGGGGATCACCTGCCCGTGGTCGTCGCCTCCGCCCGGTGGCGTGACGGCCAAGGCGGCGGTCGGCTCGGCCAGGCTGAGCGCCGCGTTGATCACCGAGGGGACGCCGGTGGCGAGGACCTCGGCCACGGCCGCGGGCTCTCCGCCAAAGGCGGTCAGGCCGCACGCGGTGACGGTCCCGGAGCCGATCAGCTCGCCGAAGGCGTCGAGCACGCCGTCGGTCCCGACCACGTCGTCGAGGCCGAGGACCGGTCCCACGCCCACCCGTCTCCCGGCGGGCCGGCAGCCGGCCACCCGGTTGTGGAGGATCAGCATGTCGACACGGTCGCGCCGGAGCCGGCGCAGGCTGGCGTCCACGCTGCGCAGGACGGCGTCCCGGGGATGGTCCAGTTCGTTCCTCGCCGAGGACGACCTTGGTCGAGATGGTGACCGCCGGGGACCCGAGGTCGGCCAGGGCCGCACCGAGCGCCATCTCCGACCGGCCGCCGCCGTACGCCGGGGCGGTATCGAAATAGTCGATGCCGCAGTCGAGGGCGGTCCTCACGGCGGCGATCTGGGCGGACCGGTCGTTGCCGACCATGAGCTCGGCCCGGCCACCGCATCCGAAGCCGACGACGGGGACCTCTACACCGGAGCGCCCGAGAAGTCGTCTCTCCATCAGCTCGACGGCGCGGCGGCGCCGCTACGGTACGCCGTCGGATCGTCGATGCCCTGGGCCGTCATGTGCTGCTCGACCCTTCTGCTGAGATCGATGATCTCCTCGACGAGCGGTCCGTAGCGGTCGGCGTCGTCCTGGAAGTAGCCCCGGTGGTATGCCAAGCGGGACAGCGCGGTTGGACCGAACGGTGCGGAGCCGATCCGCGGCGGCAGCTCTATGACGTCTCCGACCTCCTCGGGGGTACGGAAGAAGTTGATGGGGTCGAGGCCGGCCTCGACCCGGTCGAGTTGGCTCTCGAGCATCTGGCGGAAGACCCGCAGCGATGTATCGGTGGCCGCCAGGCGTTCCTTGGTCCGGTCCGTGATGTCACCCTGGGACCACCACGCCACCATGTCCTGGGCCAGGATGTAGTCGAGCACGGGGCGCCCGGCGGGGTCGACCATGGGGACCTCGTAGTAGGGGATCCGGTCCTGAGGCGCCACGTCCACACCGGGCGGCCCGACGTAGGCGCCGTAGTTGATGTGGAGGGTGGTCGTGTCGTCCACCGGCACCCGGATCTGGAACTCGTTACGGATCGTCCCTCCCACCCGTACGTAGTTGGGGAAGAGGAGATAGGCGCTCTGGCGGACGAGGTCCTGGGGGGCTCCCAGCTCGGCCTTGTGCACGGTGTGCTTGACCATGCCGTGGTCGTCGGTGACGGTGTCTATGCCGGCGAATCCGGCGGCCATCCGCATGCTGACGAAGGCCCGGTGGGTCTCGGGATCAGCGGCCCGCTCGGCCAGCAGACCCTCCCGCTCCAACACGTAACGGAAATAGTGCCCGTGGACGTAGACGCTGTGCATCGGGTCAGCGGCGTTCTCCTGACACTGCAGCCAGTTACACGGAATCATCGTGTAACCGATCTGACGGATGGCGTTCGGCCACACGAACACATCCCACGGAGGCAACACCGGAGCCGGCCGCGGACCCATGTACCCAAACAG
>JAGWSF010000191.1 GCA_028876385.1 Acidobacteriota bacterium | reverse complement strand
TGGGCCGTGGAACCGTTGCTCGTGCTGGCCGCCGGCGGGGTCGCCGTGGTCGAGTGGTGACGCAGGTCCTTGGTGTAGACGAAGTAGCCGGCGGCCACGACGAGGACTGTTAGCAGGCACGTGGCCACATAGCGGCGCCACGCCGGTTTGGGTGATCGGGTGGGATCGATCATCGACGGGTCAGCCGGCGGCGTAGAACACTTGGGCGCTCATAGACGCCGACAGCTGACCGGACGGGTCGCTCGACACCGACAACGAGTTGACCACGAGCGCTCGGGGCATCGACGCCAGCTGGGTGAGGAAGGCGGTCATCTGGGCGTAGGTGCCACCGGCCGACATCGACAGTGTCACCTCCTGCAGACCGCCGGAACCGGTCGGCGACGTCTGCGCCGACGGATTTACCGAAGTCAGCTGCACCCCGCTAGCGGTGGCCAGGGCGTGCAGCTGGTTGAGCACGTCAGTCAGATCGGCGTTGGTTGGAAGTGCCGTTTCGAGTGCGGCCAGGCGCGCCTTGTCGGCGGGGACCTGCTTCTCCAGGGCCTGGAGGGACGCGAACTGGCTCTGCAGGGAGGCAACCTGCTGCTCCACCGTGGCCCTCTGGGCCCGGGCGTGGTTCAGGTCGGAGCGCTCGGTGCGAAACAGCGCCACGTACCAGATCAGTAGCAGCGCCACGGCGACGGCCGGGGCGATAACCGCGATGCGGCGGACCGAAAGGTTCACTTACCCACCTCCAGGTATCGACTGCTCTCGCTCTTCGTGGTCAGAAGCCCCGTCGAGGAGAAGGTCACGGCTCCGCCGTTCTGCTTGACGCTCACGCCCGATATCCAGGGGGCGGAAAGGTCCTGGTCCGACTCCAGACCCTGGAGAAACGCCGAGGCGGTCAGGAGACCCCCGTTGCCCGAGGCCTGCACCGACACCGTTCCGATGCTCGAACCGCTAGATGCGGACGGACCAGATCCGACCACATTGGAGCGGCTGCCGCTGAAGCTGCTGAGGCTGAGGTTCTGGGGCATCACGCCGGCCAGCTGGCCGAGGACCCTCACCCAGTCGACGTCACCCTTCAGGGCGGTCTGCACGAGGGTTCGGCGGTTCTGGACCGTACCGTGGATGGCGGTGGCGGCCGTCATACGGGCGACTGAGGCCGACAACGCGCTGGCCTGGGTCTGTGCGCTGCGGACGGCGCTCTGCTCCTTGTGCAGGGAAACGAGCTGAGACGCCGACGCGAAGCCGAGCAGTACGATCAGGCCGCCGATGCCGGCGCCGGCGGCGACGGCCACCCGCATGACCCGGCGGGCCTGGAGCACCTCGTCGGGCAGCACCGACAGCCGGATCAGGGGCATGTCGGTGGGCCACAGGGCCAGCCCGACGGCGGTGGCCGATATGGAACTGACCCGGGCCTGCTCGTCGATGGAGAAGCCGAGGCCCGAGGCGTCGAGCTGGGCCAGCGGGTCGATGGCCATGATGGGGGCGGCCAGATTTCCGGCGATCGCCGCGGCCAGGCCGTCGGTCTGAGAGCCGCCTCCGGTGATGAGGATGCGCTCCAGTTCCACGCCGCTGGACTGGGCCAGGAAGAAGTCGATGGTGGCCCGGACCTCCTCGGCCAGGTCGCGCATGTCGGTAGTGAGCGCCTTGCGGGCCGGGGCCAGCAGCGGCGTGTCCGACGGGACGCTCCCCCGCTTGAGGCGTTCGGCGACGGCCATCTCCACATGGAGGCGGTTGGCGATGGCCTCAGTCAGCTTGGCCCCGCCTACGCCGAGATTGCGGATGAACTTCGGTATCCCCGCCTCTCTCACCCCGATGGTGGTGGACTCGGCCCCGATGGATACGATGACCTCGATACCCTTGCCCGGCTGGCCGGTGGCCACGTAGGGCACGGCCCGCATCAGGGCCAGGGGCAGGGCGTCCATGGCGATCGGCTTCAGACCCGCCGCCTTCAGGGTGTCGAGATGGCCGTGGAGAAGCTCGCGGTGGGCGGCCACCAGGAGGACCCGCTGGACCGACTTGCCGTTATCCCCGGGGATGGGATCGCCGAGGAGGCTGAAGTCGAAGCTGGCGTCGTCCATGGCCACAGGGACCAGCTCCTGGGTGTCGAAGCGCAGCGCCGAGCGAATCTCGTCCTTGCTCAGGGCCGGGGCGTCGGCCTGGCGCACGAACACCCGAGGACCGGCCACGCCGACGACGACGTCGGTGGTGGAGAAGCCACCCTCGCTCCAGAGCCGGCGCAGGGCGGCGGCCACGCCTGGAGGGTTGCGTATCTCGTTGTCCACGACGTAGCCGGCCGGAATCCCCACCTGGGCGAAGCGGCGGAGGACCTTCTGGCCGTCCTTGGACACGCCGATCTCGGCGGCGCGCACCGCGGAGGACCCGATGTCGAGCCCCACTGTCACCGAATCCACGATGCATCTCCCATCGTCGCAGACAGAATCATCAAGGTGAGTATCGGCGCCCCCCGCCCGACCTTTATCTGCTTTGGTCCGACGCTGGAAAGCCGAGAAGGGCCGGAGTCACTCCAACTGCAGAATGTCACCGGACGCGATGAAGGGGCCCCACCAGGAGGTGGGACCCCTTCATCATTTGGTGTCTGGTGTCAGTGGTGCGGTGGTGCTACTACCAGGAGCCGTACCAGGTGGTGCCGAGCGTGTTGCCGGTCCCGTGGGCGCTGGCCTTGTCACCCTGGGTGAAGGTCACGCCGGTGAGATCGCTGAAGGCGGCCGGAAGTGCACAGGCGCCGCCGTTCTGCTGGATCTGCTGGTAGCCGGTGAACGACTTGAGGGGATCATCGCTCTGCAGGATGTAGTAGCAGTTGCCGTCCTTGGAGAAGGCTCCCAGGATGACGGCTTGGTTGCTGTCACCAGGAACCGCGGTGACGATGTTGCCGGCGGTCGGGGCGACGGACACCCAGGTGAGCGACGACTCCAGGCTGGACAGGTCGGCCGCGAAGGCCTGGTTGTTGGTCCAGTTGGTGTCCTCGGCCGTGAGGGCGTTGCGCAGGTCGGACTGGGCGGCCCGGGCGTTGGCCCCGTTACGGGCACCCAGGAAGGTCGGGATGGCGATCGCCAGCAGGATCGCGATGATGAGCACCACGACCATCAGTTCGATGAGGGTGAAACCCTCCTCGTCCCGGTCGCGTCGCTC
>JAGWSF010000021.1 GCA_028876385.1 Acidobacteriota bacterium | reverse complement strand
GCTGGGCCACCACTTTGAGCACCTCGTCCCCGGTGTGATGACCGAGGGCGTCGTTGATCTCCTTGAAGCCGTCGAGGTCCATGAGCACCACGGCGACCATGCGGGTGCCGCCACCGTGCTCGAGGGCCTTGGCCACCACGTTCATGAACAGCGTCCGGTTGGCCAAACCGGTCAAACCGTCGTGGTAGGCCTGATGTTCCCGCTCGGCGACCGATCGTCTCAGGTGGTCCAGATGCTCCGAAGCCGTCAGGGCCGTACCCAAGTGAGCTGCCAGCGCCTGGAAGAACTCTTCGTCGTCGGCGTTGAAGGTGGCGTTCTCGTAGCCGTGTCGGTCACCGACGACCAGCACCGAGGACCGGACACCCCCAACCGAGAGCGGCACGAACATGGCGTCTTTAAGGTGTCTCTCGACGAGGTAGGGATCGGAGTCGGGCGCCAACCGCAAGCCAGCCTGGTTGGCGAGAACCGAGAGCTCGGGGACGGCGACCTCCGCCACCTCCGAAACCACCTGGCCTGATGAGTCGATCCGGTAGCGGACATTTCCCGCCTGCTCGACCACGAATATCTCGGCTCGGTCGCAGTGGAGCACCGTCTTGACTTCATTGAGCGCCACCCACAGAACTTCCTCTCGCTCGGCGGCGTCTGACAACGCCTTACTGAACGAGTAGAGCGATTGGAGGTCCACGAAACGGGCCTTCATGCGCTCAGACGAGTGGTACCACCAACCGAGCACCAGACCCGGGGCAAGTAGAACCAGAAGCGACCAATGGGCCGACCAGTAGCAGGACACAGCCACGATGGCGAGTGCCCCGTCGACCACTGGTACGACGGTGAATTGCGAAGAGATCTGACGGAAGTAGCTGAGGTCCGGAAGGCCCTCGCTGAACGAGATGACCAGAACGACCGTCGAAGTGGTCGTCACATCGATCACGATTGATGCGATGGCGATAGCGAGCCAGCCCCGCATGCTAACCGGGTGGGCCGCGCCGATCACCGCCTTGAGCACCAAGTCACTGACGTAAGCGGACAGGACGGGAGCCGCAACATTGAATACCAGGCGCTGCAGGGGCGACCTTCGAATGAGTCCATCTGCGAGGAATCCCACCGCTATAGCCAGCAGGAGCTCGCGGCGGCCGACAAAGATCATCCCGACCACCATTGGAACGCCACTCAAATCGAACATCTGTGATTGCCGTCCGATGTGCAACCGGACCGGGAATCGGCAGACAAGGACGATCCCCAGAGAGACGTAAGGCCAGAACAGATCCTGCTCCGGCGGGACTGGCGCAGCGGCGCCCCCCGATACGAATGACGCGGCTATAGCAGCTGCGCACAAGAGCCCGATGATCGCCCAGACCGCGGCTTGCGATCTTCTTCCGATGGGGCGCGCCGAAGGGGCAGGAGTGCCCCACTCAGGATCTACCTCTTTTCGATGCAATTCATTCGATTGCGGCATGTTTCGTAAACATCCGTAGGGCCTACAGCACAGTTGGGACGGAAGAAGCAGTTCCCGAAAATAGCGAAACAAGCTATGGTTCCCGTCGAAGGGAGAAAGAGTCCAGTCTCTGGAGCTTTCTGGGCGGTCCTGCGCGCAGCGCCACTGCGCATCGAGTGACTGAGGAGGTGGACGGATGAAGGTCGGAAGGTGGTAGCCGGGTCGGTGAAACACCGACCACGACTTCCGTGAGGAAATCGCCGGTTCGTAGCTTTGGAAGGTGATCGCACCGAAGATTTCGTTATGGATGCTGCATCGGTCCGGGCAGCTATGGGCTTGAGGGCCTAATCGGCTGCCCGGACCGATTTTTCTTTAATGACGGATTTAAGAATCATGCAAGAGCCATCTAATGCATTCAAAGAGGAAGAGGCTGGGGAAGCCTTTCTGGAGGCTGTGGGCGGCGGTAGCCTCGTCGTCGCTCGGCGATGGGATGTTCGCCGTTGGCATACCCCTGCTGGCCCTGACGATCACACGGAGTCCCCTCACCATCTCTGGGCTCGTGATAGCAGGCGAACTTCCATCCTTACTAGTAGCCTTACCGGCGGGCGTCCTCGCCGACCGCTTCGACCAACGCCGATTGATCATCGGCATCCAGCTGCTGCGCTTGGCCCTGCTCGCCGCGCTGGCGGTGGTGATCATCTCAGATCGCTATTCGATCGTCTCGCTCTTCATCGCCGCGTTCCTGCTCGGCGGACTGAACATAAGCTTCGACATAGTGGCAGGTTCGTACCTTCCGTTCGTTGTCGACCGAAATAGTCTTGTTAAGGCGAATGCACACGTCTTGAATGCTGAGGTCACCTCCGAGAACCTGATCGGCCAAGCTCTGGGCGGAGCAGCCTTCAGCGCAGCCAGGGCATTCCCCTTCGTCGTGGACGCAGTCAGCGTCGGCATCGCCGCCGGGCTCCTCAAAGGCACCCGCTCAGCGACCCCACCTGAACCCAACGAATCAACGGCCCTTGAAGACCTGAAAGCCGGTTTGAGGTGGTTCGCCGGGCATGCCCTGCTGAGACGGCTGACGACGGTGATTGCCGGCTTGGCCTTCTGCCAAGGGGTGCTTCTCGGGTTGCTGCCCCTCTATGCCAGAGAAACGCTCGGACTGAGCAGCACCGGATACGGCCTCCTCCTAGCCGTGGCAAGCATCGGTTCGATCGTCGGCTCGCTGATCGCCGGAGCCGTCCACCAAAGGCTCGGTTCGGGTGGAACGCTGCTCGTTGCGGCCACGGGATTTGGGTTGGCGTACCCCGTGTACGCCCTCACCCGAAGCGCGGTCGTCGTAGCCGGAGCACTGCTCCTGCAGGAAGCGCTGGTCTTGCTCGGCACCACTGCGGCGCGCGCACAGCAGCAGAAGGTGGTACCCGACGAATTCCAGGGGCGAGCCATGAGCGCGAGCCGGATGGTCGTGCTCAGCGGGGTCCCTGTTGGCTCCCTGCTCGGCGGTGTCGTCGCCAACTCGGCGGGAATATCCGCTTCGTTCTGGGTCGCCGGGGCCGCTCAGGCCGTCTTCCTGGCGACCAGCATGCCAGGACTGCTGCGACGGCTAGGCGAAATCGAGCCTGCTCACCAGTGAACAATCGATGAACGACACAGGTGGCGGAGGCTCACCGGGGATTTCCGACGAATCAGTCAGGACGACCGGCGAGTAGGGCGGAGGCGGCCCGGCGCCCCGACACCAGCGCACCCTGGATGGACGGGGTGTCCCTCCAGTCGCCGCAGACGTAACGCCCGGCGCCCACCTGGACCGGGCGGCGGACCCGGAAGGGGGGCGGAGCAGCCGGCGTGGCGTGATCTATGGAGTACTCCCCGACCGGGTCGAGGTCGGCGACGGCCATCCCGTGGAGCAGCGCGGTGCGGGCTGCGACCCGTCGTCCGAGGCCGGGTTCTCGGCGGCGGGAGCCGGCGACGCTGGTGGCGATGAGGACCCGTCCCCGCGACGAGTAGGCCGGGGACACCGCGCTCATGACCACCGAGTTGGTCACCAGGCCGTCCGAGTCCGGATCGAGCAGCAGGATGCCCTCGCCGGGAGGAGCCGACGACGACGAGTAGTAGAAGGTCGTCACCCCGTGCCAGGCCGGCTCGGCCAGCTCGGGTAGAAGCCTCGCCGCAGTTGCGCCGTCGGTGGCCACTACGACCGCCGGCGCCCGCAGCTCCCGGCCGCCGGCCAGGCCGACCCCCCCGGAGGTGAGGGCGGCCACGGGCGAGTTCAGCTGGATCGTCCCTTCGGGCAGGCCGGCGGCGAGCTGATCGGGTATGGCCTGCATCCCCAGAGCGGGGACCACGATCGACCCCCGGGCGAAGGACCGCCACACCAGTCTGAAGTAGCGGGCCGAGGTGGTCAGATCGGGGTCGAGGAGCACACCGGCGAGGAACGGCCGCAGGAAGCGCTCCACCCCGTCCGCTCCGACGCCGGCCCGGCGCAGCGCCTCACCGGTCGACATGTCCTCACCCCCGAGCAGCGTGGACACCGGCGCGTAGCCGCACCAAGCCGACAGCGCCCCGAGGGCGGCCTTGTCCTTCCACCCGAGCAGCCCCGAGCGCAGGGTGGTGAGAGTCGAAGCAGGCTCGGAGCGGGGGTCGGCCAAGCGGTGCGTGCGCCCCCCGTGGTGGACGACGGCGCCCTTGACGAAGGCGGCCAGCTGGAGACCCGGATAGTCCAGGATGGCGGCCGCCGCCGGATAGGCCGTGTTGAGCACCTGGAACCCGCGATCCAAGCGCAGCCCGTCCACCACGTCGGTCCGGACCCGGCCGCCCACCGCATCGGAGGCCTCCAGCACCACGACCTCCCGGCCGGCCCGGTGTAGGCGCCGGGCCGCGGCGAGGCCAGCCAGGCCCGCCCCGACCACGATGACGTCAGCACTCATAGAAACTCGAACCTACCCGGCCTCCGAGGGAACTCCCGCCCTCATACAGTGAGAGGCTGCAGGGGTGTCCACTGACTCCCCTCTCTGCCTGGTCACCGGGGCGACCGGCTACATAGGCGGCCGGCTGGTGCCCGCCCTCCTCGAAGCGGGCTACCGGGTACGGGCCGCGGTGCGCGACCCGGCCCGGGTCCGGGACCAGCCGTGGGCTCCCGACGTGGAGGTGGTCAAGGCCGACGTCACCGACCCGGGCTCCCTCCCCGGGGCCTTCGAAGGCGTCGCCGTGGCCTACTACCTGGTGCACGCCCTGGGCACCGGTTCGGGCTTCGAGCAGGTGGACCGGGCCGCGGCCGAGGCCTTCGGGTCGGCGGCGCGGGCGGCCGGTACCGGTCGGCTCGTGTACCTCGGCGGTCTCACCCCCGCCGGCGACGAGAACGAGCTGTCCCCCCATCTGCGCTCCCGGGCCGAGGTGGGGCGCCTCCTCCGGGCGTCGGGGGTTCCCACCGCGGAGCTGAAGGCGGCCATCATCATCGGGTCGGGGTCGGCGTCGTTCGAGATGCTGCGCTACCTCACCGAGCGCCTACCGGTCATGATCACCCCCCGCTGGGTGAACAACCGGGTGCAGCCCATCGCCGTGCGTGACGTGCTGCGCTACCTGGTGCGCAGCGCCGACCTACCCGGCGACGTCAACCGCAGCTTCGACATCGGCGGCCCCGACGTGCTCACCTACAAGGAGATGATGCTCCGCTACGCGGCGGTGGCCGGACTCCCCCGCCGGCGCATCCTGCCCGTACCGGTGCTGTCGCCGAGCCTGTCGAGCCACTGGGTCGGGTTGGTCACCCCGGTCCCGCGCAGCATCGCCCGCCCTCTCGTCGAGTCGCTGCGCCACGAGGTCGTCTGCCGGGAGCACGACATCGCCCGGTACATACCCGACGCCGCCGGCCTTCCCTTCGAGGAGGCGGTCCGCCTGGCGCTGACGCACGTCCGCAACGCCGACGTGGTCACCCGGTGGTCGTCGGCGGTGACGACCGGTGCGCCGAGCGACCCGCTGCCCTCCGACCCGGACTGGTCGGGGGGAAGCCTGCTCGAGGACCAGCGCCAGGTGGAGGTGAACGCCGACGCCGACGCCCTCTGGGAGGTCGTCGAGGGGATCGGCGGCGAGAACGGCTGGTACTCCTTCCCGCTGGCGTGGGCGGCGCGAGGGTGGATGGACCGCCTGGTCGGAGGGGTCGGTCTCCGCCGGGGCCGGCGCGACCCCCGCCGCCTGCGCGTCGGGGACTCGCTGGACTTCTGGCGGGTGGAGGAGCTGGAGCGGGGCCGGCTGCTCCGGCTGCGCGCCGAGATGCGCCTGCCCGGGCTGGCCTGGTTGGAGATGACCGTCACCCCCGCCGGCGAAGGCCGGTCGGTGTACCGCCAGCGGGCCCTGTTCTACCCGCGGGGCCTCCTCGGCCACACCTACTGGTGGACGGTGTCGCCGTTCCACGCCGTCGTGTTCGGGGGGATGGCCCGCAACATCGCCGCCGAGGCCGAGAAGTCGCTCAGCCGATCACCCACATGACCGAGCCGTCGGGTGCCGGGCAGCAGTGGGCGAGCGGCTGACCCGCGGCAGCGACGAGAGCGCACGCCGCGGCGTCTATGTCGTCGTGGGTCCACCGGTCGGCGCCGGCGGGCAGGTCGACCAGCTCGGACAGGAGCGTGAGGCGGGCGGCCCGGCCCTCCGGGGTGGACTTGCGCGGCGGCCACCTACGGCCGTTCAGACGGTGGAAGGCGGCCGCCGGGAAGGTCTCCACGACGGCCAGCCCCCCGGCCTGGAGGGTCCGCCACACGGCGAAGCCGGTCGCCATCCACCCCGGCGCCGCCGCCTCGTCCCGGGGGGTCACCCACGAGACCGCGGGCCAGCCGGCCACCGGGACCTCCGAGCACCGACCGCTGCGGAACTTGGGCGCCACCGACGGGTCGCCCAGATGGGCGCCGCGGCTGGGTCCGCCCGGAGCGTCGACGCCCACCCGGGCGGCACCCGAGCAGAACGACACCAGCCCCTCCGGCCCCCCGGTGTAGACGCCGGTGACCGCCCAGCGCGCCGGGACCGCCCCCTGCGCCGGGTGCATCCCCGGCGCGCCGTCCGATGCCCGGGCGGGGTCCGATGCCGGGTCGGCGCCCGGGCCTGACGCCCCATCCGATGCCGGGGCCGGCGATAGGAGCACGGCGTTGAGCCGGTCGGCGCCCACGTCCACGCCGGCGTAGACGGGTCTTCCGGGACGGGGGTGGGGGCTCGAGGACGTCGGCCGGTCAGATGTTGACATGGCCGGGCGGGATCTGCAGCAGGGCGACCAGCACCGCCACCCCGGCGATCACCACGGCCAGGCCTTGCACCAGCTGGGCCATCTCCGACGGCCGGCGCATCGAGCGCGGCGTCCACATGAGCCCGAGGGCGCCGAGGGCGCCGAAGACCAGGCCGCCGAGGTGGTCCTGCCAGGCGATCCCCCCGCTGAAGCTGTAGGCCCCGTTGATCACGAGCAGGACGATGATCGGCTGCGTCGGCCAGCCCCGCATGCGGGCCACCACGAAGTACGCCCCCATCAGACCGAAGATGGCTCCCGAGGCCCCCACGCCGGCTTCGTTCTGGGGGGCCAACAGGTAGAAACCGACCGATCCCCCGAGCGCCGACAGGAGGTACAGCACCACGAAGCGGACGGGCCCGACCTCGGCTTCGACGGCCGGCCCGACGATGGCCAGGCTGATCATGTTGAGCAGGATGTGGGTGCCCGAGGCGTGCAGGAAGGCCGAGGTGATCAGCGCGTACCAGTGCTGGTGCACGAGCATGGGGACGAGGAAGTACTTGGTCTCGAAGTTGTAGTCGAGGTGGCGCTGCTCGTAGAGGTAGGCGATCACGTTGACGACGATCAGGGCGATGGTCATCGGGGTGATCCGGGAGTTGCCGAGCCGGCCGGATCGGCCGACCGGGCTGGGCCGCCACCTGGTGACCGGCGCGGTGCGCGAGTCCTGGCGGACGCAGGTCCCGCACTGCCAGCCGACCGGCGCCTCGCGCATGCACTCGGGGCAGATGGGCCTCCCGCAGCGCCGGCAGACCGACCCGGCCACCCGGTCGGGGTGGGCGTAGCACGCCGGTGGGGCGGCGGGCGGCGGCCAGTCGGGGATGGTCACGCCATCCATCCTGGCGCACCGCCGCGATTGGCGCCCGGCACCGTCGCCGGCCGCCGGGTCAGCGGCTGACCGGGACGTTCCAGTGGGTGAGGACCGCCACGCCCCGGTCCCAGCCGAGCTGGGACCAGCTGGCGGTGTCGAACTCGAGCCAGCGGCCGGTGTCCACCGGGGCCCCCACCCAGGCGGCGGCGGTGACCCGGCTGAAGTGGCCGTGGCCGACGAGGACCACCCGGGCCGCGCCCGAGTCCCTCACCCGCTCGACGAGCCGCGACGCCCGCCGCCCCACGTCTGCGGCGGTCTCGCCGCCGTCCCACGGGCCGGACCAGATGGTCCAGTCGGGATGATCGGCGCGGATCTCGGGGGTGGTCAGACCCTCGAAGCGTCCGTAGTCCCACTCCTGGAGGTCGTCGCACACCTCGAAGGGGGTGAAGCCGGCCAGCTCGGCGGTCTGGATGGCCCGCCGGCGGGGGCTGCATAGGACCAGGTCGAAGTCCAGACCGGAAGCCAGCCCGGTGAGCTGGCGGGCCTGCTCCCGGCCCTCCTCGGTCAGGTCGAGGTCGGTGCGGCCGGTGTGGCGCCCGTCGCGGCTCCACTCGGTCTGGCCGTGACGGACCAGCCATACCCGGGGGCCGTCGCCGGAGCCGTCGGCCATCAGGCGTCGCGCCTTTGGAGGAAGTAGAGGGATATGGCACCGACGACGACGACGAACAGGACGAACTCCGCCAACCCCGACCACGCCCCCAGAGCGTGGGGCTCGCGGCGGATGTTCATCAGCTGCTGTCCCGCGTTGGTCGGCCAGTACTTCTCGATGGGCTGCGACCAGCTCGTCGGCAGGGCCTGGGCGATGCCGGGGAGGATGAACAGGATGCCCACGACCAGGGCTATACCCGCCGCGGCGTGGCGTACCAGGACCGCGAAGGCGCTCCCGAGGAGCCCCATGAGCACCAGGTACAGGCCGCTGCCGAGCACCACCCGGATCACGCCGGGCTGGGAGAAGCTGGCCGAGGGAGCCTTGCCGTGGATCAGCGCCTGGCCGAGGGTGAAGGCGATCAACGAGATGATCTCGCCGACGACGGCGGCCGACACGGCGAACACGAGCAGCTTGGCCAGCATCATCCGCAGCCGCCGGGGCACGGCGCTGAAGCTGGTGCGGATCATCCCCGTCGAGTACTCCGACGTGACGGTCATCACCCCGAGCACGGCGAAGGCCAGCTGGGCCAGGAACCACTCCGGGCGGATGCTCCGCTGCACCGGGTCCCACCCGATGCGCACGGTCAGGTCGGTCCGGTAGTGGTTGGCCGAGATACCGCTGACCAGGGCGGCCAAGCCGATGCCGAGCACGACGGCCACCAGGAACGTCCAGTAGGTGGATCTGACCGAGCGGAACTTGGTCCACTCGGAGCGGACCACGTCAGCGAAGCTGTAGGGCTTCACGGGCGCGGTCACGGGGCCACCCGGCCGCTGGCGTGGAACTCCACGCTCTCCTGGGTCAACTCCATGAACGCCTCCTCGAGCGACGCCCGCTGCGGGGCCAGTTCGTGCAGCACCATCCCGGCCCCGGCCGCCAGCTCGCCGATCCGGGGTGCGTCGAGGCCGACCACGACGAGGGCCCCCGTATTGTCCGCGGTGACGGTGGCGCCGTGGTCGGCCAGGAGAGGACCGAGCCGGTCGGCCGACGGGGAGCGGACCACCACCGAGGCGTGGGAGCTCGACTCGATGAAAGCCTGGGTGCTCTCGTCGCGGATGAGGCGGCCCCGGCCGATGACCACCACGTGGTCGGCGGTGAGGGCCATCTCGCTCATCAGGTGGCTCGACACGAACACGGTCCGTCCGGTGGAGGCCAGGTCCCGCATCAGCCGGCGGACCCAGGCGATGCCCTCCGGGTCCAGCCCGTTGACCGGCTCGTCGAACATCAGCACCTTGGGGTCGCCGAGCAGGGCGGCGGCGATACCCAGCCGCTGGCCCATGCCGAGCGAGAAGGTCTGGGCCCGCCGCTTGGCCGCCGTCTCGAGGCCCACGATGGCGAGCACCTCGTCGACCCGGCTTTTGGGGAGGTGGTTGCTCTGGGCCAGGCAGAGGAGATGGTTGTAGGCCGAGCGGCCACCGTGGAAGGCCTTGGGGTCGAGCAGGGCGCCGACCTCGCGCAACGGCACCGGGGTGTCGTGGAACGGTCGGCCGTCTATGGTCACCACCCCCGAGTCGGGCCGGTCCAGACCGAGGATCATCCTCATGGTCGTGGTCTTGCCGGCCCCGTTGGGACCGAGGAAGCCGGTGACGATCCCGGGCTTGACTTCGAAGCTCAGGTCGTCGACGGCGAGGGTCGACCCGTAACGCTTCGTCAGGTTGAGCGCTTGCAGCACGGCTACATCATCGAACATTTCCGCCAGCTTCTCGGTATACCCCCCGCCGGGCTACGGTCAGTACCCCGTGGCTGCGCCCGCACCGACCATCGAAGCCGTCGGCCTCACCGTCCGTTACGGGCCCAAGACGGCCGTCGACGGCATCGACCTCAGGGTCGATCCGGGCGAGGTGGTGGCTCTGCTCGGCCGCAACGGGGCCGGCAAGACCAGCACCGTCGAGGCCCTCGAGGGCTACCGTCCGGTGGCGGCCGGCCGGGTGAGGGTGCTCGGCCTGGACCCCCAGAACCGCGCCGATCACCGGGCGCTGACCGGGCGCATCGGGGTGATGTTGCAGAAGGGGGGCGTCTACCCAGGCATGAGCCCGGCCGAAGCGGTGCGGCTCTTCGCCCGCTACTACCCGGACCCGCTCGACCCGCAGAGCCTGCTCGAGCGGCTCGACCTGACCGGCGTGGCGGCCACCCCGTGGCGGCGCCTGTCGGGCGGCGAGCAGCAGCGGCTCTCCCTGGCCTTGGCTCTGGTCGGTCGCCCCGAGGTGGCGTTCCTCGACGAGCCGACCGCCGGGGTGGACCCGGGGGGACGCCTGGCCATCCGGGGGCAGGTCGCCGAGCTGCGCGACTCGGGGGTCACGGTGGTGCTCACAACCCACGAGCTCGAGGAGGCCGAACGCCTCGCCGACCGCATCGTCATCCTCAGCCGGGGGCGGGTCGTGGCCGCCGGCAGCCCGGCCGAGCTGGCGGAGGCCGATCCCGACTCGGCGCGCATCCGTTTCGCCGCCCCGGCCGGCCTCGACGTGGTCAGCCTGGCCGCCGAGATGCAGGCCCCGGTGAGCGAGGAGCGGCCCGGGGAGTACCTGGTGGCGGCCGCCGGCGGGCCGGCCGCGCTGGCCCGGCTGACGGCGTGGCTGGCCGCCCGGGACCTGCCGTTGCGGGACCTGCGGACGGGGTCGCGCCTCGAGGAGATATTCCTGCGGGTCACCTCCTCGGAGGACCCCGAGTGAGGGCGTGGCGGGCCCAGGTCGGCGCCGAGCTGCGCCTGACCGCCCGGCGCGGCGACTCGGTGCTGCTCAATCTGGCCATCCCGGTGGGGTTGCTGGTGTTCTTCTCGGTCGTGGACGTGCTGCCCAAACCGGCCGGCGTCCGTCACCCGGTGCAGTTCCTCACCCCCGGGGTCATGGCTCTGGCGGTCATGTCCACGGCCATGGTCAGCCTGGGGATCGCCACCGGCTTCGAGCGCCAGTACGGGGTGCTCAAGCGGTTGGGCGCCACCCCCCTCGGGCGGGGGCGGCTGCTCACGGCCAAGATCGCGTCCATCGCGGTGGTCGAGATCGCCCAGGTGGCGGTGCTGGTCGGCATCGGGCTGGCCCTCGGCTGGTCGCCGGGGGGACCGGTCGGTCTGGCCCTGCCGGCCATCCTGCTGGCCACGGTCGCCTTCGCCGGTCTCGGGCTGCTGATGGCCGGCAGCCTGAGGGCTGAGGTCACCCTGGCCGCCGCCAACGGCCTCTACCTGCTGCTGCTGTTGCTCGGCGGGATGATCTTCCCTTTGTCCAAGCTTCCCACGCCGCTCCGGGACGTGGCCCGGGTCCTACCCGCCGGCGCGCTGTCGGACGCGCTGCACGGGGCCCTCACGGCGGGCTCCGGCGTGCCGCTGCGGGCCTGGATCGTGCTGGCCGTGTGGGCGCTAGGGGCGCCGGTGCTGGCCGCCCGCCTGTTCCGCTGGGAGTAACGCCGGGCGCCCGACCCGGGTGGAGCGGATCAGATCAGTGAAAAATGAGCTGGTCGGCGGCCATGGCCACGAACAGCAACGTCACGTAGGTGATGGACCAGTGGAACAGCTTCATGGCCCGGGCCTCGGTCGGGTCACGCCACAGCTGCCACGAGTAGCCGGTGAACACCACCCCGAGGACCGCCGCTGAGGCCCAGTAGAGCGGGCCCATGCCGGCGGTCCAGGCGAAGACCAGCGATACGGCGGCCACCAGGACGGTGTAGACGAGGATCTGGGTGGCGGTACGGCGGAAGGAGGCCACCACGGGGAGCATGGGCACGTCCACCGACCGGTAGTCCTCCCGGTAGCGGATGGCCAGGGCCCAGAAGTGCGGGGGGGTCCAGAGGAACATGAGGGCGAAGAGGACCACCGGCGCCCAGCCCACCGTGTTGCGCACCGACGCCCAGCCGACCAGCACCGGGACAGCTCCGGCCGCCCCGCCGATCACGATGTTCTGGCGGGACGTGCGCTTCAGCCACAGGGTGTACACGAAGACGTAGAAGAGCGTGGCGCTGACCGCCAGGAGGGCCGACAGGAGGTTCACCGCGGCCCACAGCTCGGCGAAGGCGGCCACCTCGAGGGCCAGCGCAAAGGCCAGGGCCTGCCCCGGGGTGACCACGCCGGTGACCAGCGGCCGGTTGCGGGTGCGGCGCATGATGGCGTCGATGTCGCGGTCGACGACCATGTTGATGGCGTTGGCCCCGCCGGCGGCCAGCGTCCCGCCGACCAGGGTGGCCAGCATCAGGGTCACGCGGGGTAGGCCGTGCGCCGCCACCACCATCGTCGGCAACGTCGTGACCAGGAGCAACTCGATTATGCGGGGCTTCGTGAGTGCCACGAAACCGGCCAGACGGCGCGCCGTCGTGACCTGGCGCGCCACCGGGACCACTGACATCGGGACACCTGTACGGCAGGCCCACGCGTAGGGACAAAGCGGTAGCGGGACCCACCGGCGACGCCCCGTGGGGCCCGCCGAGGCCGGCCGGCCCCGCCCGTGCCGGGCCGCCCCGGCCGGCCCGCTGGGCCCCGACCCGGGCCAGATGGGACAACGGGGGTCGGCCGCCCTAGCATTGGGCCCGTGCCGGACCGCTGGACCGTATCGCCCAACGCGTTCCGTCGCATCGCGCTGGCGGCCGTGGTGGCTCTCGTCCTGGTCATCGTGTCCGGGGCGGCGGTCCGCCTGACCGGATCGGGGTTGGGGTGCAGCACCTGGCCCAAATGCGACTCCACCAGCGTGGTGGCCCCGCTGCAGTACCACGCCTGGGTGGAGTTCGGGAACCGTCTCATCAACGCCGCGGTGACGGTGGCGGCCCTGGGAGCCTTCGCCGCGGCCCTGCGCCGGCGCCCCCGCCGGCGGGACCTCACCTGGCTGTCGTTCGGCCTGGTGGTCGGGCTGGTCGCCGAGGTCGTCCTCGGCGGCATCGTGGTCTACACCAAGCTCAACCCGGTGCTGGTCAGCCTCCACTTCCTGCTCGGCCTGGCCTTCCTGGCCGAGGCGGTGGTCCTCTACGAGCGGGCCCGGCTGGATGACCACGCCGGGCCCCTCCGGGACCTGGTCGGGCCGGCGCCCCGGCGGCTGGCCCAGATCGGCCTGGGGGCCCTGGCGGTGGTGGCCACCCTCGGCACCGTCGTCACCTCGACGGGCCCCCACGGGGGGGCACCCGGCTCACCCCGCTACCACTTCTCCCTGCACGCCGTGGCCCAGATACACGGCACTTCGGTCGAGATCTTCATCGCTCT
Source organism: Acidobacteriota bacterium (assembly GCA_028876385.1). GTDB lineage: Bacteria > Actinomycetota > Acidimicrobiia > Acidimicrobiales > Palsa-688 > JAKCDU01. The sequence goes on along the minus strand of JAGWSF010000021.1, from coordinate 13,459 downwards.
CACCGTGGTGATGATGTGGACCTTGGTGCGTTCCGGCGCCCCCCGGCCGGTCCTGCGCCGGGCCGAGATCATGCTGGTCACCCTGTTGGCCCAGGCCGGCGTCGGCTACGCCCAGTACTTCGGCGGGGACCCGGTAGGCGTCGTGGCCATCCACGTGGCCGGCGCCAGCCTGCTGGTCGTGGCCACGATCCACTACTACTTCGGCCTGAGAGATCGGCCCCTGCTCGGATCGACGGTCGCCGACGCGGTGTCGGCACCGGCCCTGGTGGCATGACCAGCCCCGGCCCAGTACGCGAGCTGAGCCCAAGCCCGACAGGTATGACCAGCGCCCCTCCGGGAGGCCTCCCCAGCCCCGGCCCGGGCGGTCCGGCCCGGCCGTGAGCACCGCACCCGTCGAGGTCCAAGAGCCGGACATCGACCAGTCCACCCGGGCCGACCTGCCCTGGAAGGTCCTGGTCTGGAACGACCCGATCAACACCATGTCCTACGTGGCCTTCGTGTTCCAGAAGCTGTTCGGCTACAGCAAGGACAAGGCCCACGCCCTGATGCTCGACGTGCACCTGAAAGGCAAGGCGGTGGTCTCGCACGGACCCCGTGAGAAGGCCGAGCTCGACGTGTTCCGCCTCCATGAGCACGGGCTCTGGGCCACCATGGAGCACGACAGCTGAGCGCCCTGTTCGACCGTCCGGTGCTGCGCTGGGACGAGAAGGGCGGGGTGTACCGGGTCCGCCTCGACGCCGACTTCCGGGTCATCCTGCGCGAGCTGATGGAGCAGTTCCTCGGCCTGCTCGACGACCCGGGCGCCCCGCTCCTCTACCGGCTGTTCCCGCCCGCCTACAGCGACCCGGCCGACGTGGCCCGCCAGGACGAGTACCGGCGGCTCATGATGGAGGACCTGGTCGAGCGCCGCCGGGCCGAATGCCAGATGGTGCTGGAGTCGGCCGACGCCCAGACCCTCACCGAGGAGCAGGTCATGGCCTGGTCCAGGTCCATCAACAGCCTCCGCCTGGCCATCGGCACCTACCTCGGCGTGAGCGACGACGACGACGTCGGACCACCTCAGTCAACCGAGGAATCGGCCTACCACTGGCTCAGCTGGCTGCTGGAGGAGACGGTAGACGCCATGTCCCGGCACACTTGAGTGATGGACATCGCCGAAGCCCTGCAGTTCCTGGGCCAGAACCACCGTTCGGTCCTGATCACCCGCCGACGCGACGGTGAGCCGAACCCGTCACCCGTGGTGCACGGGGTCGACGACTCGGGCCGGGTGCTCGTGTCCAGCCGGGAGGCGGCCTACAAGGTGCGCAACCTGCGGTCGGACCCGAGAGCGGTCCTGTGCGCATTTCGCGACGAGTTCTTCGGGCCGTGGGTGCAACTGCGGGGCACCGCCGAGATCGTCAGCCTCCCCGAGGCCATGGACACCCTCGAATCCCTCTACCGTCAGGTCGCCGGTGAGCACCCCGACTGGGATGACTACCGGGCGGCCATGCAGCGCGAGCGCCGAGTGATCATCGCCATCACCCCCTCCTCGGCCGGACCGGACCGTCAGGCATGAGCACCGTGCCGCCGCCCCGGCTGGCCGAAGTGGTCGACGAAGGCGTGATGCTGTCCGTCGTCCCCTGGAGCCTCGACGGGGACCGCGTCCCCGTGGTGCTGGTCCACGGCCTGGCGTCCAACGCCCGGCTGTGGGACCGGGTGGGAGCCGAACTGGCCGCCAAGGGTCACCCCGTGCTCGCCGTGGACCAGCGCGGCCACGGCTGGTCCTCCAAGCCCGACTCCGGCTACGACTTCGCCACGGTCACCCGCGACCTGGTCCGTCTCATGCTCCGGCTCGACTGGGCCGGGCGGGCGCCGGTGGTGGTCGGCCAGTCCTGGGGGGGCAACGTGGTGCTCGACCTGGCCGCCCACCACCCCGACCTGGTCGGCGGCCTGGTGATGGTCGACGGGGGCACCATCGAGCTTTCGGCCCGCTTCGCCGACTGGGACACCGCAGCCGCGGCGCTCGCCCCGCCACCCCTGGCCGGCACCCCCCTGGTGCAGATGGAGCAGTGGCTGCGCAGCAACCACCCGGACTGGCCGGAGGAGGGCATCCAGGGGACCCTCGCCAACATGGAGGTGCTCGGCGACGGCACCGTCCGCCCGTGGCTGTCGCGGGACAACCACATGCAGATACTCCGCAACCTGTGGGAGCACCACCCCCGGGAGCTCTATCCGGAGGTGAAATCCCCGGCCGTGTTGATCATGGCCGAGGACCGCTCGAATCAGCGGTGGATGGCCGGAAAGCGAGACGAGGTGGCGGGCGCCGCGTCCGGCCTGCGGCAGGTCACCGTCCACTGGATGGAGGGCGACCACGATCTGCACGCCCAACACCCCGAGGCCGTGGCATCGGTGATCCACGACGCCTTCCCGGCCGAGCCCGGAGGGAACCGGGCGTGACCCGGGTCCTCGCCATCATGGGCTCGGGCGAGACGGCCCCCACCATGATCAAGCCGCACCGCCAGATCTTCGACCTGCTCGGCCCGTCCCCGGTGCCGGCGGTCCTGATGGACACCCCTTACGGCTTCCAGGCCAACGCCGACGACATCTCCAACCGGGCCATCGACTACTTCCGGGCGAGCGTCGGACGGGAGGTGCAGCTGGCCGGCCTGCGCCGTCGCGAGGACGACCCCGTCGCCCGGGAGGCGGCACTGGCCCGCGTGGCCACCGCCCGCTGGGTGTTCGCCGGCCCCGGCAGCCCCACCTACGCCCTGCGCCAGTGGCGCGAGACGGAGGTACCCGATCTGCTCGCCGACAAGCTGACCCACGGGGGATGCGTGGTCTTCGCCAGCGCCGCGGCGCTCACGTTGGGCCGCTACACCGTGCCGGTGTACGAGATCTACAAGGTGGGTTCCGAACCGGTCTGGGCCGACGGGCTCGACCTGCTCGGATTCCTCGGACCCGAGGTGGCGGTGATCCCCCACTACGACAATGCCGAGGGCGGCCACCACGACACCCGCTTCTGTTATCTCGGTGAGAGGCGCCTGGCCCAGCTCGAGGAGCAGATGGGTCCAGACGGCTGGGTGCTCGGCATCGACGAGCACACCGGGTGCATCTTCGACCTCGACGCCGGGACGGCCCGGGTGGTGGGCAACGGTGTGGTCACCGTCCGCCGGCAGGGCAAGTCGTCGATCCTCGACAGCGGGCGGGAGCTCGCCATCTCGGAGATGGTCGACCTGGCCTTCTCCGACCTGGGACGCGACGCCCCGGGGGCGGCGGTGGCGGTGGGGGCCGACCCGGGAGCAGTCGATGTGGCCGGGGCCCGCCCGGGGTCGGGCCCGGTCCCATCGGAGGCGGGCGGCGAGGCTTCCACCGCCCTGCACTCGGAGATCCGGCGCCTCGAGGGCGACTTCGACGCCGCCATGGCGGCTTCCGATGCCGACGCCGCGGTGCGAGCGATGCTGGAGCTGGACGACACGCTGGTCGCCTGGTCGGGCGACACCACTCAGTCCGACGCCGGGGCCAAGGGCCGCTCGGCTCTGCGGCGGATGATCTCCCGGTTGGGCGACCTGGCCCGGACCGGGACCCGCGACCCCAGGGAGGTGGTCGGTGGTTTCGTCGATGCCCTGCTCGCCGAGCGGGCCGCCGCTCGAAGCGACCGGCGTTTCAGCGACGCCGACCGCATCCGCGACACCCTGGTCATGGCCGGCGTCGAGGTACGCGACACTCCCGAGGGCACCGTCTGGGACCTCACCTGAGGCCCCACCGCTCGGACCCCCGGCCTGGCGGCGAACTGCGGGAGCGGGTTCGAACCGGTCAGGCGTGGCAACGGGGTAAGCGGCGCCTGTTCGGCACCGGGTGGCCCGCTCCCCGGCCCACCCGGCCCGATTCACACGACTGGCTCCCGGAGGATAGGCTTCGGCGTTCCCGCCCCCATCGTCTAGCGGCCTAGGACACCGCCCTTTCAAGGCGGCAGCACGGGTTCGAATCCCGTTGGGGGTGCTTCACGAAAGTCCAGCTCAGAGGCTATTTTCGGCTGGCTCCAGGGACTCTCAAGGAACTCGGAAAGAGTCGGCGTGCGCGCTACGTGCGCGAACGAATCAGAGCGTGCGCGCTGCCTCCTCTGAATAGGGTCGTTACCGTCGCAGGCCTCAGGCACACTGGAGGCAGCCGCCGTGAAGCCGAGCCGATCATTCCATCGAGTCGCTCGTCCGGGCCGGCGGACTGTCATCGAGGGAAGCAAGTAATCGGCGATATGCATTCTCGCTGCTTTTCATGCGTTGTCTCTGGCGACAAGCATAATGTTCAGCCCCTCGACCGTCGGCCGCCGACCGGAGCGACGCGTCGCCGCCTTCTTGGGCAGCTTAACGTACCTAGCTAATCTAGCTAACATGGCGACATGCGGGTCAACATGCACGACGCCAAGACCAATCTGTCAAAGCTTGTGGCTGCCGTTGAGTCCGGCGAGACCGACGAGGTTGAGATTGCCCGGGCCGGCCACGTGGTGGCCCGTATCGTTCCACCGCGTGCACGGTCCCCGCGGCGTCCAGGTCAATGGGCGGGGCGGGTTCATCTACATGAGGACTTCGATCAGCTCCCGGAGGAACTGGCTGCCGCGTTTCGCGGTGAACGTCCGTGAGCCTGCTGCTGGACGCGCATATCCTGCTCTGGTGGCTCTCGGATGACCCGCTGCTGCCAGCGGCAGCTCGCGGAGCCATTTCGTCACCTGATAATGAGGTCATGGTCTCGGCCGCGGCGGTGTGGGAAATCGCCATAAAGAAGGCCGTTGGAAGACTCGAAGCGCCAGACAACTTGCTTGAGGTGATCACCACCAGCGATTTTCAGACACTGGAGATCACAGCCTCACACGCTCTGCTGGCAGGCGGCCTGCCACCCCATCATTCCGATCCTTTCGACCGGATGATGATTGCGCAGGCGAGCGCAGAGAACCTGACCTTGGTGAGTATCGACGGTCGCTTCCCGCAATACGACGTCGAACTCTTGCCACTCAGCTGAGACACCTCCCGGCCTTGTTCATGCGCGATCCGTGCGCGAACGAGCAGATATTCGATCGAACTCGACGAGACCCGCCAGAAGGAAAAGTGCTGGTCAGAGCCACTTTTTGGGGATCTCCGCAGGTCAGCAAAGGTGCCCAAATTGCCCTTTCAAGGCGGCAGCACGGGTTCGAATCCCGTTGGGGGTGCTCACAAAGGTGCTGGTCAGAGGCCGGATTTGGCCGTGGCGGCCATCGGAAGGTGCCGGCGTGACCTGAACGTGACCTAACTCTGCCGAACGGGTCCCGGCGCGGTCGATCGGGGTCACTGCGGCCGCCTTGGCGGCCAGGTCCGAAAGAGCCTCGGCGATGGCCCTGTTGCGGTCGGCGGTGGCGTGCTGGTAGGTGAGGGCCGCCTGCGGGCTGGCGTCGTTGTCCAGGGCGGGCTTTGGTCTGGGAAGCGGCGCATAACGCTCCGCTACGCCGACTTCGTGACCGGCCCGTAGCGTTGCTGAGCTGCCTGAGCCGTGATGCCCAGTTCGGTCCCGATGCGCTTCCAGGAGATCCCGGCTCGACGAGCGGTCTCGACCGCCTCACTTATCTGGCGTTCGCTCCGGGCGCGAGCCAACGCTGCTCGGCGCAGGAGATGTTCCGCCACAGCCACCTCGTCATCTGCTGAAGGCTCGTAGTCCTCGAAACGTTTGGCGAGCTCGTCAGCATGGTCAAGGATCTCTTGAATCGAACGCGGCATCAGATCACCTCAGAAACTTCTGGCGGGCAGGCATGGCGTGAACGATGAACTCGGTTCCCTCGGCCGTGACCATACCGACCTCAAGGAGTCGGCCAGCCGGATCGGGGCCGATCAACATGGTGAGTTCGTCGAACTCGAATACTCGTATTGGAGTGCGGTAGGCGTGCAGCATGTCGTCGTGAGCCACCCCGTGCTTGCGGGCCTCGCCAGGATGACCGGGTCCATCTGCCATCAATATAACTTGACGAGGTCCAAGTTCGCTGGATAGGAAGCAAGGAGATACTCAAATAAATCTGACAATCGTCTGATTTGATGTACTATAAATCGTGGACTTTCGCCATTCGGTGGAGGCCCTGATCCCTGGCGTCCAGGGTCGGGTCCTCGGAGTACTGGCCCGGGCGGGTACGGACCTCACCATGCGACGTGTAGCTGACCTGGCCGGAGTCAGTCCCCAGCAGGCCTCGGTCGTGATCGGAAAGCTCGTCGAGCTGGGGGTGGTCGAGCGAAGGGACGTCCCGCCCGCTTCACTGGTGCGGCTGGCCGCTGAGAATCTGGCCGCCCAAGCTGTCCTCTCCCTCGCCGACCTGCGCCAGGCGGCCCTCGAGCGCCTCGGTGAACTGGCCTTGGATATCCGTCCGGCGCCGGTGAGCCTGATGGTCTTCGGCTCGTTCGCCAGGGGGGAAGCCGATGCTGAAAGCGACCTCGACGTGCTCGCCGTCCGGTGCCGGGGCCTGGCGCGTGACGACGACGAATGGACCGACTCCCTCTGGTCTTGGACTGCTGCGGCTACAAGGGCGGTCGGCAACCCGGTGAACGTCATGGAGGCGGGGGAGGAGGAGATTTCCGGCCTCCTGCGACGACCCGGCCCCACCGTGTGGACAGAGATCGTTCGGGACGGGATAGTCCTGGTCGGGTCTCGACTCGAACTGCTGGCTGAAGCGGCCTGACGTGGCAGGGAGACGAGGCCGAACACGTGCGGTCAACGCAGACGAAGGACGGGCGTACCTGACCAAGGCGGACGAGTTCCTGTACGCGGCTCGAAAGTCCCTTATCGCTGGGAACGACAGTGCCGCGTAAGCAACGCGGTCCACGCCGGCATTCTCGCCGCCGACGCGATCTGCGCCGTCGAGCTGCGGACGGTCCGGACAGCCCCGGCGTGACCAGAAGTCCCCCTCGCACGCACGTCGCGGGCCGGCGCAGTATGGAAGGCGAGCCATGCGAAGGGGCCGTTCCCGGGGTTCGAGATGGTGGCATTCTGGTCCCCGTGGCTGACGAGGAACTTGACGGACTCATTGGTCGCTTGAGGGCGGCGCAGCCGCAGGTGACTCAGAATCCGATCTGGACTCTGCCCGAAGCCCGCCGGGTCACTCTCGGGGCCTCGGATTACGATCGACTGCCCCTGGCCGGCATCGCAGCAGCTTCGTGTGTCGCTACCGGTGGATGGGCGTGGGCCGTCAATGGAGTCGTGACTCCGTTAGAGGTGAGGTGCGCCTTGATTCCGGGACACCTTGGCGCCCACGTCACCGCGCCGTTCCCAACCCGCCGCGTATTCGCCAACCGACACTGGACCGTGCTGACTTGGGCCTCGAAGGCCAACTCGGGTCTCCCGCAAGGCGCGACCCCAGCCGACCCTGCTCCGGGTCGAGCCAGCAGAATCGCGCAGTCCCGCCGGCCCATCGTTGTGGCCGTGACGGTCATGGCAATGCCGGCACTCGCCCGACTGGCGAGATCCCGTTGGCCCATGCTCGAGCTGGTTATGGTACTGGTAGTTCCCGCAATCGTTTTGGGCGCAGTCGTCGGGATCGCAGCGGGGTCCGTTCCAGCCGCGCTCGTGATGAGCGTTGCTTGGATCGTGGTAGCTATCGGCATACTGTCGGTCGCCGGCAAAGCGAGCGCCGCCCCGGACGCCTCTGATCGGGACGCGCTCAGCGAAGGTGAGGATGTGCCCGGCCAGCCGGCCAGCACGCCGGCCGGTCGAGGCGAACCCGTGCTCGACGAGCTCTTCGACCGCCGCCGCGTCCAGGGCGCCGATCTCGACGAGGTCGACCTGACCGTAGAAAGGCTGGGGCCGGTCGGTGAACAGGGTGCGCATCATCGACGGCTGTGAGCCGGCAAAGACCAGGCCGAGGTCGCGGTAGTGGTGCTGGAACGCGGTCCGCATGGCCCCGGCGGCCCCGTCAACCCTCGCCACCGAGGAGAACTCGTCGACGACCAGCAGCAACGGTGTGGCCGTGGCGGCCCTGACGATGACGTCCAGTAGGCTGTGCAGCAGCAGGCTCGGTTCGGGCCGGTTGCGGGCCGGGCCGGTGAGCGCCACCTTGACGGCCCCCAGGTTCAACGAGACCTCCACGGCGAAGCGCTGGGCCAGGCCAGACATCGGGTCCGGTGCCGAAGTGGCAGTCGCCAGGGCGTCGTCGAAGCGCACGACCACGTCGGACATGGAGGTCACCTCGTAGAGGTCGACGAAGACGGTGGCCACCTCGAGAGAGCTCGTGTGCCACCCGGCGCAGCACGCTGGTCTTGCCATAGCGTCTCGGGCCGAGGAGGGCGGTGACCTTACGGAGCGTCAGGCGCTCGACCAGATCGCGGGTCAGGGCGTCCCTGTCCGACGACCTCATCAGGCTCCAGGGGCCCCTGGTAGGGGAGCGGCGAGCTCTCCGTGCCCGCATGGTACGCCACAGGGGAACCCTACAGGTTCGCCTGAAGCGAACCTTCAGTAGGGAAGGCCCGCGCGATGCCCGGTCGGGGCCCAAGCCCGTCAAGAGAGTTGCAGCAGTTTCTGCGCTCGGTGCCGGCCGATCATGCCCCACAGGCGGGCATGTCTGATTTCAGATGCGTCGAGCTCGGACCTCTTTCGAGCCACACCACGGTCAGACCCGAGAGGCTGGCGTGGCAGCTGCTGGGCGACTTGGAGCGCATCGACGGCCAGCGGCGGGAGACCAAGAAGCACATGGACCTGGCCGTGGCCGCGTCGGGCACCACGGTGACCGAGGTGTACGGGGTCGGGGCGTTCGTGGCCTGCGCGGTGATCGGCCATGTGGTCGACATCAACCGCTTCGCCAGTCGGGCCGCGTTCGCCGCCTACAACGGGACCGCCCCGGTCGAGGTGTCGTCGGGGGAGAAGAAGATCTACCGGCTCTCCCGGCGAGGGAACCGCCGGCTCATCCACCTCATCCACATGGCTGCGGTCACCCAGATCCGCTTCGCCGGCACTCCCGGGCGGATCTACTACGAACGCAAACGGGCCGAGGGCAAGGGCGGCAAGGAAGCCATCCGGGCCCTCAAACGCCGGATCAGCGACTTGATCTACGCCCGCCTGGTCGCTGACGCCAAGGCCGCCGGCAACTGGAAGTGGGGTCCGGGAGGGCAAACGGGGAACGACTCTGAATCCAGCGTGACCGGATCACACCCCGCGACACCGGCTCTTCGGAAAAGCCACTCCCGGACCACCCCAACACTACGACCCGCTCCAGCCGGACCACCCGAAAAAAGCTCCCCCGATCCTCTTGACACAAAGAGGCACTCTGATACGAGCGGCTGCGTGGATGCGTCGACACCGGACGGGGCGAGGCAGAACATCCTTTCGATGCGCCACGTTTCGACGGCCCATGATCTGGGGACTACGCGCTAATCGCCGTTTCGGGCGGCTTCGGGACTCGACAACTCTTATTCAGGGCGGAGAGGCTGGACGGAATGAACCCGGTTCATCCTGGCCCGGTGACGGCCGATGGTCGGGTTGCCGCGCCCTCGAAGGCGATACTCCACAAGTGCCCATCCCATCAGCCAGGTTCCATCAAGATCTCGCCCTCGCCATTCCTCGAGCGATACCGGATAGACAAATGTCGGTTCCTGCTCGTTGATCCACTCCCCGACATATCCTCCGAGTCGTTCCACCCATTGTCTTAGCGGGAAGGACCTCACTGTGGCCGTGCCTTGGACGGCCATCTCGCTTGGACCACCTGTCTCGTTGATGGTTACCCGTTGAGAAACAAGCACACGCTCCCGCCGCTTGGGTTCGGACACACCGCTAGTATTCCACCGGCAGATCGGCAACACGAGCCGAACGTTCGCTACGGAGCGGCGGCGCCCGACGATATCCAATCGGGCAATGGTGCGGAATCGGCGCTCGGAGCGATATCGACCGGTCGGCGGGCGGTATAGGCGCTGCGCAGAATGTGCAGGGGCCTGGTGGAGGCCCGGTGGTCACTCCTGTCGACGGCGAAGTTTCGGTCTGAGCCATTCTGCGGTGACGTCTTCGTCCCAGGCTCCAGACGCCATTGCCAGGACGGCGGCCTTGTCCACGAAGTCCGGGTAGAACTCTTCGCCGGCGAAGCTGGCCGACGGTGCGTGTAAGGCGGAGTTGGTTGCGGTCACCAACGTCTCCACAGACTGGCCCGTGACCGCCACCGCGATGGCCGGGTAGTCATCCAGCGTCAGGTAGTAGACGCTCACCTGGCCAGGTGTTCGAGCAACTCCCGGTCCTGATATGAACTAACAACGACGAAGATCATGGGGGCCGGGTTGGGCTTGGTGATGGTGGGCGTGCAGAACGCTGCGAATGGGGGTGTGCCGGCAGACAAGGCTGGACTCGCAGCGTCGTTGATCACAGCGTCCTTCCATCTCGGGTCGGCTCATCACACCTCATCCCGAAAGGGGGGACGCCGGCCGTCGGACTGGTATGTCAGCTTGGTGGCTCCCATCGTGTACCGTCCGATGGGGTCAGCACGATGGCCGAGATTCCTTCGAGATGACAGAGATCTAGCAAGTGCGGATCGGTCGTGGCGAGGCCCGTCGCCTCCCGCCGAGCGGCTTCGGCGGCGATGCAGTCAGCCATGCTGACCGAGCATCGGCTGCGGTGATAGCGACGGGCCCTCAGCCGCCCAGCCGCCAAGCCAAGGTCTGCATCGACGACGACGCCGTCGAGTAGTCCAAGTTGGGCGAGGTCGAGGGCGGCGACTTCCTCCTCGGCGCCCGCGAGACGCACGAGGTGGTCAAGTACCTCGGCTACCCCGACCGCGGTCAGGTTTGCCTCAGCCCGGTCGAGCAGGGGCCGAACCTCGGCGGCTGCCGGTTCGGCCTTCAGGAATGCGATGACTGCGTAGGCGTCGAGGATCGTCACCGCTTCTTAGACGCCTCGGCCTGGCGGGATCGGCGATGGGCCTGGTCGGAGGTAGGTCCTCGACCTTTGTACTTTCCTTCCAGGTCGGCGATCGGCTGGTCAGACGTGGGGCGTACCACCACGCGGTCACCGAGGTCCACGACGATCACCCGACGGGTCTTCCATCGGGCCCGCGTGGCCGCCGGAATGGATACCTGGCCGTTTCGGGAGACCGTCATTACGTGCTCGCTCGCGGACATGCCGTGTATTATATGCAATGGCAATATCGTTGTATGGATCCCGGCGCCGCACTGTCCCATCAGCGGCAAAGCGACACTCACAGGCTCGCCATTGAGATGATCACCGCCTATCTGCAAGAGGAGTGACGATAAATGACGACCACCACGATGGCGTTCACGCCGAAGGGGCCGTTCGATCTTCAGAACCAGAACTCCTATTTCAACAGCTGGCCGGCCACCACTGACGGAAGGATCGTCATGGCCTTCCCGGCCGAGGGCACGTGGGAGCCCGCGCTGGTGACACTGCGTCAGACCGCGACCGACACGCTCACGCTTGAGATGCAGACCGGGGTATCTAGCAAGGACCAGGTCCGAAGACAGGCCCTCGCCGCCCTGTCGCTCGATGAAGACGGTACCGGCTGGCCTGAAGTCGGCCGTCGGGATCCCATCATGGGGCGGTTGCAGGATCAGTTTCGGTACGTCCGCCCTTCCCTGTTCCATTCACCCTACGAAGCGGCGGCCGCCTTCATCATCGGGCACCGGATCTCAATCGCCCAGGGGCGCCGCATCCGCGCCGCACTCGCCGAAGCCATCGGGACCTCCTTCGAGGTAGATGGCCTGAAGGTCTCGTCCTTTCCGTCGCCACAATCGCTACTGGATCTGCGAGAGTTCAAGGGGTTGAGCGAGATCAAGGTGTCTCGGCTTCACGGAGTGGCCGAGGCAGCACGGAGCGGGCTGCTGGACCGGGACTCTCTGCGCGCCCTCGACGAGCGCGAGGCCCTGGAGCAACTGCGGGGCATCCCCGGTATCGGACCGTTCTTTGCGCAGGGAATCCTCCACCGGGGCGCCGGAACGGTCGACGCCTTGACCGCCGACCGGCTGACCTCCGAAGCGCTGCAGCGGGCGTACTCGGACGGCGCCCCGCTGTCCGACCATGAAACGGAGACCATCACGGGTCGATGGACGCCGTACCGGATGTGGGCGGTCGTGCAATTGCATCTGTGGTACCGCCAGACGATCAAAGGCGGCGACTGAGGGACTGACCGCTACCGCTCTTGGTGGGTGCCGAGGGCTACTAGGTGCCAGCGTTGCTCCAAGGTTGAAAGCTGAGTACGGTGGCGTTGCCAACTCTCGGGATTGCCCGCACCGTGCGGACGACGTGCTGGCTTCACTCCAAGGAGATCGAGATGGATTCTGACGTTGCTGAAGCCATTGACGGAGTCAACCGGGAGCTGGCCGGATTAGGTGAGCGGATCTCTTCCCTCCAACAGCAGCTGGACGAGGTGGTCGATCACCTGAATCAGCAGATTGCCGAGCAGAATCAGCAGATTCTGGAGCAGCATCAAAGCCTTGACGACCAGCGGAACCTGGTCTCGCACATCGAAGATGAACTGAAGGCGAATATTTCAGGTATTGACGGTCGGTAGCCGCACTCCGGGGCGGCGAAGGTCGGGGTGAGAGAGGTTGCTCCTTCGATCGTTCAGCCTGATCTCGCCACGACACGGCGTTACATGGCAGGGTGGGGCCGGTGGTGACGTCCGGGCTTCTCGATGCGCTGAGGAGCGCCGGGACGCGTAGGGGTGATCCGGTGGCCCTCGTGGTCCAACCGGGAACGGGGATCGGGCTGGCTGTGAGCGGGCAGGCTTGGGCCGTGGGCGGGGCCGAGATGGCTCCTACGGTCTCACCCCTGTCGGAGGTCGCGGCGATCGAAGCGACGCTTCGTCCCAGGTGGGTGCTGTGGTCAGCGGCGACGGCGTCGGCCCTGGTACGGGTCGGGCTCCACATATCCACGGCCTGGGACCTGACCGCGGTGCACGCCCTGCTCCACGGCGGCTGGCGGGTCGACGTCGGCCGGGTGTGGGCCGCCGCCCACGACCTTCCCCTCGTCGGGGTGCCGACGGTCGCGCCGGATGACCTCTTCTCCACGCTGAATGAGGTGGCCGGCGATCCCGAAGACCCCGTCCAGCCCGACGGTCATCTCCGGGCCGAGTGGGCTGACGGCGGCTGGGGCGACAGCCTTGAGCGGCTCCGCCGGTGGGCGTCCGTGGCCCTCGACGTAGCCGACCGCCAAATGGCGCAGCTGGCCGCTGCGACCGACGCCGACGGGCCGAGGACCGTCGTCACGGCCCGCTCCGAGTCCGGGGCCGAGCTGCTCTGCGCTGAGCTGACCGCCGGGGGACTACCGATGGACCGGGGCACTGCGGAATCGATCATCGCCGGGTTCGTAGGTCCCCGGCCGCGCAACGACGCCGAGGCGGTCGAGTTGAGACTTGGACGCGACGCCGAGGTCCTGCGCCACGTCCCCGCCGGCGTCGAGGTCGACCTGCGCTCCAACGCTCAGGTCAAGGTCCTGCTCAGCCGGCTCGGGATCGAGGTCGCCGACACCCGCGCCTGGCGGCTGC
>JAGWSF010000190.1 GCA_028876385.1 Acidobacteriota bacterium | reverse complement strand
GACGCGAATACCCCCGACCAGGCACCGCGGCAGACGCGGCTGCGGGCCCGCTCCTCGGCCGCGAGGGCGTGCCAGTCGGCGGGTGGACCCATGTGCCCCGATTCGATGCGGGCGAACTCGGGGTGGGCCATGTCCACCCCTTCGTCGCGCAGGTAGGGAGCGAGAGCCGGCACGAACTCCACGGTGTGGCCGTCGCCGTCTATCACCGGGTGGGGTAGCGCGGCCCTGATATCGGCCGCCGTCCTCGCGCTCACCCTGGGATCACCCTGGGATCACCCTTGCGCTCACCCTTTGTCCCCCACTTCAAAGAAGTAATGTGCGCACATTATGTCCTATGACCTCGTCATCCGCAACGGAACAGTGGTCGACGGGTCCGGCTTCGGTGCCTACCGCGCTGATGTCGGAGTGGCGGGTGACACCATCGCTTTCGTCGGGCGCATCCGTGAGCGGGGGGCCGAGGAGATAGACGCCGAGGGGCACGTGGTCTGCCCCGGTTTCATCGACGGTCACACCCACATGGACGCCCAGGTGTTCTGGGATCCCGCCGGGACCAACTCCTGCTGGCACGGCGTGACCACTGCGGTCATGGGCAATTGCGGCTTCACGCTGGCCCCGGTGCGAGCCCACCAACGGGAACTGGTGGTGCGCAACCTGGAGCGAGCCGAGGACATCGACCCCGGGGCTCTGGCCGAGGGCATCGACTGGTCGTTCGAGACCTTCCCCGAGTACCTCGACGCCGTCGACGGCCTCCCCAAGGCGATCAATTTCGGGGCCAACATCGGCCATTCGGCACTGCGCACCTGGGCCATGGGGGAGCGGGCATTCGAGCAGGAGGCCACCCCCGAGGACCTGGACCTCATGAGCGGGCAGTTGCGCCACGCCATGGCGGCCGGAGCCATCGGCTTCTCCACATCGCGCAGCGAGCACCACCAGACATCCGACGACCGGCCCGTCGCCTCGCGCCTCGCCGCGTGGTCGGAGATAGAGGCCCTGGTCTCGGTGATGGGCGAGGCCGGCCGGGGCATCTTCGAAGTGGTGGACGGGGCCATGCTCGCCTCCGACCCCGCCGCTCGCGCCGCCGGTCTCGACCGCCTCGAGGATCTGGCGGTCACCACAGGTGTGCCGATCACGTTCGGGATGGTCGCCACCAAAGAGGCGGCGGGGCTGCTCGACTTCATGGACCGGGCTGCGGCCGCCGGCGGACGCTTCATCGCCCAGACCCACTGCCGGGGTATCTCTGTGCTCCTGTCGTTCAAGTCGCGGCTGCCCTTCGACCTGATCCCGCAGTGGAGCGAGTTCAGGTCCCGCCCCCTGGCGGCCCAGCTCGCCGGGCTGCGCCAGCCGGAGACCCGTTCCTACCTGGTGGAGGCGGCACGCGATTTCGACTACGGCCCCTTCCGGCAGGTCGGCGCGCAGGCCCGACCCCCCGATTTCGAGGGGATCAAGGTCTACCGGAGCGGTCTTCCGCCCAACCCGTCGATCGCCGAGGTGGCCCGGGAGCGGGGCGTCCATCCGGTGGAGGCCATCGTGGACATGGCGGTCGAGACCGGCTTGGAGCAGCTCTTCATACAGCCCAGCCTCTACCCCCAGGACGAGCCGACGCTCCTGCGGGCCCTCCGCCATCCCCGGTCGGTCATGACCTTCTCGGATTCGGGAGCCCACCTGAGTCAGATCGCCGACTCGTCCATCCACACCCACCTGCTCGGCTACTGGGTCCGACAACGCCAGGAGTTCTCGATCGAACAGGCCGTGTCCATGATCACGCTGGCCCCGGCGCTGGCCTGGGGCCTGTCGGATCGGGGGCTGCTGCGCCGCGGCATGAAAGCCGACCTGAACGTGTTCGACCCGTCCCGGGTCGCGCCCGCCGTTCCCCGCCTGGTCGACGACCTGCCGGCCGGCGGCCGTCGCCTGGAGCAGCGCTCCGAGGGATTCCTCGCCACGGTGGTCAACGGGCGGGTCACCATCGCCGGGGGCCAGCCCACGGGGGCCCGGCCGGGTCGGCTGCTCAGGGGGAACTGACCCGAGGCCGGGGGGCGGCCCACGGGGGCCCGGCGACCGTCCCGGCTACGGGCTGGGGGAGGGGTGTCGCGCAGGGTTCGGGGCGGTCATGGCGGCCAGGACCATCTGTTCGAGATTCTCCACGAAGGCGTCGTCGCCGAGGGGCAGGTGGTCGCCGCGAGCCAGCGCCCGGGCCCGGTCGGCGGCCGCCCGCCCGACGAAGTTGACGCATATCTGTTGACGCTCCTCCCAGATCTCTCCCGGTACCTCGGGGCAGCGCCGACGAAAGAGGTCCCAGGCCGCCGGCCCCGCCGTCCGATCCATGAGCTCGCGGATCTCGGGTGTCGTCCGATCGAGGGCCCCGGTCAGCTCCGAGCCGATCTGCAGGTAGGCCCGCTGCCGCCACCCCATCCCGGCGAACTCGGCGACGGGCTGGACGATGGCCGCCACGACCGCCATGCGATCCTCGGGGGGCGACCGACGGGCCCGGTCCAAGAGTTCCTGGCGGAGACGGGCCAGGTCGGGGACGTGACGGGCCAGCACCGCGAGCAGGACATCACTGCGGGACCCGAAGTGGTACTGCACCGCAGAGGCGTTGCGCTGGCCCGAGCGGCGGACGATCTCGGCGATCGACACGTTGTCCACACCGTGCTCGGCGAAGAGCTGGGCTGCCGCGTCGAGCAGCTTCTCGCGGGTGGTCTCACCGTAAGCCATGAACGGAGATACATGCTGCCCGCTGGGCGGGACCGGCGTGGCCCGCAGACCGCCGACCGCCCCGGCCCACATCTGGTGCGGTGGTCGCTCAGGGCGGCCGGCCCGGCTCTGGTCTAGCCTCGGCGGCGATGGTCGCCTATCCGGAGCCCTTGGTCCAGCTATGAAACAGCGCATGGTTGAGGCCCGCCACGCCCGCATCGAACTGGTCGAGGAGGGGGAAGGACCGGTGGTCCTGCTGGTCCACGGATTCCCCGAGTCGTGGTACTCCTGGCGCCACCAGCTACCGGCTCTCGCCGCCGCCGGGTACCGGGCGGTGGCCATCCACGTGCGCGGTTACGGCCGGTCGTCGGCGCCGCTGGAGGTTGAGGCTTACTCGATGCTCCAACACGTGAGCGACAACCTGGGGGTGCTCGAGGCGCTGGGGATCGAGCGCTGCGCCGTGATCGGCCACGACTGGGGATCCCCGATCGCGGCCAATTCAGCGTTGCTCCGGCCCGATGTGTTCGCCGCCGTCGCCCTGCTCAGCGTCCCCTACAACCCTCCGGGTGGTAGGAGGCCCTTGGACGCGTTCAAGCAGATGGGCGATGCCTTCGGCGAGGAGTTCTACATCCACTACTTCCAGGAGCCGGGCCGGGCCGAGGCCGAGATCGAGATGGACGTGCGGTCATGGTTGCGGGGCTTCTACATCGCCGCCTCGGGTGATGGCGCACCCGCCCCCGACGGCAAGACCGTGGCCTTCGTGCGACCAGGGGGACTGCTCCGCGAGCGCTTCCCGGTGGGAGCCGACCTGCCGGCCTGGCTGTCCGAGGAGGACCTCGAGTTCTACACCGGCTTGTTCGAGCACACCGGATTTCGGGGACCGCTCAACCGCTACCGCAACGTCGACCGTGACTGGCTCGACCTGCAGCCGTGGCGGAACCGTCCCATCACCGTGCCGGCCCTCTTCATCGGGGGTGAAAAGGACGGGCCCACCATGTGGGGAGCACGCGCCGTGGAACGCCACGCATCCACGCTGGCCGACCTTCGGGGCAACCACATCCTGCCCGGATGCGGACACTGGGTGCAGCAGGAGCGGGCCGACGACGTGAACGAACTGCTGCTCGGCTTCCTCCGGTCGGTCGTTTGGTAGGCCTGCCGGAGGCTGGTACCGGGTAAGCCCGTCCCCGGCTCGGGCCCAACTGTGAACCGAAGCCGGTTTCCGTGAACCGAAACTGCCATATCACGTCACTTTCGGTTCACAGGCTTGACTTTTGGTTCACAGATAGCCCTGCAGCGGCCCGGCCGCCCAGCCCCGGCCACCGGCCGCGCCCGGCCACCGGCCACCGCGCCGCCCCCACCCGACGACCCCACCCCCCGACCACCCCACCGCCCGGCGGTCCGTCGGGTGGGACGGGGGCGGCGATCCGGGCGACGAGGAGGCCCGCCCCGGTCTACATTCGCCGGGTCGTGAATGGCGTGAGCGAACAGACCATGGCGGGGGTGGTGGCCCGTTGGGCCCGGGAGCGGCCCGACGGGGTGGCGGTGGCCCACGGCGGGGGCGACCTGACCTGGGCCGACTATCTGTCCGTGTCCGGTTCGCTGGCCGCCCAACTGGCCGAGCGTTTCGATCCGGGGGATCGGGTTGCGACGTGGTTGCCCGACGGGGCCGAGCCGCACGTGGCATGGGGAGCCACCGAGCGCGCCGGGCTGACCGCGGTGGGGATCGGCTGGAGGGCCGGCGCCCGCGAGGTGGAGCACCTGCTGTCCCGCAGTGGAGCAAAGGCGGTGATCGTTCCTCCCGGAACCGACGTCCCCCCGCAGGTGACGGCGATCGAGCTGTCCCTCGACGGCCTCGCCGACCGGGCCGCGCCCGACGTCTCGTTGGCGCTCGGTCCCGAGGACACCTTCATCCTCAACTCGACCTCCGGCACGACGGGGCTGCCCAAGCTCGTCGTGCACACCCAGCGCCGGTGGTTCTACTTCCACGAGTTGGCGGTAGCCGCCGGGGGGCTCACCGGGGAGGACGTCTTCTGCTCGGCGCTGCCCGCCCCCTACGGGTTCGGTCTGTGGACCCAGCACTTCTCCCCGGCCATCCTCGGCTCCCCGGTCCACGTGCGCAGCCGGTTCCGCGCCGCCGACCTGCTCGGCGCCATCGAGGAGTCCCGGGTCACGGTTCTGGCCGCGGTCACCACCCAGTTGATCCTCATGCTCGACGAGCCGTCTTTCGCCGGGCGCGACCTGTCGTCGCTGCGGGTCGTCTTCACCGGGGGGGAGGCCGTGCCCTACGCCAAAGCCGCCGAGTTCGAGGACCGCACCGGGGCCAGGGTCCTGCAGTTCTACGGCAGCAACGAGACCGGGGCGGCGTCGGTCACCACCGTCGACGACGACCGGCCCCACCGCCTCGGGACCGCCGGGCGGATCATCCCCGGCATGCAGGTGCGCCTGTTCGACCCCGCCGACCGCACGCCGCTGGCGGTCCCGGGGCGGGGCCAGCCCGGCTGCAAGGGACCCGCCACCTGCGAGGGTTACTGGGACGACCCCCAGGCCAGCGCGTCCCTCTACACCGACGACGGATGGGTCCTCATGGGCGACCTGGTCGAGATCGACGCCGATGGCTACCTGACCGTCGTGGGCCGGACCAGCGACATCGTCATAAGAGGCGGAAAAAATATCAGCGCTCCCGCCGTTGAAGCCGAGGTGATGACCCACCCGTCGGTGTCGGTGGCGGCGGTCGTGGCCGTGCCCGATGCGGTGTTCGGCGAGCGGGTCGGGGTGTTCGTCGAGCTCAAGCCCGGGGCGCCCGAGGTGACCCTCGAGGAGATCACCGCCCACCTGGCGTCCCGCCAGGTGACCCGCGAGTGGTTCCCCGAGCACCTCCTGGGCGTCGGCCCGCTGCCCAGGAGCTCGGGGGGCAAGGTGGCGAAAGGCGAGCTGAGGGCCAGGGCGGTAGCGTTGAGGAATGAATGACAGGGGGGCCGCCGTAGCCGGCGGACTGCAGGAATGGGCTCCGTCGGTGCTGCCGCCGCTTCCCGAGTTGACACCCCAGCAGGAGATGGCCTGCGCTTTCCGCATCCTCGCCCAAGGCGGGTTCGGGGAGAACATCGCCGGCCACATCACCATGCGTGACCCTGGCGGCGAGGGCCTCTGGATCAACCCCTGGGGTCTTTGGTGGGAGGAGATGACCGCGGGCGACCTGTGCCGCGTGGACCACGACGGCCGGGTGCTCGAGGGTCGCTGGGACGTGACCCCGGCGTTCCACATCCACACCGAGCTGCACCGACGCCGACCCGACGCCGCGGTGGTGATCCACAACCACCCCTACCACGTGACGGTGCTGGCCGCCCTGGGGCTGGTGCCGGAGATGATCCACCAGACGACGGCCATGTTCGACGGCGACCTGGCCTTCGTGGAGGAGTACACCGGCGAGGTGGCCAACGCCGCTCTCGGAGCCGACCTGGCCGAGGCCATCGGAGACAAGTCGGTGGTGATCCTGGCCAACCACGGCATCATCGTGACCGCCGGGTCGGTGCCCGAAGCGACCTACAAGGCGGCGACCATCGACCGGCAGTGCCGGCTCATGTACGACGTGGTGACCAGCGGCCGTCCCTACACCGTCCTCCCCGACACCTTCCTCGGCCCCATGAAGCGCAGCCTGATCGAGCGCGGCCCCGGATACTTCTGGGGCGGGGCCGTCCGCCAGCTCCTACGACGCCAACCGGAGGTACTCGACTCGTGAGCATTTCTTTTGAAGATCTGACCTCTGACCGGTCCTTCACCACGGGCGGGAAGGTCGACGGTCAGGCCTCTTTCCTTCCCGAGCCGACCCGCCAGGAGCGGTACTACACCCTGATCTCGGCTGACGACCACATCGTCGAGCCGCCCGACACCTTCGCCGGCCGGGTGCCGGCGGCCCTGGCGGAGCGCGCCCCGAAGGTGGTGGAGAAAGCCGACGGCAGCGAGGTGTGGGTCTACGACGGCGAGGAGATCCCCAACGTGGGGTTCAACGCCGTGGTGGGGCGCCCCGTGTCGGAGTACAGCTTCGAGCCGACCCGCTTCGACGAGATGCGCCGGGGCGCCTGGGACATCCACGCCCGGGTGGCCGACATGGACCTGAACGGCGTGTACGCGTCGGTCAACTTCCCGTCGTTCCTGCCCGGGTTCTGCGGGCAGCGGCTACAGCTCGGGCGCGACCCGCAGCTCGCCCTGGCCGCGGTCAGGGCGTGGAACGACTGGCACATCGACGTGTGGGCCGGCTCCTATCCCGACCGCATCATCCCCTGCCAGATTCCCTGGTTGCTCGACCCCGAGGTCGGCGCGGCCGAAGTGCGACGCAACGCCGAGCGGGGCTTCAAGGCCATCACCTTCTCGGAGGCCCCCCAGAAGCTCGGTCTCCCGTCCATCCACAGCGGGCATTGGGACCCCATCATGGCGGCCTGCGAGGAGACCGGGACGGTGGTCAACCTGCACATCGGGTCGAGCGGCAGCTCGCCGGCCACGTCCGACGACGCCCCACCCGACACCGTCGGGGTGCTGTTCTTCGGCTACGCCATGTTCGCGGCGGTGGACTGGCTGTACTCGAAGATCCCGGTGCGCTTCCCCGACCTGCGCGTCTGCATGTCGGAGGGCGGGATCGGCTGGGTGGCCGGTCTGCTCGACCGCCTGGACCACATGCTCACCTATCACGACATGTACGGCACCTGGACACCCGACATCGGGTTGACGCCCGCCGAGGTGCTGAAACGGAACTTCTGGTTCTGTGCCGTGGAGGACCCGTCGTCGTTCGTGCAGCGTGAACGTATCGGCGTGGGTCACATCCTGCTCGAGTCCGACTACCCGCACTGCGACTCGACCTGGCCTCACACCCAGGAGCTGGTGCGCCGCGACATCGGCGACCTGCCGGCCGACGACATCCGCCGGATCACCTGGCAGAACGCCGCCGAGCTGTACCGTCACCCGGTCCCCGCCGAGGTGGCTGAGGACCCCAACGCCTTCTGAGGGTTGACCCCGAGGGGCCGCTTCTATCCGGCGAGGAGCTTCTTCAGGCCGGCGATGCCGCCCTCGTAGATCGAGCAGACCAGGGCCACCGCGTCTTCCTCGGAGCCGACCGGCTCGAAGGTGGCCCACCACCGGATGGCGGTGGCGCCGTCGGCCGCGGCGTCGAGGGTGATCCACGACTGGTAGCCGGTCACCGGCAGTGGGGCCTCGACGATGGAGTAGGACATGGTGTGGGTCGAGTCGTCGAGCTCCTCGAGGCGCTCGACGATGTTGATCCCCTGCATCGACAAGGTCCGGGTCATGCCGATGCCCTCGCCCTCGGCGGTGACCGGGGTGCCCATCTTCTCGATCATGCCGACGAAGTCCGACACGATGCCCCAGACCTCCTCGAGCGGGGCTTGGATGAGATCCTTGACTTCAGCGAGGGCCATGGCCCCGAGCATACGGCGTCAGTCGAAGATGGGTCCCTGGGTACGGGTGCGCTTCAGCTCGTAGAAGCCCTCGGTGCCGGCGACCAGCACGACCCCGTCCCACAGGCGGCCGGCCGCCTCGCCCTTGGGGGCGGGGGTGACGACCGGGCCGAAGAAGGCGATCCCTTTGACGTGGATCACCGGGGTGCCGACGTCGAATCCGACCGGGTCCATCCCCTCGTGGTGGGACTTGCGCAACGCCTCGTCGAAATCGGTGCTGGTCGCCGCGCCGGCCAGGGATTCGGGCAGGCCGACCTCGGCCAGGGCCTCGCCGATGAGGGCGTCATCGCGGCGCTGCTCGAGGTGGATCCGGTTACCGAGGGCGGTGTAGAGGGGAAGCAGCACATCGTTGCCGTGCTGCTCCTCGGCGGCGATGCACACCCGCACCGGCCCCCAGGCCCACTTCATCATCTCCTTGTAGCGGTCCTCCAGCTCGTCCCGGCCCTCGTTGAGCACGGCCAGGGACATGACGTGCCAGCGGGTGGAGATGTCGCGGACCTTCTCCACTTCCAGCATCCACCGTGAGCTCATCCAGGCCCAGGGGCAGAGCGGGTCGAACCAGAAGTCGGCCTGATCTTTGTCCGTGTGCTGCTCGTCGATAGCCATGTCCGGGACGCTACTGGCCCGATCGCTCCTAGCGGCAGGACTCGACGAACGCTTCGAAGATGCGGTTGTCGGAGGGGTCCTCCTCGGGGTGCCACTGCACCCCCACCACGAAGCGCCGGTCGGGTAGCTCCACCGCCTCCACCGTGCCGTCCGGGGCCCGGGCGGTCACCGCCAGACCGGCGCCTATCCGGTCGAGGGCCTGGTGGTGGTGGCACAGGCCGGTGGTCGCGGCCCCCACCACGTCAGCGAGACGGCTGCGGGGTTCCACGGCGACGGGATTGCGGTTCATCCGGCCCTCCACGGTGAGGTGACCGCAGTGGCCCACCACGTCCTCGAGGTGCTGGTGGAGGCTGCCACCCAAGGCCACGTTGAGCAACTGGATGCCCCGGCAGACCGCCAGGACGGGCAGGTCGGCGGCCAGCGCGGCCCGGCAGAGGGCCATCTCCCAGTCGTCGCGGTGGCGACGGGGCCGGTCGGTACGGGGGTGGGGCGCGGCTCCGTAGAGGTCAGGGTCGACGTCGGGGCCACCTATCAGCACCAGGCCCCGCACGGGAGCCAGGGCCGGTATCGGGGCCGGGCCGGGGGGCAGCAGCAGGGGAGCGGCCCCGGCCCGGCCGAGAGCCTCGAGATAGTTGCACGGGGTGAAGGCGGCGTCCTCCTCCCACGCCCCGTGGGCCACCCGTTCCACGTCAGTGGTGAGCCCCACCAGCGGCCGGCGCATCTTTCCATCATGGCTTCTGCTGAGGAGGGTAGGTTCCGGGGCGTGCAATACCGTTATCTCGGCCGTACCGGAGTCCGTGTCAGCCCCCTCTGCCTGGGCGCCATGATGTTCGGCGCGTGGGGCAACCCCGACCACGACGACTCGATCAGGATCATCCACCGCGCTCTCGACGCCGGTATCAACTTCATCGACACTGCCGACGTCTACTCGGGTGGGGAGTCCGAGACCATCGTGGGCAAGGCCATCGCCGGGCGTCGTGACAGCGTGGTCCTCGCCACCAAGGTCCACGGGCCCATGGGCGAGGACCCCAACATGAGGGGCAACTCCCGGCGGTGGATCATCGAGGAGTGCGAGCACAGCCTGCGCCGGCTCGGCACCGACCACATCGACCTGTACCAGATCCACCGT
Source organism: Acidobacteriota bacterium (assembly GCA_028876385.1). Lineage (GTDB taxonomy): Bacteria > Actinomycetota > Acidimicrobiia > Acidimicrobiales > Palsa-688 > JAKCDU01. Next base: position 5,915 of record JAGWSF010000190.1, on the reverse strand, counting down.
CCTGACCCCGGCATCGACATCGACGAGACCCTGGGGGCCCTGTCGGACCTGGTGCGCCAGGGCAAGGTCCTCTACCTCGGCTCGTCGACGTTCCCGGCGTCGCGCATCGTCGAGGCCCAGTGGGTCGCCGAGCGGCGAGGCCGCGAACGTTTCGTGTGCGAGCAGCCGCCCTATTCGATGCTCGTGCGCGGCGTCGAAGCCGAGGTCCTGCCCGTCTGCCAGGAGTACGGCATGGGGGTCATCCCCTGGAGCCCGCTCGGCGGGGGGTGGCTGTCGGGCAAGTGGCGCAAGGGCGCAGGCGAGCTGACCAGCCGGCGGGCCCAGCGCATCCCGGGCCGCTACGACCTGTCCAAGCCCGAGAACCAGGCCAAGCTGGAGGCGGCCACGGCCCTGGCCGAAGTGGCCGACGAGGCCGGCCTGTCGCTCATCCACATGGCCCTCGCCTTCGTGCTCGAGCACCCGGCGGTGACCTCGGCCATCATCGGTCCCCGCACCTCCGACCATCTCGACAGCCAGATCGGCGCGGCCGACATCCGCCTGTCCGGCGATGTGCTCGACCGCATCGACGAGATAGTCCGTCCGGGCACCAACTTCTCCTTCGCCGATGCCGGCTACGAGCCGCCCGGCGTGGCCGACCCGACCCGCCGCCGCCGCATCTGATCCGTGCCGTGACGCCGTACTCCTGACGCGGCGCTCCTGACACCGCCCTCCCGTCGTCGTGAGACGGCGAGGAGGCGGCGGGGCGCAGGCGGTCAGTGCGGAGGTCGCAGCCCGTCGAGGACCATGGTGAGGAGGCGCTCACTCTGGGCGGGGTCCAGCGTGGCGTGCACGCACATGGGCGAAACCAGCTGCATGAGATCCTCCCCGTCGATGTCGGAGCGGGCCTCCCCGGCCTCCTGGGCCCGGACCAGCAGGCGGCCGCAGGCGGCCCATATGCGCTCGCGCGAACCCAGCTTCAACTCCGGGTTCTTGTCGAAGGCCTCGTGCAGTTCGTTGAGGAACACCTTCTTGGCCTGGGCGTAGTCGACGTAGGCCCGCAGCCAGCTGGCCAGGGCGTCCCACGGGCCCAGGTCGAGCGTGCCGCGCTCGGCGGCGTCGATCAGGGTGTCCACGTCGTTGCGGTAGACCGCCTCCACGACGTCGATGCGCTTGGGGAAGTGGCGGTAGAGCGTACCGACCCCCACCCCGGCCTCCTTGGCGATGGCCTCCATGGAGGCGTCGCCGCCGTGCTCGGTGAACACTCGCCGGGCCGCGTCGACCAACCGCTCGTAGTTGCGGCGGGCGTCGGCGCGCATGGGCTTGGCCGGTCCCTCCGCTACGTCTTCGGACATGACCTCCGTGGTCATGGCTCACCTCCACGGAAAACTCTTTTGAAAAACGGAGGGACCCTCCGTATACTAAGTGGAGGAAGCTTCCGCTTTGCCCCCCAGCCTACCAGCGGAAAGGTAGCAATCAATGTCTCTCTCCACCGGCTCCCCGCCGACCCCCCGCAGCTGGCGTCGAAACCCTTCGGTGCTGCTCGCGGTGATCCTGACCGCCCAGATGATGGTCGTCCTCGACGCCACCATCGTCAACGTGGCGCTGCCCCACATGCAGCGCAGCCTGCACTTCTCGGCCACGTCGCTGTCGTGGGTGCTCAACGCCTACGTCCTGACCTTCGGGGGACTGCTCCTGCTCGGCGCCCGCTCCGGGGACCTCCTCGGGCGGCGCCGGACGTTCCTCGCCGGCATCACCCTCTTCGCCACCAGCTCCCTGGCCGGCGGCTTCGCCACGGCCGGCTGGATGCTGCTCGCGGCGCGAGCCCTCCAGGGGGTCGGAGGGGCGCTGGCCGCCCCCGCCGCCCTGGCCCTCCTGACCACCGCCTTCCCCGAAGGATCGGAGCGGGTGCGGGCCATAGGCCTGTTCACCACCGTTTCGGCGGCCGGGGGAGCCACCGGCCTGGTGGCCGGGGGGCTGCTCACCGAGTGGGCGTCGTGGCGGTGGGTCATGTTCGTGAACGTCCCCATCGGTCTGGCCGTGGTGGTCACCGGTGCGCTGGTCCTGACCGAGACCGAGCGGCGCCGCGGTCGCTTCGACCTGGCCGGCGCCCTCACCTCCACCGCCGGTATGACCGGCCTGGTGCTGGGCCTGGTCGAGGCCGGCAGCTCAGGGTGGAGCTCGCCGATGACGGTCGGCCCCCTCGTGGGCGGCGCGCTCCTGATCGGCGCCTTCGTGCGCATCGAGTCCAGCGCCCCCGAGCCGGTGCTGCCCCTGCGGGTCCTGGCCGACCGGACCCGGGCCGCCGCCAACATGGCGCGGGGCCTCGGCTACGCCGGCATGTACGGCATGGTGTTCTTCCTCACCCAGTTCCTCCAGGACGTCCAGGGGCACTCGGCGCTGGTCACCGGCATCGGCTTCCTGCCCACCCCGACGTCGGTCTTCCTGTCCTCGCAGATCACCGCCAAGGTGCTGGTCAACCGGCTCCCCGCCAAGGTCCTGATGCTGGCCGGATCGGCCCTCTCGGGTCTCGGCCTGCTGCTCGCCACCCAGTTCCACGCCGGCACGTCCTATCCCCAGATCCTCGCTTCGCTCATCCTGATCGGATGGGGGATGGGAACCTCGTTCGTCAGCCTGACCACCGCCGCCCTGGTCGGGGTGGACCCCGCCGACGCCGGTGCCGCCTCGGGCCTGATCAACGTCACCCAGCAGCTGGGGGCGGCGCTGGGTCTGGCGGTGCTGGTCACCGTCTTCGACAGTGTTGTCCCTGCGGCCTCCCGGTTGTCGGCCGGGGTGGCCACCAAGGTGGGCCCGGTGGTGCACGGCATGGACATCACCTTCGCGGCCGCGGCCGGGCTCTGCCTGATCGCGGTGGCCATCGTGGCCCTTCTCGTGCGGACCCCCGCCCCGGCCACCGACTTCGACGTCGACGCGGCCGACCCCCGCGAGCTCGAGGCTCTCACCGCCTGAGGCCCCAGCTCGGACCCGATCCCCCCGGCGATCGAGGCGCAGGTGCTCCCTCCACGGGGCCCTGCGCCTCGGCGCGCCCGGCCATGCCCAGAGGAAGGACCGACTGTGGACGGCTCAACCCCGACCGGGCGGCCGCCAGGTCGGGCGGTCGGGGCGCTCGACGCTCGCCCCGACGGCGAGGAGGAGCAGCTCGCGGCCGGGTCTGGCGATGAGACCGAGCCCGACGGGCAGGCCGGCGGCCAGCCCCATGGGAACGGTGGCTATGGGCCAGCCGGCGATGGCCGGGGCGGTGGTGGTGGGCGCGGCGAGGGCGGGGTGACCGCCGAGGACCAGATCGGACTTCCACGCCGGGCCGTAGGTCGGGGCCACGAGAACGTCGATGCCGGAAAGGGCCGGCTCCAGACAGCGGTCCCGCGCCCACTCCAGGTTGCGGGCCCGAGCCTGGCGGTAGCGGTCGCGGCCCACTCCACCCAGATCGAGGGCCCGCTCGAACAGGTCGTGACCGAACCACGCCAGCTCCTCCCCGGAGTGCCCACGTTCGTGGGCCACGACCTCGGCCAGGCTCTGCGGGCCGCCCGGGCCGCGGGTGGGGAGGTAGGCGTCGAGGCCGGTGAGCAGCTCGCACAACAGCACGGTCATCTCGTCGTCTTCGACCGAGGCGTCGGGGACGGGCGGGGCCACGTCCACCACCTGCCAGCCGGAGCCCCGCAGGCGCCCGACCGCCTCTTCGAACAGTTCGTCGGTGGCCGGATGGCCCGTGTACCAGGTGCGGGCCACGCCGACGCGGACGTCGCCCGTGACCAGGACGCCCAATCCGTCCAGCCTGTCCGGGCCGTCCTGGCCGTCCGGGCCGTCCCAGGGGTAGGAGGGGTCCGGGGTGGGGGAGCCCGGCGCTCGGTGGCCCGCGGCCAGGACCCGGTAGAGGAGGGCCACGTCGGCCGCGGTGCGGGCCATGGGGCCCGGACTGTCCTGACTGGCGCTGATGGGGACCACCCCCCCGGTGGGCACGGCCCCGACCGCCGGCTTCAGGCCGGCCACCCCGTTGAGCGACGCCGGACAGGTGATGGACCCGTCGGTCTCGGTGCCCACCGCCAGCGGCGCCAGACCGGCGGCCAGGGCCGCCCCCGATCCCGATGAGGAACCTCCCGGGTTGCGGTCGAGGGCCCACGGGTTGGCGGTGAGTCCGCCCACCGCCGACCAGCCTCCCGTCGATCGGGTCGAGCGGATGTTGGCCCACTCGGTGAGGTTGGTTGCGCCGAGGATCACGGCCCCGGCCTGCCGCAACCTTCGCACGAGGGGGGCATCGGCGACCGGGGGCCGGCCGACCAGGCTGGTGGCGCCGGCGGTGGCGGGCAGACCAACGGCCTCGATGTTGTCCTTTACGAGCACCGGGATCCCTTCGAGTGGACGCGGGGCCGAGCCGGCGGTCCTCCGGTGGGAATCCGAGGCGCGGGCCTCGTCGAGAGCCCGCTCGGAGTAGGCCAGCACCGATCGCAGCGCCGTCGGCGAGGTCGGCGCGTCGAGGTCGGCGGCCCGGCGCAGAAGGGCCTCCACCACCTCCACCGAGGAGAGCCGGCGGGCGTCGAGGGCGCCCCGCATCTCGACCGCCGAGAGGTAGGCGAGCTCGGCGGTAGCCGGCGAGGGATCCGAAGAGTTGATCGCCTCAGCGTAGGCGGGCTCCGCCGGCTCGGGCGCCGGCCCGGTCGACTTCCGGGGTCACCCGGCCGGGACCTAACTTGGCGGCGGATGCAACCTCTGCGACCCATCGATCCAGCCGTACGGCGCCGTCGGATCGGGGTGCTCGTCGTGGCCGTCGTGATCGCCGCCGTGGCCTTGGTGGCGATCTCCCACCAGGGCTCCCACCAAGTGGCGGTCACGGCCGGGGTGGGCGGTGTCCCCTCCGGTGCCGCCACTTCCGTTGCCGGGGGGACCGCGCCGGGCCCCGGCCCCACCCAGGCGGTCCCCACCACGATGGTCACCACCGCGCCGTCGGCGGCGGCCAGTTCCACGACGGCGGCGGTCTCCACCACCACGGTCGACCCGGGGACCCTGCCCCAGACCCAGGTGCTCCCCACTGCCGACGATCCCGCCTTCCTGGCCCGAATGACCGACCTTTGGCAGGCCATCACCAGCGGCGACGCCGCGCTGGGCCAGCCGGCGTTCTTCCCGCTGTCGGCCTATATACAGGTAAAAGGTATCTCCGACCCGGTCCACGACTACCAGACGCGGCTGATCCCCGACTACGTCCAGGACATCGACGTCCTCCACCAGGAACTCGGCGCCGAGACGGGCACGGCGACCTTCGTAGGGGTGCGCGTTCCCAACACGGCACAGTGGATCCTGCCCGGCGTGGAGTACAACAAGGGCAGCTACTACCGGGTCTACGACTCGGCGCTGATCTACTCGGCGGGGGGGATCGAGCACACCTTCGGCGTGGCGTCGATGATCTCCTGGCGGGGGGAGTGGTACGTGGTGCACCTCAACTCGATCCGCTGAGCCACGCTTCACCCCGGCTGGAAGCGGCCGCTCGGTGTGGTATTCTGATCTTTCCGCCGCGGGGTGGAGCAGTCTGGTAGCTCGTCGGGCTCATAACCCGAAGGTCGTAGGTTCAAATCCTACCCCCGCCACTAAGAAACAGCAGGTCAGAAGGGGTCTCGGTCGCCGAGGCCCCTTCAGTTTCTCCAGACTTCTACCGGATCTTCTACCGGATGGGCTGGCAGGCTGGCATGTGCAGGCTGGCAAGGATCTGTATGGGGGTCCCAAGTGAGGCGGGATTCGGCTGTGACGACGGAGAGCTCAGAAGCTCCACGACCGGCACCAACCGAGCAGGAGCATCGAGGTCGAGAACCTGACCAGTGGCGGTGAGAGGGCCACCTCCGGTGCTGACGCATCCTGCGAGGATCCAGCAAACTGATGCCGCCAACTCTGGGCCTACAAGACTGCCGAAGAGGGGGTGAGGGCGGCATGGT
>JAGWSF010000189.1 GCA_028876385.1 Acidobacteriota bacterium | reverse complement strand
GGCGAGGCCAGCTACTTCGAGAGCCGCTACGTCGAGGGCGCGCAGTGCCACGACGTGACCGGCATCGACGTGCTGATCGCCGACAGCGACCCGGCCATCCGGGCCCGGGTCAGGGATCTGCTCCAGACCGATGAGCGCTTCGGGACCATATGGGAAGTGGCGGCGGGCGACGAGGCGGTGGCCCACGCCCTGGATGTGGATGTGGTGGTCGTCGACCTGCGGGCGTGCAACGGGTTGGGCCCCCTCGGGGCCATCGGTCGCGTGGCCCGCTCCGACGGCCATCCCCCCGTGGTCGGCCTGGGCCGCCCCGGCGAGGAATGGCTGGACCTGGCCGCCCGGGTGGAGGGGGCGACCGACATCGTGGAGTGGCCCGACGACGCCGCCGAGCTGGGCGACCGGCTGGTCCGGGCGACCTCGGGGAAAGCCCCGAGGGTCGCCGCCCGCTTCGTCACCTGACCGGCGACCTGACCGGCGAGCCGACCGGCCCGACAGGTGCCGTCGCGGTGTCGGCGGCTCCTCAGCCCGCGGCGACCACCACTTCGCCGGCAGAGCCAGCGGGGCTCGGAGCCCGCCGCCACCTACCGCCCCCCGGCGTCCAGGTCCACCCGGCGAAACTCACCCGGGTCAGGTGGAACTGCCAGGCCATCCCCACCGCCCAGGAGGCCACCCGCCATCCGGTCTTGACGCTGACCGGCCGGCCAACCAGCGCCGCTCCCAGATCGGCGACCTGCGTCCCGGCAAAGGTCCCCGGAGCGGGCGGGGCGCCGGTGTAGGCGGCCAACTGGCAGCTGAACCCGGCGGGGGTCTCGCCCGTCAGCGCCGTGGCCAGGGTCCGGGCCTCGGCATCCCAGGCGGCATAGGCGCTGGGCGCGGCGCTGTGCTGGACCGCCTGGGCGGCGGCCGCGACCGGCATGGTCTGCCATCCGCTCACCTGCGTGAGCCGCCCGTAGAACGCCGTCGAGGCGTACACCGGGTCGAGGAGCTGGGATGGGGCTCCCCAACCCTGGGAGGGGCGCTGCTGGAACAAGCCGACCGAGTCGAGGTCCCCGTAGGGCAGGTTGAGCAGTCGGGACTCCTGCAGGGCGGTGGCCAGCGCCACGGTGACAGCGTGGTCGGGCAGGCCCAGCTTGGCTGCCACGGCGGCGATGACCGCGGCGTTTCGGGCCTGGTCGGGGGTCAACTCGAAGGCCGCCCCGCCCGACGCCGGCAGGGTCGAGCACAGCGAGACCACGGGGGCAGGGCGGCGGGAAGCCACCAAAGCGATGCTGGCCGCGGTCACCCCGCCGATGGCCACGATCACCGTGGCGAGCACCCGCCGGCGCCGACCCCGCCGCGATGGCAGCCCCCGGGGTCGCCGCCGGTTTGCCCCCCGGCGGTCGGCCGGCCCGATCACGACCGGATCGCCGGGGCCCGGTTGGTGGCCGACGTCGTGCTCGCCGATCGGCCAGAGGGAAGAAGAGTTCACGCCACTCCGTATTCAGCGGGGACCGCAGATCACCACACATTGTCAGAGCTTCGGGGGCCACCGAGGTCATTGGCCCCGCCGGCGCCCTCACAAATCCGGGACAATTTCTTTTCAGGACTGTTGACGTTGTTTGTTAGGCATACCTAATATCAGGTATGGACGACGGTGAGGGAGGACTCTGGTGAGCGAGACACGGACTCTCATCCTCGGGGCCGTGGCGGGCATGACCATCCTGCTCGGACTGCCCCTCGGTCGCCTCCGCCGGCCGGCCCCCGGGGTGCGGGTGTTCCTCAACGCGCTGGCCATCGGCATCCTGATATTCCTGGTCTGGGACGTCCTCTCCAACGCCTACGCCCCCCTGGACCGGTCGCTGACCCGGCTCCACGATCACACCGGAGGCCTGTGGTCGGTGATCGGCTACGGAGCCCTGTTCCTCGGCGGGACCGGGATCGGCCTGGTCGGGCTGGTCTACTACGAGCGCCTGCTCTCCCGCCCCAAACCCCGCTACGGCCCCGGGGCCATGGCCCAGAGCGAGCTCACGGCCCGACGCCTCGGCATCTCCGACTGGTCCCCGGCGCGCCGCCTGTCGCTTCTGATCGCGGTCGGTATCGGCCTGCACAACTTCGGCGAAGGACTGGCTATTGGGGGCAGCGCCGCCAAGGGGCAGATCACCCTCGCCACCCTTCTGATCATCGGCTTCGGGATGCACAACGCCACGGAGGGCTTCGGGATCGTCGCTCCCCTCTCGGGAGCCGACGAGAGGCCCTCCTGGGCCTTCCTCGGCGCCATGGGCCTCATCGGCGGCGGGCCGACGTTCATCGGCACGCTGATCGGGCACGCCTTCACGTCGGACCCTATGAGCGTCATCTTCCTCACCCTGGCGGCGGGCTCCATCCTCTTCGTGGTCGTCCAACTCCTCGGCGTCGCCCTCAAGTCGGGCCGTCGGGAGCTGATGACGTGGGGGATCTTCCTCGGCCTGGCGGCCGGTTTCGTGACCGACATGGTCGTCAGCGCAGCTGGCGCCTGATAGGCCTTCGGCTCACATCCCCGAGCCGCCGAGGACCACCCGGATGGTCCGGAACAGGATGAGCAGATCGAGCAGCGGCGACCAGTTCTCCACGTAGTAGAGATCGAGGCGCACGGCGTCGTCCCAGGGGACCGTTGAGCGGCCGGCGACCTGCCACAGACCGGTCATGCCCGGCTTGGTGTTGAACCGTCGGGTTTCGAGCTCACCGAAGTCGCCCATCTCCCGGCGCAACACCGGCCGGGGCCCCACGAAGACCATGTCACCTCGGATGACGTTCAGCAACTGCGGAAGCTCGTCGAGCGAGTAGCGCCGGATGATCCTCCCGACTCGGGTGACGCGCGGGTCGTTCCTCAACTTGAAGAGGGCGCCGTCGTGCTCGTTGAGCTGGATGATCTGGGCCAGGCGTTCGTCGGCGTCAGCGACCATCGACCGGAACTTGAGCATCTGGAACGACCGGCGCCGGTAGCCCATACGCTCCTGGCGGTAGAACACCGGCCCCCCGTCGTCGAGCTTCACCAGGATGGCGATGAGCAGCATCACCGGCAACAGGACGAGCAGCAACGGGACGGCCAGGGCCTGCGACAGGCGCCAGACGGCGCGGCGGGCCAGGGAGTCGACGGCCGGCTCCTTGATGTGCAGCAGAGGCATACCGGTGATCGGCATGACCCGAATCCGCGGTCCGGCCACGTCGACCACGTCGGGCGCGACGAGCAGGTCGATCCCGCTGCGCTCGAGGGCCCAGGCCAGGCGCTGCACGCTCATCTCGGTGAAGTGCTGGGGGTTGACCACGGCCACCGCCTCGGCCCCGGCCCCGAGGGCCGCCCCCACCGCGTCGTCGGGCTTTCCGATCACCGGCACGAGGCGGTCGCGTAGGACCAGAACGTCGGATTCGCCGGGCGGGACGCAGGCACCGACGACGTGGTACCCGAGGGACCGGTGCCGGCGGAGATGGCTGACGAAGCGCTTGATGGACGGCTCGTCACCGACCACCAGCAGGCGGACCTGGGCGCCCCCCCGGCGGCGCACCCCGTCGAGGACCCGGCGCAGCACGAACCGGCCCACGACCGACGCCACCACCAGGGTCGGGAACAGGTCCAGGAGGAACAGCCGCGAAAGAGGCGCCCGGGTCACGTACGACACGATGGCTATGGCCGCCACCAGCCGTACGCCTCCCACCACCGGCGACCGGTAGTTCCGCAGGCCCTCGTTGGTGTAGTCGACCTGGTAGCCCCCGCTCAGGGCCTGGACGGTCACCCATACCGGAATGGTCAGCAGGGCCAGCACCCGGTAGGTGAACGAGACGTCGAGCACCGTTATCTGGCCGCCCCCGCCCCGCACCGCCCAGTCGGCCAGGGAGGCTGCGATGGCGGCCACCACGTCCACGCCGACCAGCGCCACGACCAACCAGTGCCGCCAGTCCTTCCAGTAGGACGGGGCTGCCAGGCCGGGGGAGGACGTGGTTGATGGGGCTACCGAGGCAGAGGAGGTCTGTGGGGTTGGAATCGGCGACCGGCCGCTCTGACGGTCAGCAGCCGATTGTGCCGCGGAGAGCCCCTTCACCGGCCCTCACGTCCTCGCGCCCCAGCAGACAACAAAGCTCTCCCTCGCCCACATCCCAGCAAGCGTTCCGAACATAGCGACGATAAGCCGGCAATCCCGGTCGGTTGGGCGCCTTTTTGGAAATAGTTGGGTCACGATGGCCGGCGACGGGCCCCGAGCGGGCCCGGTCATTCGTCAGTGACGATGACCTCGCCGGTGAGCTGGAGGGGTACCAGCCGGTGCTCGGCTCTCGGCGTGAAGCCGAGTCCGGGATCCACACAGACGAACGGGCGCCCGCCGATGTCGATCCGGCTGTGCTGGCGCTCGGGATCGGGGCGGAGGCGTCGACGCAACCGCCACGGCACCGATCGCACGGCCCGGCCGGCCGGCCAGGCGACGACCGGCGAGTGGCCGTGCACCTGACCGAAGGGCACGAGTTCGGCGCTGTTCCAGGACGGGTACAGCTCCCGGGCGGCGTCGGCCCACGCCGGTCCCGGAACACCTCCCGCCAGGAGGACCCCGGAGGAGAACGCCAGCTCCGCGTCCCGACCCACGGCCTGGTTGAGTCTGTCGGCGGCGTCGACGCAGTCGGGGCGGCCCATCATCACCCACAGCTGTTGCACCAGCCCGGCGTGGGTCACGAGGAGGTCGCCCATCTCCCGGGTGCGCAAGGCCACGGCCAACTTGGCCTGACCGGTCCGCCACCAGCGCTGAAGGGTCTCCAGGGCGGTGGCGTCGAGCGGCTCGTCCCAGAACCGGCGCCCCCCGATCCGGTTGCCCTCGTGGTTGCCGAGCAGCTGCGTCCAGGCTGCCCCGGAGGTCACGAAGCGGTCCACCAGGGCCACGCAGGCCGCCGAATCCGGGCCCCGGTCGATGAGGTCACCGACCTGCACCACGTGGGTCTCGGGCGGCAACGTCCCGCCTTCGGGGTCGGCGCCGGCATCCACGAGCAGCTGCCGCAGGCGCTGATGGTGGCCGCCCACATCCCCGATCACGAGCAGGCGCACGGCAGGTGAGGGTACCGCCGTCACCGCGCCAGCAGACCCGCGATCTATCGTCGAGCAGATGTCACGCGCACGGACCGGCCTGGCCGCACCGCCGGTCCCCACCGTCGTCGTCCTCCTCATGGCGGGGGCGGCGGCGGCCGGGGCGGCCCTCGCCGGGGCCCGACCGACCGGCACCCCGGTGGTCGACCCGCTCTACGAGGCGCTGCTCGCTTTCGTGGTGGTGGTCGCCGGCGCAAGGGCCAACCGGGGAGCGGTCCTGTGGCTCGGGGTGGCCGCCACCGCTTTGGCCCGCGGCTGGCTGATCGCCCCGGCCGCCGCCGCCCTGCTGTTGGCTTTCACCGCTACGTTGGCCAAGCGGCCCCGCCCTCTCCTCGGTGCGGTCGCCGCGGCCTTGGCGGTGCAGGTGGTTCTGCGCTGGGACGTCCACGTCTTCCAGGGAGCCACCGCCCTGGCCGGGACGGTGGCGCTCGGCCCGGTGCTGATCTCGGCGCTCCGGAGGTCTCCGCGTCAGGTGCGGCGCCGGGTGTGGCTCGGCCTCGGGACGCTGACGGTCGCGGCGGTGGTCGTGGTCATACCAGCCGCGGTGAGCGCCCTGGCCGCCCGCCACCAGGTGGAGGACGGGATCGCCCAGGCCCAGAATGCGCTTCACCAGGTGAGCTCCGGCGACGCTCAGACCGTGCGCCAGGAACTGGCCGCGGCCGCCTCGGACTTCGCCGGCGGGTCAACCCGGCTCGGGGCGTGGTGGACCCTCGGCGCCCGCCTCGTGCCCTTCGCCGCCCAGCAGCGCCAGGCTCTGACCGTGGGCGTCCGGGTCGCCGAGAACGTGGCCGTGACCGCCGACCAGCAGGCGGCCCGCATCGATTTCAGCCAGATCCGCTACAGCAGCGGTGGCGTCGATCTGGCCAAGGTGCAGGGTTTCGCCGGCCCCCTGTCCACGGTGGCGGACTCGCTGCAGCGGGCCTCCTCGGCTCTGGCGGCGGTCCGCTCGGGCTGGGTGGTGGGGCCGGTGTCGTCGCGGCTGGCCAAGCTGACCAGCTCGGTGACACGAGCCGAGAACAGCGCCCGGTTGGCCGACCAGGCGGTCACCGACGCCCCCTCGCTGCTGGGCGCCGAGGGGACCCGTCACTATTTCGTCGCCTTCATGGACCCTCCGGAGAGCCGGGGCCTCGGGGGACTTCTGGTCTGGTACGGGATTCTCACCGCCGACCACGGCCACGTCTCGCTGACCGCCGACGGGGATCCGGGGACCCTCGCCCAGCAGTTGGCGGCCATCGGCGGGGGGCACATCACCGGTCCGGCCGACTATGTCGCTCGCTACGGACGCTTCCACCCCGAGAAATCCGTGGTGGACGTGCCGTACGCCCCGGACCTGCCGACCGACACGACCGTGATGTCACAGCTCTACGCCGAGCTCGGCCATCCGCCGATCGACGGGATGCTGGTGCTCGACCCCAAGTCGATCGCCTCGATACTGTCGCTGACCGGACCGGTGCAGGTCGCCGGGCTCGGCACCGTGGACGGGGCCAACGCCGCCGACATCCTGGAGAAGGGGCAGTACGCGGCGTTCCCCGGGGTCGGCCAGCAGCAGGAGCGCAAAGCCGCTCTGAGCGCCGCCCTCAAAGAGGCGGCGCAGCAACTGACCCACGACGCGTTACCCAACTTCCGAACTCTGGCCTCCGACCTGGCCCCCGACGTGAAGACCGGGGACCTGCTCTTCTGGAGCACCCACCCCCCTGATCAGGCGCTGCTCGAGGCCACCGGGCTGGCCGGCCGGTTCCCGTCCCGCAACGGCGGCGACCTGCTGTCGGTGATCACCCAGAACTCGGCCAACAACAAGGTGGACGCCTACCTGCAGCGCCGGGTCGACTACCGGGTCACCTACGACCCGGGTCGCGGCCGGGTCTCGGGCACGGTCACGCTGCAGCTGCACAACTCGGCCCCCACGAGCGGCCTTCCCCCGGAGGTCATCGGGAGCCGTCCGAGCGCCGGCCTGAGCCCCGGCGGCGACCAGCTCTGGTTCAGCGTCTACTCGCCGCTGAACCTGGTCGGGGCCCACGTCGACTCCCGTACCGTCACCGTCACCGGCACCCCCGAGCTGGGGGTGACCGCCTACAGCGGGTTCGTGGACGTGGCGGCCGGTGCCACCGTGACGGTCACGGTGGATCTGGCGGGCAGCATCTCCAAGGGTCCCTACCGGCTGGTCCTGCACGACCAGCCGACGGTGATACCGGACCAGCAGACGGTCACCGTCACCCCCTCCTCCGGTTGGCATCCCAGGGGATCCGACACGTGGACTCCGGCCCCCCAATGGTCCCTGGCCGCCACGTTCGGCTTCGAGAGGTGACGGGACGGGGACGGGCCTACCCCCGCCTCCGTTCCCCCATTTCCGGTTTGGGCGGGAACACTTCATTATGGGAGTGGACTCGACGCCCCGGAGAGCTAGTCTGGACGCAATCGGCAATCGGACCGACGTTCTTTAGGGCTTTGTAGGAGTCAGCGATGCGAATCACCCGGTTGGGCAGGGCGGGAGCAGTGGGTGGTACGGGTTTGGCGGCGGCCGCCGTGTTCGGCGCCCTCTCCCTGAGCGCGGCGCCGGCCTTCGCCGACTACGGCCCCACGAACAACAATGACGGCGGTACCACCACGACGACCGTCGCCACGGCCTCCGTCGGTGCGCCGCCGGCCGCCAGCGGTCTGGCTTTCACCGGCGCCGACGTGGCCGTCACCACCGCCGCCGGGGCGGCCGCCATCGGTCTGGGTGGGGCGTTCGTGCTGGTATCGCGCCGGCGCCGGGCGGACTCCGAGCCGGCTGCCTGAAGCACCCACCGGCCACGGCCACCCGCTCCCAGGGGGTCCTGGTGACACCAGCGGAATTCTCCGGACTTAATCACTTCTGCTGTCGCGCCGAGGAAATAGCGGTCAGCGACGTACAATCCCGGCGTAGCTGGTAACGAGCAGGAAGAGGTTATGGACGAAGCGATCCGGCGAATCCTCGCAGACCACGGGCGTCTGGCCGTCCCCGTCGCGGATCTGGCCGACGACGCCGATCTCTACCGGGCCGGCCTGGCCTCCCACGCCTCGGTCAACGTGATGCTCGCCCTCGAGGACGAGTTCGACGTGGAGTTCCCCGAGGGGATGTTGCGCAAGCAGACCTTCGAGTCGATCCTCGCCATCAAGGCGGCGCTCGCTCAACTCGACGTCGTAGGGTCCTAGGAGCGTCCTCCGATGGACTCCGATGAGCTGCTGAAAGAAGCGGCCCGGATCGCCAGGGAGGTGGCCGGACCGGCCAGCTCCGACGTGGACGAGCGCAGCCGCTTTCCCGCCGAATCGGTCGAAGCGCTGCGCCACGCCGGCCTCCTCGGCGCACTGATCCCGACCGAGATGGGTGGCCTCGGCGCCAGCCTGACGGAGGTGGCGGCCTGCACCGAGACCCTCGCCGCGCACTGCGCGTCGACGGCGATGGTCTTCGCCATGCACCAGATCCAGGTGGCCTGCCTGGTCCGCCACGGGCACACCGAACTGCTGGGGCAGTTCACCCGGGACGTGGCCCGCCTCGGCCTCCTACTCGCGTCGGCGACCACCGAGATGGGGGTGGGGGGAGACGTCCGTACCAGCATCTGCGCCGTGGAGGCCGACGGGGACGAGTTCGCGGTGACCAAGATGGCGCCGGTGATCTCCTACGCCGAGGAGGCCGACGCCGTCTTCACCACCGCTCGACGGGCCGCCGACAGCCCGTCCTCGGACCAGGTGATCGTCGTGTGCCGCGCCGCCGACACCAAGTTGGAGCGGCTCAGCGAATGGAACGCCCTCGGCTTCCGCGGAACCTGCTCCAACGGCTACCGCCTCGACTCCCGCGGGCCCCTCGGTCTGGTGGTGCCCGATCCCTATGCCGCGGTGTCGTCGGAGACCATGCTCCCCGTCTCGCACGTCCTGTGGGCCTCGGTGTGGCTGGGCTTGGCCAACGGTGCCATGGACCGGGCCCGCCGCTACGTTCAGGCCGAAGCGCGTTCCAAGCCCGGGGTGCTCCCTCCGGCGGCGACCCGCCTGGCCGAAGCGGCGGTGGTCCACGCCCAGTTCAAGGACATGGTCGCGGCGGCCACGGCTCGCTACGAGGCATTGATGGACGACCGGGGCGAGCTGTCTTCCATCCCGTTCGTGGTGGGCATGAACGCCCTGAAGGTCTCGGCGTCCACGCTGGTGGTCGACGTCGTGAGCCGGGCCATGGGCGTATGCGGCATATCCGCCTACCGCCAGGACGGCGAATACTCCCTCGGCCGGTACCTGCGGGACGCCTATGGGGCCGCGCTCATGGTCAACAATGAGCGCATCCACGCCAACAACGCCCATCTGCTGCTCGCCGACCGGAGGAGGTGAGCGCGGTGGCGACCGAGACATCCGACGTTCAGCGCGCCCGGGAGCGGTTCCGCGACGAGTTGCTCAGAGCCGGGGTCCTCGTCGACGGCGGCTCACCGGGCCTGTACCTGCGGTCCGGCACCTTCGAGCGGATCGTGGCCGGGATCGACCGCTTGGTCAGTGAGGCCGGGCGCGACCACCGGGCGCCGGTGCTGCACTTCCCGGCCGTGATGACCCGGCGCGACTTCGAGGCGACCGGCTACGTGGGGTCCTTCCCGGACCTCCTCGGCTCCATCCACACCTTCGGGGGCGGCGACCGCGAGCATCGCCGGATGCTGGCCGAAGTGGAGGGGGGCGGTTCGTGGACCGAGCACCTTCAGCCATCCGATCTCATGATGTGCTCGGCGGCCTGCCACCCGCTGTACCCCACCCGGCGGGGGAAGCTCGCTGGCGGCGGTGAGGTCTACGAGGTGTTCGGCCAGGTGTTCCGGCACGAACCGAGCGTCGACCCGGCCCGCATGCAGACCTTCCGCCAGCACGAGTTCGTCCACCTCGGCGACGACACGTCGGCCGTGGCCCACCGCGACACCTGGGTCGAGCGGGCCGTCGACCTCCACCGCTCCCTCGGCCTCGACGTGTCCACCGAAGTGGCCAACGACCCGTTCTTCGGGCGGGTCGGTCGGATCATGGCCGACAGCCAGCGCAACGAGGCCCTGAAGATCGAGATAGTGGCCACGGTGTCGAGCGAGGACAGCCCGACCGCCATCACCTCGGCCAACTGCCACCAGGACCACTTCGGACAGTCCTTCGGCATAGAGACCGCCGAGGGCCAGGTGGCCCACACCTCCTGTGTCGGTTTCGGCGTGGAGCGCATCACGCTGGCCCTGTACCGCCGTCACGGGCTCGACGTCGAGGCGTGGCCGGCGCAGGTGCGCAGCCTCCTCGCCGTCTGAGGGAGCGCCCGGGATGGGAGAGGAGTTGATCCAGCAGGTGATCGGCGTGGAACCGGCCGGCTACCGGCCGCACCCGGTGCACTCCGAGGCGCGGGTCTGGACCGAGACCAACTGCTACATCGACGTCTGGGTCGAAGTCCTCCACAGCCTCGGCTTCGACCCGCTGCTGGGTGCGGCGTTCACCTTGAGCGCCGACTTCGACGGCCGGCAGTGGTCGTTCATCAAGTACCCCCCCGAGGACCTGCGCCACGTCTACGGGATCGAAGTGACCGAGTTGAACGTCTGGAATCCGGTCATCGACCACGTCGAGGAGGAGTTGTCCGCCGGGAGGCTCCTGACCGTGGAGGTGGACGCCTGGTTCCTGCCCGACACGTCCGGCACCTCCTACCGGACCTCGCACACCAAGACCACCATCGTGCCCGAACGCCTCGACCGCCGAGGCCGCCGACTGGGCTACTTCCACAACTCCGGCTACCACCAGCTCGACGGAGACGACTTCGTCGGCGTGTTCCGCCTCGAAGGCTTCGACGATCCGAGTCTCCTCCCGCCCTACGTCGAGACCATCCGCCTCCCCGTCGAGCGGCTCAGCGAAGCCGAGATGGTGTCCGCCGGGCGCCGCTTGGCGGCCGTCCATCTCGCCCGTCGACCGGGCACCAACCCGGTGGCTCGACTGGCGGTCGGCATCGAGACCGAGTTGCCCCGCATCGCTCAACGGGGCCTGGAGTATTTCCACGCCTACTCGTTCGGCACCATGCGCCAGTGCGGGGCCACCGCCGAACTGGCCGCGGCCCACACCCGCAGGCTGGACCGGACCGGGGGCTTCCCCGACAGCCCCGCCGCCGAGGCCTTCGAGGAGGTCGCCTCGGCGTTGAAGCAGGCCCAGTTCCGACTGGCCCGGGCCGCCTCGGGGCGAACCTTCGACGTGGTCGCCACCTTCGAGCCGATCGCTGCGGCGTGGGAGCGGGCCATCGAAGGCGTAGCCGCCCGCCATGGCTGACCCGGCCCTGACCCTCCGGTGGGAAGCGGCTCCCGCCGGATCCGGAGGCGGCCTCGAACCGGGGCAGCTGGCCGGCCTCGATTGGGTCGCCGCCCCGGTCCCGGGCACGGTGGCCGAGTTGCTCCGGAACACTGGGGAACCGTGGGAGCGGCGCCGCCTCGACGACGAGGAATGGTGGTACCGGGCTGACTTCGACACGCCGGCCGGCTCCTACCTGCTCGAGTTCGACGGCCTGGCGACGGTCTGCGACGCCTGGGTGGACGACCGCCACGTCCTGCACTCCGAGAACATGTTCCGCACCCACCGGATGACCCTCGGACTCGAGGGGGGCGACCACCGGATCCTGCTTCGGTTCGCTTCGCTGACCGACCGCCTGCGGCCCCGGCGGCCCCGGCCCCGGTGGCGCACCTTCCTCGTCGATCAGCAGAGCCTGCGCTGGGTGAGGACCAGCCTCCTCGGCCGCATGCCCGAGTGGACCCTGGCCGCAGTGCCTCTCGGACCGTACCGGCCGATACGCCTGCAACCGGCCCTGGCGCGGCGGGTCGTGTCGAGGGATCTGGTCGCCACCTGCCTCGACGACGGCGCCGGCCGCGTTGAGCTGACCGCGGTGGTCGAGGCCGCCGGCGAGCCGGTCGGTCCGGCCACGTTGAGCGCCGCGGGGGTGGAGGCCACGGTCCGTACCGAGCGGAACGCCTCGGGGGGATGGACCCTCACGGCCGCCCTGGAGATACCGGGGGTGGAGCGCTGGTGGCCCCACACCCACGGCCCACAGCCCCTCTACGACGTCGAGCTGCGGATGGGCGACGAGGTCCTGGACCGCTACCGGGTCGGTTTCCGGACCATCGAGGTCGACCGCTCCGACGGCGGGTTCCGCATCAGCGTGAACGGCACCCCGGTGTTCTGCCGGGGTGCGGGGTGGATGCCCACCGACCCGGTGACGCTACGGGAGTCCCCAGATGAGCTGCGGGCCACCTTCGACCTGTTCGTGGCGGCCAACTTCAACATGATCCGCTTCGTCGGGACGACCGTCTACCCGAGCGACGCCCTGCTCGACCTGTGCGACGAGCGGGGCGTGCTCGTCTGGCAGGACTGCATGTTCGCCCACCTCGACCCGCCCGACGACCCCGGGTTCCGGGACGAGGTCGGTCACGAGCTGGCCGGCCACTTCCGGCGGCTGCAGGGGCGCCCCAGCCTGGCGGTGGTGTGCGGCTCGACCGAGGTGGAGGAGCAGGCCTACATGCTCGGTCTCGACCGGGCCGACTGGACCTTCCCGCTGCTCGATGACGACATCCCGGCCCTGGCCGAGCGCCACCTTCCGGGCGCGGCCTACGTCCGATCGACGCCGACCGGCGGTGCCAACCCCATGTCAATGGACCAGGGACTGTCGCACTACTTCGGGGTGGGCGGCTTCCTGCAGCCCTTCACCGACGCCAGACGGGCCGGCGTCCGCTTCTCCACCGAGTGCCTCATGTTCGCCGTGCCCCCAGAGCCGTCGTCGGTCGAGGACGGTTTCGGTGCCGACTTCAAAGCCGGCCACGACCCGGCATGGAAAGCGACTTTGCACCGCGACACGGGACGGTCCTCCGACACCGAGGACTACGTGAGCTTCTACCTGAGGCGGCTCTTCGAGGTCGACCCGATCCTGCTCCGCCACACCCGGCCGGGGCGGGCCCTGGACCTGTCGCGGGCGACGGTCGTCGAGGCCATGACCGCCGTCCTCACCGAGTTCCGCATCAACCCCCGCTGCGACGGCGCCCTCCTCCTGGCCCTCCGGGACCTGAGGCCGGGGGCCGGGTTCGGGGTGGTGGACGCCGCCGGGCGCCCAAAGGCGCCGTGGTTCGCGCTGAGGAGGCTGTTCGAGCCGGTAGCCGTCCTGCTCAGCGACGAGGGCCTCAACGGCCTGGCCGTGCACGTGGCCAACGACACCGGCACCCGTCTTTCGGGTCAGCTCGGCATGTCGCTGCTGGCCGACGGGTGCCTGGAGATCGACCGGTCGGTGCTCGAGGTCGAGGTTCCCCCCCGTTCGGTCGTCTCGTGGCGCTCCGACGAGTTCTTCGGCTCCTTCCGCGATGTGACCTACGCCTACCGTTTCACCCGGCCGGCCCACGATGCGGTGTCGGTATCGTTGTCGGCCGCCACCACTGATGGGTCGGCCGTGAGCCGCCAGGAGTACTTCCTCCCCCTGGGGCCGGCCCGCCCTCAGGAACACGACCTGGGCCTGCTAGCCCGGGCCCGCCCGGCCGAGGGAGGGGACTGGGAGGTGGAGGTGAGCACGGACCGCTTCGCCCAGTACGTGGCCCTCGACGTCCCGGGATACCTGCCGTCCGACTCGTGGTTCCACCTCGGGCCGGCCACCACCCGGACCCTGCGACTGACGCCGGCGGGACCGACCGGCGCCCCCTCCGGCGAGGTCCGGGCCCCGACCGGCGAGGTCCGGGCCCTCAACGCCGTGGTGACGGCCCGGCTCGAACGCCCCTGAGCCCTCCTTGACCGATCACGCCACAGTTCCCGATGAGAGCCGTCCCGACCGGGCGGCCGGTCGGGTCACCATCGTGCACGACTACTTGACCCAGAGGGGCGGCGCCGAGCGCGTCGTGCTGGAGATGGCGGCGGCCTTTCCCGGCGCTCCCGTGGTGACCGCCCTATACGACCGCGACGGCACCTATCCGGCTTTCCGGGACCTCGACGTGGGGACCCTGGCCGTGGATCGCCTCCCCGGGCTGCGCCGCCACCACCGACTGGCCCTGCCCGTTCTGGCCCCGGCCTTCTCGGCCGGGTGCGTACGGACCCCCGTGGCTCTGTGTTCGTCGAGCGGCTGGGCCCACGGCATCCGCGCCGAGGGGACCAAGGTCGTCTACTGCCACAACCCCCCGCGCTGGCTGTACCAGGCCGACGAGTACCTGCGGGACCGGCACCCGGCCTACCGCGTGATGCTCGCCGCTCTCGGACCCGGCCTGCGCCGCTGGGACCACCGGGCGGCGAGGAGCGCGGCGCGCTACCTGGTCAACAGCGAACTGGTGCGCCGCCGGGTGGCGGACACCTACGGGATCGAGGCGGAGGTGCTCCACCCACCGGTGTCGCTGCTGCCCGACGGTCCGGTCACGCCGATCCAGGGGGTCGACGACGGCTTCCACCTGTGCGTGTCACGGCTGCTCCCCTACAAGAACGTCGACGCGGTGGTAGCCGCCTTCGCCGACCTGGCCGACGAACGACTCGTGGTCATCGGCGGAGGCCCGCTGCTCGAGCGCCTCCGCGCCTCGGCGCCCGCCAACGTCCGGCTGTGCGGGGAGGTCGACGACGCAACCCTGCGGTGGGCCTACGGCGCCTGCCGGGCGCTGATCGCGGCTTCCTACGAGGACTTCGGTCTGACCCCGGTGGAAGCGGCCGGCTTCGCCAAGCCGACCCTCGCCCTGCGCTGGGGGGGTTACCTCGAAACCGTCGTAGAGGACCGCACCGGCCAGTTTTTCGACGCCCCCGACCCCGCCCACATCGCCCGCGCCGTGGAACGGGCCCGGAGTTGGGACTGGTCACCGACAGCCATAACCGCCCACTCCGAGACATTCTCCCGGGAGTCGTTCCGCCGCCGGCTCCAGGAGGTCGTGGGCGATGCTCCATGACGGCGGGCGGTAACTAGCGTGAAGTGCTGGTCAAGAAAGGGAGGCCGGAATCCGAATTATCGGTGGTGAGTACGGGTTGGGATCAGGGTCCGGTCGGTCCGAGACGCGCTTCGTACACCGGCGGATCGGGCGATATCAACCCTTCAGGGGAGATACGCTACCGTGACCTTCCCGGCGCTCCTACCGGGGAGCGGGATCAAGGCGATGTCAGGGATGAACGGTTAGTGGACCAGTTGAGCGGCCCGACACCGTCGTCGCGTCCCCCCTCGAGACTCCCCTACCTCATCCGCAAGCAGGGCTGGATCGTGGTGCTGTGCACCGTGCTGGCCGGGGCCGGGGCGGGGTACTACATCGTCAGCAACCACCCGACCTACCGGGCCACGGCCCAGGTCGTGGCCAATCCCCAGGTGGCCAACAACGCCGGGGCCAACACCGTCACCTTCGGCTCCGACCCGCTGGCCGCGACCCGCGACACCTCCGTCGCCCAGGCCGCGGCCAAGGCCTCGGGCGTCCAGCCCGCGTCGGTGGCACTGAGCTCCTACGTCGACGGCACCAACACTGCCCTGGTCGACATAGTTGACACCGCCCCCACGGCGACGGCCGCCTCGGCCGGGGCCAACGCCGCAGCCGGCGCCTACATCTCGGTCCGGTCCCGGGAGTTCATCGCCCAGGCCGCCGCGCTCAACACCCAGCTCGACACCCTCCTGACCAGCATCCGCCAGCTGCAGGCCCAGGGGGCCACCGCGCCCGGAAGTCCCACCCCCGGTCCCGACGTCGAGTTGAACACCAAGCTCAGCGCCCAGCTGACCAGCTACGCCACGTACTACGCCGAGCAGCAGCAGTTCGAGCAGGCGGCCACCTCGGTGCAGGTGTACTCCAACGCCTCCCCGGCTTCAGCCCAGCGCGTCGGCAGCACCAAGCGCAACGCCGCCGTCGGGGTGCTGGCCGGACTGCTGATCGGGATCGGCATCGCCCTGCTCCGGGACCGCTTCGACGATCGCATCCGTGACCGGCGCGACCTCGCCGACGTTACCGACATCAACGTCCTGGCCCGGGTCCCCACCACCTCCGAGGCCTCGTGGAGCAACACCCTTACCGGTCTCGAGGGCACCGGCGACGAGGCCGCTGAGGCCATCCGGGAGCTGCGCACGGCGCTGCGGTTCATGTCCGTCGACCGGCCGCTCAAGACCATCCTGGTGACCAGTTCGGCCGCCGGCGAGGGGAAGTCGTTCATCGCCGCCAACCTGGCCGCCGCATGGGCCGTCTCGGGGCTGAAGACCATCCTCGTGTCGTCCGATCTGCGGGCTCCTTCCATCGAGACCAAGTTGGGTATCGAAGCCACGAGCCGGGGCCTCACGGGGGCCCTGGCCGACGCCTCGTCGTTGGAGGGGTCCCTGCGCCGCCCGGCCCTCCCCCACCGCGAGCCGCGCCCCGGAGAGCCGCGGGCGTCGAAGCAGTCGGGTCGGTCGTCCAACGGGAACGGCTCCAACGGGAACGGCATCTGGCCGTCGGAGGGGGCCTTCGACCTGAGCACCTGCCTGGTCCCGACCGGCTTGGAGGGGTTGGCCATCCTCCCCGCCGGGCCCATACCCCCCAATCCCGCCGAGCTTCTCGGCTCGAGAGCGTTCGAGGCGCTCCTGGCCCGGCTCGAATCTGTCGCCGACGTCGTCATCCTCGACACCCCACCGGTCCTGGCCGTGACCGACGCCATGGTGCTCACCGGCCTGGTCCAGGGCGTCCTGTTCGTCATCGCCGAGGGCGAGAGCACCAAATCGGCGACCAAGCGGGCCCTCGATCTGCTCCAGGCGGGCGCCGCGCCGGTACTCGGGATGGTCGTCAACCGGGCCGGGCACGTGGACGTGATGCCCTACTACGGCTATGTCTCGGCGCCCCAGAGCGGTCGTCTGGGCCCCCGGGGTCGGGCCCAGAAGGCGGCCAAAGCCCGCACCCCAACTGACATTTCGTCGGGCACCGGGCCTGTGTGACCGTGCTAGCCACACCGGGGCACCGCCGCCCCGTCCCCCGCCCGCAGGGCCGGACGGCCCTGCGGCTGATGTATCTGCTCGTGCTGGGCGCTCCGTTCCTCGGCTACGCCGCTCTGACCCACGCCAAGTACGCGCTCGTAGCCGGAGTCGCAGTGCTGGTGGCCGGCCTGTTCAGCCTCGACCGAGGGCTGCTCGTAGTGGCCGCCGTACCGGCCACCATGCTGGTCTTCCGAGTCGGCGGATCGTCGTCCAACCTCAGCTTCTCGGACCTCACGCTGTTCGTCGCCACTCTGACCGCCCTGACGGCCTTCCGATGGTCCGAGGCGCCCGTGGTCCGACGACTGCTGTGGCTCCTCGCCGTCTACGAGGGCGCCCTGGTGCTCACCCTGGCCGCCAACCCCTACCGGGCCAACCTCTTGGAATGGGCCCACGAGGCGCTGCTGGTCGGAGGTAGCCTGATCGTGGGCTGGGTGGTCGCCCGTGACGGCCGCTCGGAGGCGGCCACGGCCTCATTCCTGGTCCTCGCCAGCATCGTCGCCATGTGGGCCTGCGCCTACAGCCTGACCCATCATCTGACCGCGGCCTACCTCCCGCTCGGGATGCAGAAGAACTACATCGGCGACATGCTGGCCTTCGCCGCCGTGATCGCCTACGCCTGCCCCGCCTGGGCCGGCCCCTGGGTGAAGCGCCACGCCAACCGCTTCGTGGCACTCTGCATCCTGGGTATCCTCGCCAGCCAGTCCAAGCAGGCCATGGTCAGCCTCATCGCCGGGGCGGCGGTGCTGCTGCTGCGCGACCGTCGGTTCCGCCGGCGGTCGCTGACCATCCTGGCCGCCCTGGTGCCGCTCGCCATCGTGGCCTACGTCACGGTGAGCCGGGAGTTCGCCTCGTCCAACCAGTTCAACAGCGTCCACCAGCGCCAGACATGGCTGCGGGACTCGCTGAACGTGTGGCACATATCGCCGCTGGTCGGCATCGGACTGCGCTGGTGGTACACCAACCGGGTGCAGTTCCACTTCCAGCCTCCCAACGCCGAGGCCGAGGTGCTCACCTCGGCCGGCCTCATCGGCCTCGCCGCGTTCCTGGTCCTGGCCCTCGGCTCCATCTGGGTGCTGTGGCGCCTCCCGGCCCACTACGCCACGCTGGCCGCCGCCGTGCTCGTGATGCGCCTGGTGCAGGGTCAGCTCGACATCTTCTGGGTGACCGCCCAGGAGGCCATCCCCTGGCTCATCGTGGGCATGTGCCTGGCCGGCGGGCTCCGCGAGCGGAGACACCGCCGCGACCATTGGCCTGCAGCAGACCTGTCGGTCCGTTGACCGGGCCTGATCGCCCGCCCGTCACCGCCGTCGTCGTGGCCTACGGAGACCCCGCGCCCCTCGTGGCCTGCCTCGGTGCCCTCCCGCCCGGCCTACCGGTGATCGTGGTGGACAACTCGTCGTCGGCCGAGACCCGCCAGGTCGTCGAGGAATGGGGCGCCCGCTACGTCGATGCGGGGCGCAACGTCGGCTTCGCAGCCGGGGTCAACCTGGGTCTGCGGGCCCTCGATCAGCCCGGCGACATCCTGCTGCTCAACCCCGACGCGGTCATCGACGGGGCCGCCGTCGACCGTCTCCGGGACCGCCTGGCCGCCGACGCCCGGTTGGCCTGCGTGGCGCCAGCCCAGGTAGACGACGACGGTCGGCCAGCTCGCGTCGCGTGGCCCTTCCCCTCCCCGCTTGGCACCTGGCTCGAAGCCGGCGGCCTGGGCCGGTTCCGTAAGCGTCCCGACTTCCTGATCGGCTCCATCCTGCTCATCCGGGCCGAGGCCCTGAGCGACGTCGGGCCGTTCGACGAGCGATTCTTCCTCTACTCCGAGGAGACCGACTGGCAGATGCGGGCCCGCCGGCGGGGATGGAAGGTGGAGCTCGTCGACGATGTGGTGGCCCGGCACAGCGGCGCCGGCACCGGTGGGGATCCGTGGATCCGCCAAGTCCGCTTCTACGCTTCAGAGGAAATGCTTATCCGGAAGCACTATGGGGCAGCAGGCTGGAGGCTGCATCGCGTAGGAGCGACCTCAGGGGCTTTGATCCGGGGGATACTTCTATCGGGAGATCGTCGCCTCATTGCCAAAAGGCGAGCGACTATATACTTGAAAGGGCCAACACGGTTACAAGCAGCGGTCGACGCTGGTGGAAGCAACTTACGGAGTATATGTTGATGCGTATTGCCCACGTTATTTGCACCAACGACTTTGCTGGGGTCGAAAGACACGTTCTTACCCTTGCGGAAGGCCTAGCAGCGAGTGGACACGAAATACTCATTCACGGTGGAGCCGATATATCGCTGCGCGGCTCAACCAGTAATTATCCAATAGCTTGGTTTCCGTACACTTCCTTTCAGAATGCAACGCGATGGATTTTCTCATTAGGCGACGTCGACGTCGTTCATGTACATATGACATACGCTGAAGCAGCTGCGGCTCTCAGTGTTCGGCGGCGATTTCCCCTGGTATGCACCAGACACTTCGCCTCTCGCCGGGGATCGTCTTGGCCCGCCAAACTAGCCGGCCGATGGCTATCACGAAGGATAGACCTCCAAATTGCGATCAGTTATTTCGTGGCCTCACACATTGAAAGTCCTTCTACGGTCGTGTACCCGGGAGTTCCGGTCGCCGCTCCAGGTCCCCCGGCCGGGGAGCGCCTCCCCGTCGTTCTGATGGCCCAGAGGCTTGAGAAGGAGAAGCATACAGAGGTGGGAATTGCTGCTTGGGCAGAATCCGGGTTGGCGAAGTTGGGTTGGGAGCTTCACATAGCTGGCGAAGGACGAGAGCGAAATCGTCTGGAGGCGTCGGTGGATCGCCTCGGGTTAGGAACATCGTGCCGATTCCTGGGCTACCGCCAAGACATCGCTGCTCTGCAGCGCAGTTCCTCCATCTTTCTCGCCACCACACCCGAAGAAGGCCTAGGACTATCGGTCTTAGAAGCCATGGCCGCAGGAACGCCTGTCGTAGCTACGGCGTCAGGCGGCCATGCCGAGACCGTTGGCGCCGTGGCGGGCGCCGCCACGTACTTGCCTCAGGATGCTCCCGCTGCAGGTCAGCTCCTCGCTCACCTCGCGGGCGATCCCCAGGAGCGCGACGCCTACGGGAACCGGCTCCGGGACCATCAGTTGAAACATTTCTCGATAAAGTCCCAAGTCTCGGCAACGCTGGATGCATATGGCAAGGTTCGCTAGTGCGAATTATTCTTATGCCCAGCGCCTACCTTCCGAGTCTAGGAGGCGTAGAGGAACTGACACGCCATTTGGCTCTCAATCTCAACCAAGCCGGCTGTGAAGTAGAAATATGGGCGCCGGGTCCAGGAATAGACCCCGAGGTAGCCAACGAGATACTCGACGGTATCATCGTCAGGCGTTTCCATCTTCCCTTACCCGGCGCGAGCCCAACAGAGATCCTTCGTTTCGTTATCAAATTCCCGCAAAGTTTCTGGAAGCTGAGGAAAGCAATACGAGGGTTCCAACCCGACGTAATTCATGTCCAATGCTTCGGCCCAAATGGCGCGTATGCAACTGTATTGTCCCAATTTTCTGGTACGCCTTTAGTCGTCAGTCTCCAAGGCGAGACGCTAATGGACGATTCTGATATCTACGATCATTCCTCGACGCTCCGGGCCGCCCTGCGGGCAGGTTTGCGCCGGGCCGTCGAGGTGACGGCCTGCTCGGCGTTCACCCTGCGCGACGCCGAGGAGCGCTTCGGGCTACCTCCCGGTCGCGGCCAGGTGGTGTTCAACGGGGTGGACACCGACCTCGAGGCGCCGGCGGTACCATCAGCGTGGTCGTCGCGGGGACCGTTCGTCTTCGCCGTGGGGCGCCTGGTGGACAAGAAGGGCTTCGATCTACTGATCAAGGCGTTCGCCGCGATCTGCGACCGGCACCCCGACGTGGGCCTGATCCTGGCCGGCGCCGGCCGGTCCGCGACCGCCTTGGCCCACCTGATCACCGACCTCGGCCTCGACGAGCGCGTCACCCTGGTGGGCCGCCTGTCTCGCGAGGAGGTGGCGGCGGCCATGACCGCCGCCACCGCCTTCGTCATGCCCAGCCGCCTGGAGCCCTTCGGAATCGTCGTCCTCGAGGCCTGGAGGGCCGGTACACCGGTCATCGCCAGCTCGGTCGGCGGTGCCCCCGAGTTCGTCGAGGATGGTCGGCTCGGCCTGGTGGTCGACCCGCACGACACCGCGGCGCTCGCCGGCGCGCTGGACCGGGTCCTCGCCGATCCGGTTCTACGCAATGAGCTCGGCTCAGCCGGCAAGCGAGCCGTGGCCGATTTCTCCTGGGCCCGCATCGCCGCGACCTACCGGGAGGTGTACGGCCGGGCCGTCTCGGCTCGGCGGTGACCCGCCTCCCTCATGCTGCGATCATCTCACTCCCCGACCCTGGGGCGGTGCTGCCCCCCCACCACCGGATCGTCGGCGTCGGCTTGGACGTGGTCGACTTAGATGAAGTGGGAGCGTCGCTGGAACGCTTCGGGTCCAGGTATGCCGAGCGGGTGTTCTCCGATCGCGAACGCCGCTACTGCGCCGCGCGGTCGGAGCCGCTGGTCGAGCTGGCCGCCCGCTACGCCGTGAAGGAGGGGGTGTTCAAGGCGCTAGGTGCGGTCGACCCACAGCCCGACTGGCGTCACATCGAGACTTTGGGGGCCGCCAACGAGTGGCACCGGCCCGTCTTGTCCGGTCGGGCCGCCCGCTACGCCCGTGACCTGGGTGCCTCCTGGGTGCTCGCCGGCATCTCCAGCGACGACCGTCTCGCGGGGGTACTGGTGCTCGCCGTGGGCGGCGATCCCCCACCGGTGTCACCCCACCCGGCGTAACCAGCCGGCCCGACCACCTGGCTTGACCCGGCGGTCGGGCGTCATTGTCAACGGCGACCCGGCGGAGAGCAGCCGAGACCGGCCCGCTCAGCCCATACCCACCACCGAGCCGGCAGAAGTCTGCGAGGAGGCGGAGCCGAGGAACGAGGCGTCCCCGAAGGTGAATATGCCTCCGTCCGACGCCACCAACCAATACCCCTGACCATCCGGCGTCGAAGCCATACCCACGATCGGACGCACCAAAGGCACACCCCCCGTAGACCCATAGAACCGCGCATCACCGAAAGCGAAAATCCCCCCATCCGACGCCACCAACCAATACCCCTGACCGTCCGGCGTCGAAGCCATACCCACGACTGGACGGGCCAGGTTGGATACCCCGCCGTACGAGCCCTCGTCCCCGAAGGAGTAGGCGGCGCCGCTGGATGCGGCCAGCCGGTAACCCTGGCTCGCCGGCCCGGCTCCTGACGCCCCGACCTGCCGCCCCCGATCCCCGGGGGGAGGAGTCGTGGGCGGTACGGTCGTCGGCGGAGCGATCGTCGTCGTGGTGGTCACCGGCGGCACCGTCGTGGTGGTCACCGGAACCGTGGTGGTGGTCGTCACCGGCAGCACCGTCGTGGTCGTCGTCGGGCCCGACCCCGAACCACCGCTGGCCTGGCCGAGAGCCGGGAGGGAAGCCCCCTGGTCCTCGGCCGGGGAGCTGGTCCCCGAGTAGACCTCGACTGCATGGAGGAACGCTCCTTGGGGGCTCCCGGCCCCCCACCAGGGCGGGATGCCGCCCCCGTAGTAGCCGCCGAAGTTGACCGCCGTTACGGTGACGCGCACGGCCATGGCGCGCACCGGGGCGAAATCGCTCTCAATGACGTGGTCCCCGAAGGCTCCGCTCACGCTGGCCGCGTTCTGCCACGTGCCTGGGGCGGTCTCAACGTCCACGGTATAGTCCCGCACGCCGGAGGCGACGCTACCCACCGATTGGGTGTCCACCACGACCCGGTTGATAGTGGTGGTGGACGCGAGCGTGACCGTCAGAGACGGTATCGTGTCGCCCGTCGCCGAGGACCAACCGACGCCGTAGCCCGTGACGCTCTCGGGGTCGATGAGCGCCGCAGTGGCGTTCCCCGAGGAGGCGGTGGCCGTGGCCCCGGCCGAGCTTAGGGCCAGATCGCTCCCGTAGCCCACGGCCGGCCCGAACGAGACGCTGTCGCCTTGGGGGTAAGAGACGTAGGAGAGGTTGCTAGAGACCGGGAAGGCGTAGGCCGTCCCCGCCACCAGGCTGTACTGCGAGCTGCGGCCGTACTGGTCGGTGACCGTTACCGGCACGGTGCCTCCACCGGGAGCCGAGACGCTCAGCGCGCCCGTCGTGGCGAAACCGTCGGTCCACAGCGCCACCCGGTCGCTCGGCCCCGTCGAGGTGGGGCCGAAGACCGCCTCGTAGGTGCTCGGGATGCCGGTTTGGGGCATCGACTGGTAGGCCTGGCCGGTCAACTCGGTGCTGGCTTCCATGGACGCCAGCGCGGCCGGCTTGACGTAATCGTCACCCCGGCTCGAAGTCTGGATCAGCGAGAAACTGACGCCGTTGTTTCCCCAGGACCCTTCGTCGTAGAAGTAGTTCCAGACCGGGATGCCCAGCACCTTCTGCCAGACCATGGCGTGGGCCACGGCGCTGGCCTGGCTGGTGTAGTTGTAGGGACCGTCGCTCCACCAACCCACCTCGGTGAGCCACAGCGGCGTCGGGCCGATCATGGCCTGCAGGGACCTGATGGTGCCTGGGATCCCGTCCTCCTCCCAGAGGTCGTTGCTCCCGGTGTAGGGGTGGACCGACGCGACATCCATGTAGGAAAGGCCGCCCGCGGCAACCAGTGAGCTCCACCAAGACAGGGGGACGCCAAGGCTCGAGCCGCCGATGACGGTCAGGTTTGAACCGGCCGCCTTGACGGCCCGGTAGAAGGGTGCGAGGACCTGCGATACGTAGGCCGAGGCGTCGCCCCAACCGGTGTTGTTGGCTTCGTTCCACGGTTCCCATGCCGTCACGGGTGCGCAGCCGCTGCAGCCGCTCGGCACGGAGGCGTAGTGGGCGGCCAGCAGCTGTGTGTCGGCCTGCCACCAACCGTTGCTGACCAAAGCGTTCGAGACGGAGTCTCCGCCGCTCACCTGCACCCAGTAGCGCACACCGGTCTGGTTCGCCGCGTAGGCCGCCTGGTAATAGCTGATCGGGGCCGACGAGAAGTTCATGGCCGACGGCCCGCAAGTCCCAGCGGTCGGAGCCGACCCGTTGCAGTTGGGCAGGAAGGTGGACCAGTCGATCGTCGAGTTGGGTCGGTACCCGGTCAGACCGAGCTGGGAGTTGAGGGTCACCCCCCGGACGTCGGTCGGGCCACCGCCGCCGATCCCCGACGGCAGCGTGGACAGGTCGAGACGATCCCCCGTCGCCCCCACCGTGTAGGGCAGGCAGGTCGCCCCCACCGTCTGTGAGGTGGAGGTGTCCACCAGTTCGGCCTCGACCTCGTAGGGCCCGGGCAGGGTGTCGGCCGACGGTATCGATAGTGGTACGGAGGACAGCGCCGACGGCGAGGAGGGAAGGCTGATCACCGTTGGGTTGGGCGCGCTCCCGGTGGCGATGTCCTGCTCCGACCAGACCGAGTAGCTCAGCTTCATCTGGGATCCGAGCTCGCTCCACCACGGATCGAACACGGCGTGCACCGCGGGGGTGGTCCCCCGTGCGAAGTAGTTGCCCTGTTGGGAGGCGGCCAGACCGGCGCCCCATCCGAGGGCATTGAGCGAAGCCTGTGGCGACGACACGTACTGGTCGACGACGGCTACCGACACCTTCGACACCGCTCCCGACGTCGAGTCGAAGGCGCCGCTGGTTTGCAAGTAGAGGTCACCGCCCACCTGGAACATGCCACCGGCGACGGATTGGTTACCCGACAGCGCCCCTCCAAGGCTGGTCGTGCCGATCAGGAGCCCGTTGGGAGAGGTCTCCTCGATGGTTGACAGGCCGTCAGCGGTGTAGACGTTCCCGTCGGAGCCCAGCACCGCCTGGCCCTGGTAGAAGAAGCCGTAGGGCGCCCCGGTGTATCCCCCGGATAGCGACGACCCGAACTCCGAAAGCATGGTGTTGGCCGTCCTGTCCCACAGCTGGACGTACCCGGTTCCCGTGGACACGCGGATGTCACCGTTGGGATCGTGCGTTACGTAAGCCGAAAAGCCTTCCACCAACGAAACGGTTCCCACCTGGGAGCCTGCCGAGTTGTACAGGACGCTGTTCGCCGACGACGACGTGGTGGTCACACCGAGTTCGAAAGCTCCTGACGGGGAAATGGCACTAAAGATGTTGTCCGGCAGCCCACTGGGCCGCACCGTCCACTCCACCGCCCCCGTCGGTGAGAATGCGACCACCGAGCCCCCGTAGTAGGAGGCTAGGTAGATGTTTCCCGAACTATCGATCACCGGTTGGCTGATCCCGTCCGATCCGACCGGTAACCCCGAGAAGGTGTTCGTGGTGATGACCCCCGGGAGGGAGAAGTGGGCAACCGGCGCCCCAGACAGTGTGTAGGTGTAGACACCGTTCCCGTTGACCACGTAGATGTCAGTGCCAGTAACGCTCATGGTGTAGATGCCGCCGGGAGGGCTGACAACGGTGGTGAGGGGGTTGGCGGGCAGGCTCGCCGAAGGGCCGAGGACGGCCGTCGGGTTGGGCATTTGGCAACTCTGGGTCACCGACGAGGCCGTCGGAGCTGCTACGCTTCCTGGGATCTGTGGGGCGGCGTCGGCTGGCGTTGCCCCACTAAAGGCCGCCACCGGTATCAGGGAGAAGGAGGCCACGACCGCTGCCGCCGCCATGAGCGCTCCAATGGTTCGCCCCGTTCCTCGCCGCCCGGCCTGTGGGTCCCGCCTGTTGAGTACCGGTTGGGAGGAGCGCCATAGCCACATGGTGGTCCCATCGACGGTGACCCTGCTGTGGTTGAAGCGGCCGACGTCTTGTCCGAAACGTCGGAATTATTAGCAAAACGACCCTCGGCCGACGATACGGGCAACCGCCGCAGGGTCGACGCGCTACAGCTGACGCGAGCGCAGCCTCGCGAGTCGGAAATATGGGAACTTGTGGCCCCGTCGGTGCTCACTTCGGCACCCGGATCGGTAGTATTTGCGGTGGAGAACGGTCGCGGGCCCCGCGGTCTGGGGACTTCGGCGACGAAGGGGTTGTGTATGTGGGCAGCGGATGACCGCTCCGAAATCCCAGACGAGGGGCTCTCAGGAGTAGACCTTGCGATGGCGGCCAACGGGCTGGCTGCGCTGCGGGTCGTCGGCCAGGAGCCTCTAGTCGGCTTCGAGACCGTGCCGCTGGGTGACGACGACGCCGGGTCCGGGCTCCTGGCGGGAGGAGTCAGGGAGACCTCGAGGCGCAGGGCTCTTACCATCCTGATGGTCGCCGATGGCCTGTCGGTCGGCATCTCTTTGTTCGCCGGGCAGGTCATGGACGGCGCAGCCAGAGGGACGCTGTCAGTCAGCACAGCCCTACTCACATCCCTCTACCTGCTGATCTTCATTCCCGTGACGGGCCTTTACGGGCTCTACCACCGTCCCCAGCGGCGCCTGGTCACCTCCACCTTCCCGGATCTGGGCCGCATCATCCACGCCATCGCCGCCTCCAGCTTGCTCTCGCTGTTCATAAGCGGGGCGGTGCATCGCTGGCTGCACGGACCATCCCTGGACCGCACCTCCGTGGCTCTGGCCGCCCTGCTGGCGGTGCTCGGCCTTCCCCTCATGCGCTCCGGGGCCCGGGCCCTCCTGGGAGCCTCCCACCACTCGCGGGTGCTGGTCATAGGCACGGGTCAGGTGGCCGACATGGTCGTCGCCCGGCTGTCCAAGGTGGAGGGCGTCACCGTCGTGGGCTGCATCGACGACGCCGCCCACTTCGAGGACCACCTGTGGCCGCTCGTCCCCCGGCTCGGACAGATCCAGGAGGTCGTCGACGTGGTCGCCCGCTACGGCGTGGACCACCTCGTCGTCGCCTTCAGCGCCGCCAACGAGTCGGATATCGCGGCCTCGCTCCGGGAGGTCCCCGGACACGTCCGCATATCCGTCGTCCCCCGCATGTACGACCTTCTGACCATCCGATCGGTCGTAGACGACCTGAGGGGGCTACCGCTGGTGGACGTGGCCCCGGCCTCACTCGGCCTCGGCGACCGGCTGATCAAGCGGGCCATGGACATCGCCGTGTCGGCTCTCGGCCTGCTGCTCACCGCACCGCTCCTC
>JAGWSF010000188.1 GCA_028876385.1 Acidobacteriota bacterium | reverse complement strand
CCGTTGGACTCCCCGCTCATGGCCGGGGCAGGAGGCCGGGGTGGCGGCCGGTGATGTTTCCGTGGCGATGACGGCTCTCGGATACGGCCTGCTCCCGGACCCATCTCTGAAGCTCGCGCACCGGCTCTGACGATACAGGGGTCCGGTCCACCCAGACCCCCGCCTCATGTAGCTGGGCCAGTTCCCGGTCGTCGATGGAGGCGAGCACCCGCACCTTGTCGTAACCGGTGGCGCCGGCAGCGCCGGGGACCCGGACCACCTCGACCCCGACGGTACCCGCGGCGGCGTCAACGGCAGGGTCGTCGCCCATGACGGCCACGCGCTGCAGGGGCCGGTAGCGGAACACGTTGGACTCCGACCGCAGGCCCGAGGGATCCGAGGGGCGGGCCATCTCCCTCCACGCCCGCTCGAAATCGGACGGCGTCAGGGACGCCCGGCCGGCCGCAACGGGCCAGCGCCCTAGGGAGGCCACGTAGTTCGGTCCGCCGGCTTTGGCTCCCGGCCCCACCACGGATCGCTTCCACCCTCCGAAGGGTTGCCGACCGACCACCGCCCCGGTGATGCCCCGGTTGACATACAGGTTGCCGGCCTGGACACGCCCCCGCCAGTGCTCCACCTCGGCCGGGTCGAGAGCCTGGATCCCAGCGGTGAGCCCGTAATCCGGCTGGTTCTGCCACTCGAGAGCCTCGTCGAGGTCAACGGCCCTCATGACGCCCAGCACCGGACCGAAGCACTCGGTCAGGTGGAACGCCGAGCCCGGGGCGACGCCGAGTTTCACCCCCGGGCTCCACACGTAGCTGTCGGGGTCCGAGCGGCGCGGCTCGACCAGCCATCGCTCCCCCTCGTCCAGCTGCCCAAGGGCGGCGGCCAGCGGTCCGCGTGGGGGGGCGATCAGGGGCCCGACGACGGTCCCCGGAAGGTGGACCGGGCCGACGCGGAGGCTGCGCGCCGCGTCGGCCAGGCGCCGGAGGAAGCGGCCGTCGTCGTAGCGGGACGCCTCCACCACGGCCAGGCTGGCGGCCGAGCACTTCTGACCGGAGTGGCCGAAAGCCGACCTCAGGAGGTCGGCGATGGCCTGGTCGGGGTCAGCGGTGGCGGTTATGACCACGGCGTTCTTTCCGGACGTCTCGGCGTGCAAGTGGAGCCCGGGCCGCCACCCGAGGAACATCCGGGAGGTCTCCCACGAACCGGTGAGGATGACGGCGTCCACCCCGGGCGAGACGATGAGCTCCCGTGATGCTTCACCGTCAAGGCAGGGCACGAACTGCAGGGCCGCCGCCGGCACTCCCGACGCCCAGAGGATCCGCGCCAGTTCGGCGCCCACGGCCACCGCCTCGGGTGCCGGCTTGAACACCACGGTGTTGCCGGCGGCCAACGCCGCGGTGATCCCCCCGACGGGAATGGACAGCGGGAAGTTCCAGGGGGATGCGACCGTCACCGTGCCGTAGGGCTCGAAGCCGGACCCGTCGGCGGGTATGTGCTCGGCGTAGTAGCGGGCCAGGTCGACCGCTTCTGAGACCTCCGGGTCGCCTTCGCGCACCGTCTTGGCCGTGTCGAGGGCCATGACCCCGAGCAGCTTGCCGCGCTGCGCCTCGAGACCGGCGGCCACACGGTGCAGGATGCGCCGACGCTCCTCTGCGGTCGTGGACCGCCACCGGTCCTGCCCATGGCGCGCCGCGTCGAGGGCCCGGCGTACCGTCTCGCCTGAGGCCGGGGCCCACCTGTAGGCCGGGTGTCGGGGACGACCCGGGTCGATCCCCCGCTGGTCGGCCGCTTCGCCTGTCACCGCCCCGCCCACCACGGGACGGACCTCCCGCGGATCGTCCTCGACCGCCCGGCGGACATGGGCCCACGCCCACTCCCGGTTGGCCCGCCGGGTGAAGTCGGTGTCCGCGGTGTTGGCGAACGGCGTCGGGCGGGGATCGGGGATCTCGGTAGCGCGGTTCTGCCGGCGTCGGGAGGGTGGCTCGGGGCGCCCGACCGACCCCTCGACGGCGGCCCGGAACATCCGGGCCTGGTCGACCCACTCGGCTCGGCCGGGCCGCAGGTCGAACTGGGCGAGAAAGTGCCCCTCCCCGCTGTTCTCGTCGAGGCGGCGCACCAGGTAGGCGATGGCCGCCTCGGTGTCGCCCGCCTCTACCACCGGGGCGTAGAGCAGCAGCCGCCCAAAGCGGGCCGCGACGGCGGCGGCTACTGCCGGTGACATCCCTTCGAGCATCTCGAACTCGACCCGATCGGTGGCCCCCATGGCGTCGGCGCGCAGCGCCGCCCAGGCGACGTCGAAGAGGTTGTGGGAGGCCACTCCCACCCGGAGTGCCCCGGCCCACGCCGGTGACAGGGCCAGGGCCAACATCCGCTTGTAATTGGCGTCGGTCTCGGACTTGGTGGGGAACGTCGCCGGCTCCCAGCCGGACAGTTCGGCCTCCACCACTTCCATGGCCAGGTTGGCCCCCTTGACCAGTCGCACTTTGACCCCAGCCCCGCCGGAGTCGCGTCGGCGGGCCGCCCACCGGGCCAGGTCCTCGAGCACCCCGTAGGAGTCGGGCAGGTAGGCCTGCAGGACCAGGCCGGCCGGCAGACCCTGGAACTCGACCTCGTCGAGGACCCGGCGGAACGCCGACGCGGTGAGGTCCAGGTCCCGGTACTCCTCCATGTCCAGGGTCACGAGCTTGGCCGGCGAATGACGCCGCGCCCGCCGGTAGAGCCGGCGCAGGCGATCGGCGATGCGCTCCACCTCGGCGTCGAAGGCCAGCACGTCGATCTGCGAGCAGATCGACGAGATCTTGACCGACACGGCCTGCACGTACGGCCGGTCGAGGAGGTCCATGACCCGCCCGAGTCGACGTTCGGCCTCGTCCTCCCCGAGGACCGCCTCGCCGAGGAGATTGACGTTGAGGGCCATGGAGTTCCTCCGTCGGCCCTCGGCGTGACGGGCCAGGCGGCGGGGGTCGGCCGGCAGTATCACGCCGGCCATCTCGTTGCGCACCCGTCTCCGGACCAGCGGGATGACCGCGGCGGGCCACCAGGCGGCCAGACGGCCTCCGGCGACCAGCGCCGCCCGGTCCAGCGGCTGCAGGTAAGCGGCCGCCCGCCAGTCGTCGAGCGGGTTGGTCCCGACCCGGGTCAAGCCGCCCAGCACCGCCGCGGCCCGGGCCGGGGGGCGGATCCTCAGGACCTCATCGGTGAGAGCCAGGACCGTGGCCCGCCCCCGGGGGTCCCCGAGGAGGCGGGCCAGCCGGGCCGACCGCCGGAGCTCCGAGCGCCCCCGGCGGCCCTCGGCGTCGAGGAGAAGCGAGGCGGCCAGGGTCTCGGCGGCAGCCGTGAGGTCACGGTCGTCACCGCCGGCTGGCGGCCCGGCACCGGGGTCCGCAGGGTGCACCACAACCGGAACCGTACCCACCCATGGAGTGTCGAGCGCTCCCGACTGTAAGGCGCCCATGGACCCCCGAGGTGGTCGATCGTCCTACCCGGCGGTAAGTTACCGGCGGTGTCCGAGAACATCTGTGGTCCGTCACCCGTCTGCCGACGGGCCGACCGATTGCAGAAGTGCGACGGCCCAACGGTAACTTCTACTTCGGGGAGAGCACGGTTGCCGGCGTGGCACTCCCCGGGCTCCACCTTCCACGACAGCCTCTGAGGGAGATCGACATGACGGTGATTCAGTCCACAGACGCCGTGACCGAGGTCAAGGAGTGGCTCTCGGCCTACTGGAACCCCGATCTCACCGTCGGCGAGTGGTGGGAGCGTCTCGGCCTGTCCGGCTGGGCCGCTCCCATGCTGCCCGAGACCGCCTACGGCAAGGGCCTGGCCCGCTCCGAGGTGGTGCGGGTCCAAGAGGCCATCGCCGAGTTCGGCGCCCTCCCCGCCCCCGGAGGGCTGGGGCTGCTCCTCGCCGCTCCGACCATCGCCACCCACGGCACCCCGGAGCAGCAGGAGCGCTACATCCGTGCCATCGTCACCGGCCAGGAGGCCTGGTGCCAGCTCTTCAGCGAGCCCGGAGCCGGGTCCGACCTGGCCGGCCTCGCCACCCGAGCCGAGAAGGACGGTGACGAGTGGATCATCACCGGGCAGAAGGTCTGGACCTCGGGGGGCAAGCAGGCCGACCTCGGGATGCTCCTGGCTCGCACCAATCCCGACGCCCCCAAGCACCAGGGCATCACCTATTTCGCCTTCGACATGAGACAGCCGGGGGTCGAGGTGCGGCCGCTGCGGGAGATGACCGGCCGGGCGCTGTTCAACGAGGTGTTCATCAACGAGGCCCGCGTCAGCGATGCGGCCATCATCGGCGGCGTCAACAACGGGTGGGCGGTGGCCAACACCACCCTGGCCTTCGAGCGGGCCGGCCTAGGGGCGGGTGGCGGTTCGGCGGCGGCTAGCACCGCCATCCCGGGGACCATCGCCGGGGATCTCGACAAGCGGGTGGGTGACATGGTGTCGGCCCGATCGCGTGGCGGCAGCGGTGGTCCGGGCGGACTCTCGTCGGGCTTCAAAGCCTTGAGCTCCCTGGCCCGCCAGACCGACGCCCACACCGATCCCGGTGTCCGCCAGGACCTGGCCCGGCTCCACACCCTCGGCGAGATCGCCCGTTACACGGCCCTGCGCCAGAGGGCGCTGCGGACCACCGGGGGCGACATCCCCGGCATGGGCAACATCGCCAAGCTGTCGATGAGCATCATGCTCCGCCTGTCGCGTGACCTGAGTCTGCGGATGCTCGGCGCCCGCGGGATGCTCCACGGCTACGACACGGCCAGCAACGAGGCGCTGAACGACCTGCCGGGAGGTCCGGCGGCCGCCGCTCTCACCGAGATGGCGCTGTTCGCCCAGGCCCCGCAGATCTACGGTGGCACCGACGAGATCCAGCACAACATTCTGGGCGAGCGGGTGCTCGGGTTGCCCAAAGAACCGAGCCACGACAAGACCACCCCGTTTCGCGACCTGCCCCGCAACTAGCACCGCCGCCCGAGGGCGACGCATCTTCGACCGCCGCCGGGGAGCAGAGATTCAGGTGCGGCCGGAGTCACCCTTACGCCGCCACAGCCTCGACCGGGCCGTCGGCTTGGCGGAGCTCGGCTCGTCAGCAGCAACCGGGGTGGGAACGAAACCCACCGGGGGCCAGGTGGGCAGCTTGGCGGCGCCTCGGGGCGCTTCTCCCCTGTCAGCTCCCGGGGTGGAGCCGGCGACGCCGGTATCGGCTTGCGCCGAGCGCCGGCTGGCGACCCGCCCGGCCGGATGAGCCGCCGGCGTCGGCCCCTCGGCGGCTCGCGGTCCGGGTTTGGCCGGTCGGGGCAGCTCAAGTCGACTGAGGCGCGCCGCGGCCGCCTCCTCGACCCCGGCTACCTGGACCAGTTCCGGGCCGGTCAGATCCTCCAGGTGGCTCGCCGCCTTGGTACGACCCAACCCTCCGGCGACCGGGCCCCCGCTGGAGGCGGGCTGGCCGAGCTGCTCGAATTCCAGCACCTTCTCCTCGGAGGGCACCCATTCCGGAGCCCCGTCGGCCACTCTGGCGAAATCCATGATGGCCGACTCGGGAATCGAGCACCCCTCGGCCGTATGCCCCTCTCCACCACACCGCGCGCATTCCACCTCACTCCAATCGGCCCGTCGTCGCCGGCACCTGAGCCGGCACCTGGGCCCGTGACAGAGCCCTCAGGAGCGGGTGCAGGAGGCACCATTGACGTGGATAGAGGAAATGTCTCAAAGGAGGCGCCGCCCCGTCCGATAAACGGGGGGTCCGTCAGAACCGGCCGGGACACTCGCTAGCGTGGTGCAGCTATGACCGAACTCAGTGCTAGTCGCTCCGGCATGACGGCCTCGGAGGCGACCCGCCTGAGTGGCCAGGAAGCCATGCAGAGGTTGGAGCTGCTGGCCACGGTCAGCCAGATCCTGGATCAGTCGACGGGTGGTTTCAGCGCCGCGCTCGACGCGGTCGCCGAAGTGTGCGTCACCGACTTCGCCGACCTCCTCGTCATCGAGACCATCTCCCACGACGGAGGGGTCGAGACGGCATCGCAGCGGACCTCGGCTCGCCACGGGTTGACCCTGGAGCCACGCTGGACTCCGATCGGGGCATCG
This sequence comes from Acidobacteriota bacterium, assembly GCA_028876385.1. Lineage (GTDB taxonomy): Bacteria > Actinomycetota > Acidimicrobiia > Acidimicrobiales > Palsa-688 > JAKCDU01. Next base: position 14,085 of record JAGWSF010000188.1, on the reverse strand, counting down.
GTCGCTCCCGAACGACGACCGTTGCTGGTCTTCCGTCCCTCCTCCGACTCGCCGAGAGAGTCAGCCGACAAGGCCCCGGTCCCCACCGGCGCCGACGGTGAGCCCGGCCGTGTCGCACCCAAGCCGGGCCTGGCGGCCGGACTGCGGGTCCTCGACCAGGTCGGCGCCCAGTCGATGGTGGTCGTTCCGATCAAAGGGGCGGGCATCGTGCTCGGCTGGCTGGTCGCGGCCACCGGGCCCAACCGGCGGGGTTTCCGCCCATCCGCTCTCCGCGTGGCATCGGAGCTGGCCGGACGGGTGGGCAGCGCCATGTACGCCGTCACCGTCCGGCGGGAGATGGAGGCCGCGGCGCGCGAGCAGAGCCGCACCGTTCGGCGGTTACGCCGGCTGGCTGCGGCTGCGACCAACCTGGCCGGGGCGGCCACCACCCAGGCCGTGCTCGACACGGCGTGCCTCGAGGCCTGTGCCATACACGACGCTCAGGGGGCCATGGCCAGGTGGTCCAAGGCCGACGGCTCCACTGTGGCCGCCAGCTCGGGACAGGTCGACCGGAGCGCCGCCGAACGGGCGTTCGAGGCGGTCACCTCCGGTCAGGTCGCTCGCGGCGAGGGGTGGATCGCCTACCCCCTGCCCAACACCGACCCCTGGCAGCATGGCGCCCTGGTCGTGTTCGTCTCCGACGACATGCCCGGCGAGGACGAACCCGTGCTCAGCTCGCTGGCATCACTAATCCCTATCGCCTTCGAGCGGGCCCTCGGGACCGAAACGGCGCTCAAGCACGAGGCCCGCCTCAGGGCCGTGGTCGACTCGTCACCCGTGGCCCTGCTGGAGCTCGACCAGGACGGCACCGTCGCTTCGGCCAACAAGCGAGCCCAGGCCCTCCTCGGGTGGCCACCGGACCGGAGCGGGTGGACCCTTCCCGGCGACCTCGGGGACGCTCTCGGCGCGCTGGCCGCCGAGGTCATCGAATCCGGTTCGCTGGTGAGCCGCACCGCCTCGGCCGCCGGGCGGGAGCTGTCGCTGTCGGGGGCTCGCCTACCGCCGATCAATCACAGCGACTCGTCCTCGGTCCTCATCGCCGGGGTTGATCTCACCGACATCCGGCAGGCCGAGCGGGCCCTCATACAGGCCCAACGCCTCGACGCCATGGGTCAGGTCGCCGGCCGGGTGGCCCACGACTTCAACAATGTGCTGACCCTGATCATCGGGTACGCCTCCATCCTGCGCAAAGGGATGGGTGACGAACGCCAGATTGAGCTGATCACGAGCATCGAGGAGGCGTCCCGGCGGGCCGCCACGCTCACCCAGCAGATGCTCGACATGACCCGCCAGCGGGTCGACACCGGCGCGGTCACCGACCTGGGCTCGGCCGTCGGCGGCCTTGACGCGGTGCTCGCCCGGGTGGCCGGATCGGGCGTGGCGTTGCACATCGGATCGGGGCCGGGACCGATCAACGTGAGGTTGGACCCGAGCGAGATCGAGCAGATCGTGGTCAACCTGGTGATCAACGCCTGCGACGCCATGAACCGCCAGGGTCGCATCGACGTGCGCGCCTCGACGGTGTCGCCCCCGCCCGAGGTGGTCCGCGAGCACGAGCTGCCGGAAGGCACCCTGGCCCTGCTCCGTGTCACCGACGACGGACCGGGGATGGCCGCGGAGGTTCTGTCCCGCTGTGTCGAGCCGTTCTTCACGACCAAGGAGCGGGGACGGGGGACGGGGCTGGGCCTGTCCACGGTCTACGGCCTGGTCAAGGACCGGGGTGGGCAGATGCACATCGACTCACAGGTCGGTGCCGGTACGGCGATCAGCATCTGGCTGCCCCTCCAACCCGGTCCGGCCGCGACTGCGATGCGAGCCGACGACGACAGGTGGCCCGAAGCGCAGACCGTGGAAGGTCGCGTCGTGCTGGTCGAAGACGAGGACGACCTGAGGGCCATCGCGGTGGAATCGCTCCGGGCCATCGGCCTCGACGTCGAGGCGTTCGCCAGCGCCGAGGCGGCGCTAGCCGTGCTGGGTGGCCCACCGCCCGGTGCGCAGGCGGACCTCGACGTCCTCGTCACCGATGTCATGCTCCCCCAGATGTCGGGCATCGAGCTGGTGGCGGCGCTGCGCCGGATGGATCCCGGCGCACCGGTCATCTACACCACCGGCTACACCGGCTCGCAGGGCATCCCCTCCCGGCCCGGCGACCCCGTGTTGACCAAGCCCTACACCCCCGACCAGCTGCGACTGAAGGTCGCAGAAGTGGTGCGCGCCGGGCGGCTCAGGGCTCGAAGCGGTACCCGACTCCCCTGACGGTGGTGATCCACCGGGGCCGGGCCGGGTCGGGCTCGATCTTGTGGCGGACCCGGCGGACGTGTTCGGTGACCGTCGCCTCGTCCTGCCATTCGGAGCGCGACGACCACACGTGCTCGAGGAGCTGTCCCCGGCTGAAGACCTGCCGTGGGGAGCGAGCGAGGAATGCCAGGAGGTCGAACTCCTTGGCCGTCAGGTCCACCGGGTGGCCGTCGATGGTGACCTCCCGGGTCACCTCGTCGACGACCAGGCCGGCGGGCTCCCCGTCGGTCGCGGCCGGGCGCCGCGGCGCAGGGGCGGACCTCACCCGGCTGCGACGAAGAACCGTCTCCACGCGGGCCACCAGTTCCACCGGGGAGAACGGCTTGGGCAGGAAGTCGTCGGCGCCCAGGCGCAGGCCCAGCACCCGGTCGGCGGTGTCACCCTTGCCGCTGATCAGGATGACCGGCAGGTCGCCCATCTCCCGGATACGGCCGAGGACCATCCTCCCGTCATCGAGGCCCAACGAGACGTCCAGGACCACCAGGTCGCAGTGGCCGCACTCCACTTCACGGATGGCGGTCGTGGCGTCCGAGGCCAGAATCACCGGGAAGCCCTCACCTTCGAGCACCAGGAGCAGCAGCGACCGCAACTGGTCGTCGTCGTCGACGACCAGGATGCGGGCGTCACGGGCGGCATCCATGATGCAGTGAAGGGTACCTCAGTGGAGTTGGACACCTGTGGTAGTCGCGGATGGCCGGTCACCCGACGGGGTTTCTCTCATCTGACGCTCAGAAAGTCCAGGTTGACTAACCGGGTCATTTACATACGCTGGTCCGAGGAATGAACGACATCGACGATCCCGAGCCCGAGCCGAGCGGTCCGACGCCGCCCCCCGAGCCCGGGTGGCCCGCGCCCCACCCGGGGGGGCCCTGGACGCCACCCCCGCCGGCCCCCGACTGGGGCGCGCCCGGTTGGCGGGATCCCGCCGGCGGACGCCCCGCCACGCCCCCTCCGCCTCCCTCCCCCTGGGGCCAACCGGATCCCTACTACTGGCAGCCGCAGACGCAGCCGGGATGGGGCGGCCCACCAGGCCCGGCCGGGCCCGGCGGGATGTACCCCCCTGCGGGTCCTCCCGGGGGGCCACACGGCCCCGGAGGGTGGTACGGGTGGACGCCGCCCCGGCCCCGCCGGAGCCTCCCGAGCGCGGTCACCGCGCTGCTGCTGGTGGTAGCGGTGCTGGTCGGTCTGGGCATAGGCCACGGTGTGTGGAGCAACGGGCCGGTGGCTTCGACGGCCACCCCGGGCGGCGGGTCGGGTGGCGGGTCGGGTCTCAACCCGTTCGGCAACGGCGGCTCGAACCTCGGTGGCGGTAACTCCGGGCTCGGCAACGGGAGCAGCAACCTGAGCGGGGCGGTGGCCGCCGCCGCGGACGCCCTCGTGGACATCGACACGACCCTCAGCTACGAAGGCGGGGCCGCCGCCGGCACGGGCATAGTGCTGACCTCCGACGGATACGTGCTGACCAACAACCACGTCATATCCGGAGCCACCAGCATCACCGCCACCGACGTGGCCAACGGCCAGAAGTACCCGGCCACCGTGGTGGGCTACGACCGCACCCACGACGTGGCCGTGATCAAGCTGACCGGCGCCAGCGGGCTGAAGACCGCCTCCCTCGCCAACTCCGACCGGGTGACGGTGGGCCAGGAGGTCGTGGGGCTGGGCAACGCCGGCGGGGTGGGCGGCAAGCCGAGCAGCGCTCCGGGACAGGTCACCGCCCTCAACCAGTCGATCACCGCGCAGGACCAGAGCAACAGCACCACCGAGCAGCTGACCAACCTCATCCAGACCAACTGCGACATCCAGCCCGGAGACTCGGGAGGGGCCCTGGTGTCCACCTCGGGCCAGGTGGTCGGGATGGACACGGCCGCCTCCACCGGCTTCTCCTTCTCGACTCAGGGCAACCAGGGCTACGCCATACCGATCAACCAGGCCCGGTCCATCGCCACGGCCATCCGCGACGGCCGGGCCAGCGAGACGGTCCACATCGGGCGCACCGCCTTCCTCGGCGTGGCCGTGGATCCCACCGGGGGCAGCGTTCCAGGGGCGGCGGTCACCCGGGTCCTCGCCGGGGGCGCCGCCGAAGCCGCCGGGGTCACCTCGGGGAGCGTCATCACGTCGCTCGGCGGCTCGGCCGTGGGGTCCTCGTCGGCGCTCACCAACATCATCTCCCGCTACCACCCCGGAGACAAGACCAGCATCGCCTGGACCGATGCCAACGGCACGGCCCACACCGCCACCGTGACCTTCGCTGACGGCCCGGCAGCCTGAGGATCAGCGAGCCGACGACGGGACCATGCCCCCCGATACCGCCGTCCGGGACGAACTGGCGGCGCTGACCCTCCTCGCCGATGCCAGCCCGGCGGAGCTCGACGCGCTGCTCCACGAGATGACCCCCGGAGAAGCCCGGCCGGGACAGGTCCTCGGCCGCCAGGGCGAGGAGGGCCGCACCTTCTGGCTGGTCCTGTCCGGGCGGATGTCGGTGTCGGTCGAAGGCCGCTCCGGCCCGGTGACCCTGGCCGAACCCGGAGCCGGTTCCATCGTCGGCGAACTGGCCGTCCTGCGCGACCGGCCGCGTACCGCCACCGTCACCGCCCTGACCGGGTGCCGGTTCCTCACCGGAGGCCTGACCGCCATGGCCCGCCTGGTCGATATCGACCCGGTGCGAGCCCGCCTGCGTCTGCTGGCCAGCCGCCGGCTGGCCGAGGACATCCGACCGGTGACCGTCGAGATTCGGGACGGGTCCACCCTGCTCCTCCGGCCCCTCCTACCCTCCGACCGATCGGCGTTCCACTCGGCGGTGCGGGCCATGTCGCCCGAATCGCGCCGACGCCGGTTCTTCGCCCTGCGCGACCCGTCCCCCCCCCTGGTCGACTACCTCGTCGACATCGACTACGTCGATCACTTCGCGTGGGTCGCTCTCGACGCCACCGGCCACCACGGTCTGGCCACGGCCAGGTACATCCGCGCCGCAGGGAGCGGCGAGGCAGAGGTGGCCTTCACCACGGTGGACGGCCAACAGGGGCGCGGCATCGGGACCATGATGCTCGGAGCCCTCGGGGTGGCGGCGGTCGAGGCGGGCATATCGGCGCTGGTCGCCTACGTGCTCGACGAGAACATGGCCATGCGCAAAGTATTCGCCAAAGCGGGTGGCACCAGTCGCTTCGAGGAACCGGGGGTCATCCTGGTTACGGTGGAGGCCGAGCGGGCGGCGGTCCTGCTCGAGCCGGCCGCTCGGGACGCCCTGCGGGCCGCCGTCACCGACGTGGTGACCGCCGCGTCAATCGCCCTCGCCTGAGACCTCGTCCACCAGCCCCCACTCCAGCGCCGTGGCGGCGTCGACGGCCTGGCCCGACAGCCCCAACCAGGCGGTGCGCCCCCTACCGATTCGACGGGTGATGCTGACCGTCCCCCCGGCCCCCGGGATCAGCCCCATGGCCAGCTCCGGTAGCCACATGCGGGTGTCGGCCCGGGCCACCACGCGCCCGGCGAAGGCGGGGAGCTCGATACCCGATCCGGCACAGGACCCGAATACGTGGGCCGACAGCCGACCGCTCAGGCGGCTCAGCAGACGGGCCGGGCTGCGCCCGGTGCGCACGAGGTGGGCCCGGGTCGGGTCGGGGAAGGTGCCGAACTCGTCGAGGTCGCCGCCGCTGCAGAACGAGGTTCCCGCCCCGCTCAGGCGGACCGACAGACGGGGATCGGCCAGCGCCAACGCCAACCCCTCATAGAGCTCGTCGCGCATCTGACGGTTGTAGGCGTTACGTACTTCTGGCCGGTTGAGGGTCAGCTCGACGACATCGCCGACGCGCTCCACCACGACCGTCGGCGGCGACCCCGGGAGCCGGGCCCGGACCGGCCGGGAAGCCCGCCAGCGGGCGAACTCGGGACCGGCCTGAAGCGTCGAGTAGGCCAGGGACTCGATCAGCAGCCCGACGTCGGTGGTCGCCCCGATGCCGGCCCGCAGCACCTCGACCAGCGCGACCGACGCGCCCGGCCAGGCCCGGATCCGCCCGACCAGTTCGCCTGCGGCCCCGACCGGATCACCATGGCTGACCCAGGGCCGGTTAACCGTGCGGTGAGCGGTGAGTGCCACGTCGGGGCCCCGCTCGGGCAGGCCCGGCGCGCTGCGCCGCCCCACCGCCACGACCACCGCCGGAAACCCGGGGGGTACTTCCAGGCCGAGCGGATCGCCCGGTCGGTCGAGGTCGACGACGAAACAGCCCTCGGCCATGACGTCAGCGGCGTCCACGGCTCCGTCGGCGAAGCCCCGCATGAGGGCCGCACCCTCGTCCGGGTCGAGGAGACGATCAGGCGTTGGACCGCAACCCGGCCACGATGCGCGGGGCCACTCCGGGGTCGTGGTAGGGCATGTACAGGCTGATGCGGTCGATGATGTCGCCGAAGCGGGCGTGGAGCAGTCCAGCCACCTCGTCAGGCGAGCCCTGCACCGCGAACGCGTCGAGCACCTCGTCGGAGATGCGCCGGCCCATCTCGTCCCACTCCCCCTGCTTGGAGAGCAGGTTCAACTCCCCTTGCAGCTCCCCCCAGCCGTGCAGCTCCAGCACCGGACGGTAGGCCGGTGTCGAAGCGTAGAACGCGATCTGCTTGCGGACGCCGGTATCAGCGAGAGCCATCTGCTCCTCGGTGTCGCCGGTGACCACGAACGCCGGGTAGGACAACTCGAACTGATCCCGTCGGCGGCCGGCGCGCTCGAGCTCCTCCCCGACGGTCGGCACCGTCACCTCGCGCAGGTACCGCTCGGTGGTGAAGCCGTGGACCAGCAGCCCGTCGGCGACCCCGGCGGCCACCCGGGTCATCCCCTCCCCCACCGCGGCCAGGAACACCCGGGGCGCCCCGAACGGATTGGACCCCGGATGGAAGAACGGCGTCATGAGGGTGTGGGTGTAGAAGTCGCCGCGGAAGTCCAGCTTGGTGCCGTTCTGCCAACAGTCCCAGATGGCCCGCATGGCCAGGATGAACTCCCGCATGCGCGCCGCGGGGTGCGACCAGGGCATCGAGTAGCGCTTCTCGATGTGGGCCTTGACCTGCGAACCGATGCCGAGGAGGAACCGACCCTCGGCGTAGGCGTTGAGATCCCAGGCGGTGTTGGCGAGGGTCATGGGGCTGCGCCCGAACGCCACCGCGATGCCCGTGCCCAGGCCGATCCGGCGGGTGTGCTCAGCGGCGAGCGTCAGGGCGAGGAAGGGATCGTGGCCGACCTCGGCGGTCCACACCGCGTCGTAGCCTTCTTCCTCGGCGCGCCGCGCGCTGTCTCCCACCGCTTTTAGGTCAGCCCCGATACCACCGTCTACGAGCACGGGGCAATCCTAGGCCAGCGGGGTCTCAGGCGCCCCCGATCCGCCGCAGGGGGGTGATGGCCGCCATCTGGGGGGACTGACGCGAGCTCAGCCACGCCCGGCAGACGTCCACCGGCATGGCCGGGGCCAGGAGGTGCCCTTGGGCCAGATCGCAGCCGAGAGTGGCCAGCCGGTCCCAGGTGTCCTGGCGTTCCACCCCTTCGGCGATCACCTGGTGACCCATGTTCCTCGCCAGCTCGATGGTGGCTCGGACGATGGCCTCGTCGCCTTCGTCGCGATGCATCGACATCACGAACGAGCGGTCGATCTTGACCGTTCGTACCGGCAGGCGCCTAAGACGGGCGAGGGACGAGTAGCCGGTGCCGAAATCGTCGATGGCGATGTGGACCCCCAGCCCCGACAGGTCCTCGAGGACCCGCCGCGACCCCTCCGGGTCGGCCATCATGAGCGACTCGGTGATCTCCAGGGTGAGGTCGGCGGCGGGGATGCCGACGGTGTTGAGAAGGTGGGCCAGGCGCTCGGTCACGTCGGGACCGGTCAGGCTGCGGGCCGAGAGATTGACCGCCATGGTCAAGTCGAATCCTTCCCGTCGCCACTCGGCCAGTTCCCGCAAAGACCGCTCAAGCACCCACCAGGTGATCGGCTCGATGAGCCCCGACTGCTCGGCCACTGGGACGAACTCGCTGGGCTGGATGGGGCCGAAGTCGGGATGCCGCCAGCGCAGGAGGGCCTCCATACCGGTGATCTCGCTGGTGCCGAGCCGGGCCATCGGCTGGTACCAGACCTCGAGCTGCCCGCTGTCCAGGGCCCGCCTGAGCTCGTTGTTCAACACCAGTCGGCGCCGGGCGTACTGGTCGATCTCGGGGTCGTAGGCGACCGTCCCCCGCCGGCCCGTCTTGGCCGCGTACATGGCCACGTCCGCCCGGCGCAGCAAGGTGGACACGTCGGAGCCGTCGTCGGGTGCGACGGCGACGCCGATGCTGGCCCTTATCTCCAGTTCCATGCCCCCGACCGACACCGGCTGCGACACGCCGGCGAGGACCTCCCGGGCGACCTCGTGGATGGCGTCGGGTGAAGTGGCGGCGGGTACGACGAAGGCGAACTCGTCGCCGCCGAGGCGGGCCGCCAGGCGGTTCGGACCCAGAACGTCGAGCACCCGTGATGCCACTTCCTCGAGGATGGCGTCACCGGCGTGATGGCCGAGAGTGTCGTTGATGTCCTTGAACCCGTCGAGGTCCATGAGCAGCACGCCCACCCACTCGTCCGGGGCGCGCCCCGCCAGCGCCGAATCGAGCCATTGGCTGAAGAGGGTCCGGTTACCGAGGCCGGTGAGGCTGTCGTGCAGCGCCTGGTACTCGCGCGCCGAGACCTCGCGGCGGAGCTGATCGAGCCGCTGGCTGCTGATGAGGCTGGTGGCCAGGTTGGCGGCGAAGGCCTCCAGCAGGCGGAGGTCGTCCTCCTTGAAGCGGACCCCCTCGTCGAGGTGGCCTTCGACGGTCATCACGGCGGTACCGAGCGCGCCGAGCGGGACAGCCACGGCCAGCGCCTCGGCCGAATCGGCTCGCGAGAGGCGGCGTGCCGAGATCAGGTCGGCGCCCACGCGGTCCTCCAGCGGGGTGGACGCCTCGAGCTCGCGCCGCAGCTCGCCACCGCGTAGGACGTAGCGCATCCCGCCAAGAGAAGAGGGGAGGCGCAGGGCCGCCAGTGAGGCCCCCAGGGCCCGCCGCGATTCCTCGAGGGTCGCACCGATGATCTCGGGGGTGTCGGACAGGGCGCCGACACGCACGGTGAAGGCGTACAGCTTCTCCAGGTCGGCCAGTCGATCCCTGGCCCTGACGCCCGAGCGGTGCCACATGGCCAGGAACACCCCCGGGCACACGAGGAGGGCCACCCCCCAGCCGGCCACCCAACCCGCCCCCACCCGTCCCTGCACCGTGCCGGTCAGCAGCAGCGCGGCGAGACCGCCGGCCGCCGCCGAGTAGGCGGCCAACGCCTTCCACAGCCGGGGCAGGGGACCGGGACGAGCCCGGCGCAGATTGGGCACTATCGGAACTTCGGGCACGAGCCTCCCGCTCTTTAAGATGGGCTCCGCAGTCTCCTGAACCGTCGGCCACCTGTCAAAGGGCCGACGGGCAAATGCGAGTAACGGGCGGATGGACGAAATCGGCGTCGAGCCGGAAGGAGTGGAAACCGGTACCCGGCAGAGCTACGGTCCCGGCGTGGCCTTTCCTCTCGAAGAGATCCAGACGGCGTTCGACCGCTACCGCGCCGCTGCCGCCGAAGCCGGGCGAACCGGTAACTGGGAGCTGTTCGTCGCCTGCTTCACCGACGACGTGAACTACGTGGAACACCACTATGGGACGTTCAAGGGCCGGGCCGAGGTGCGGGACTGGATCGTGCCCGCCATGACCGTCTTCCCGGTCGACCACATGACGTCGTTCCCGTGGAACTGGTACACCATCGACGCGGATAGGGGCTGGGTGGTGGGCGAGGTGGCCAACGTCATGGACGACCCCGGCGACGGGCAACGCTACGAAGCCGCCAACTGGACCCGCCTGGTCTACGCCGGCGACGGGCTGTTCTCCGAGGAGGAGGACGTCTACAACCCCAAAGAGTTCGCCGACATGATGCGGAGCTGGCTCACCGCCTGGCGGGCCCACCACACCGAAGGGGTCTGAGCGGGCGCTAAGAGGCCCCCGACCCCCGGGGCAGCTCGTACTTGTAGCCGAGGCCGCGCACCGTGGTGATACGGGCCGGGCGAGACGGTTCGGCCTCCACCTTGGCCCGTAGCCGTTTGATGTGCACGTCGAGGGTCTTGGTGTCCCCGACGTAGTTGGGTCCCCAGATCCGGTCGATCAGCGTCTCGCGGGTCAGCACCCGACCGGCGTTGCCCATGAGCAGCTCGAGCAGCTCGAACTCCTTCAACGGCAGGGGCACCGGTCGACCGTCGAGGTGCACCTCGTGACGCTCAGGGTCGAGGACCAGCCCGTCGATCTCCACCGTGTCAGCGGATACTTCGGCAATCTCGGGGACACCCGAGCGGCGCAGCACCGCCCGCATACGGGCCACCAGTTCGCGCAGGCGGAAGGGCTTGGTCACGTAGTCGTCGGCCCCGACCTCGAGGCCGACCACTGTGTCGATTTCGCTGCTCTTGGCCGTGACCATGATGATGGGTATCCGGCTGCGGGACCGTATCTCCCGGCACACGTCGATCCCGGACTTCTTGGGCAGCCACAGGTCGAGGAGGATCAGGTCGGGGCGGGACCGCTCGAACAGCTCCAAGCCCTCGACTCCGTCGCGGGCCACGTTGACCAGGAAACCTTCCCGTTTAAGCCCGACCACCAGAGCCTCGATGAAGGACTCCTCGTCTTCGATCACCAGCACGGAGATGGTGTCAGTCATGGTCATCATCGCGGCCTCCTTCTCCATCCGATCCTTCGGGCAGGCGCACCGCCGGCAACTCGAGGACGAAGGTCGAGCCCTCTCCCTCCACCGACGTGACGCTCACCCGCCCACCGTGGTTGGCGGCGACGTGACGGACGATCGACAGCCCGAGGCCGGTTCCGCCCGTCGCCCGGGAGCGGGCCCGGTCGACACGGTAGAAGCGCTCGAATATCCGTTCCAGGTCCCGGCTGGGAATCCCCACGCCCCGGTCGGAGACCTTGACCGCCACGTGGCGGCCCTCCATCTCGACGGCCACGGTGACGGTCCCCCCGGCCTCGGAGTACTTGATGGCGTTATCCACCAGATTGGCCACCGCGGACACGAGGTCCCGCCGGTCGCCGGGCACGGCCGACCCGGCGGGGATCGGCAGCACCTCGACGTCCACGTCGAGACCGGAGGCCACCGCCTGCAGTGACTGCACGGCGTCGAGCACGAAGTCCCGGACGGGCACCAAGGCGCCGCTCGGGGTCTCGTTGGCTTCGATGCGCGACAGGTCGAGCAGGTCGTCGATGATGCGGCTCAGCCGCTCGGCCTCGCCACCCATGCGACGCACCAGGCGGCCCACCACGTCGGGGTCGGACTCGCCGTCGATGGTCTCGGCGAGCAGGGTCAGGGCCCCCGTCGGGGTCTTCAGCTCGTGGCTGACGTTGGCGACGAAGTCGCGCCGGACCGCTTCGAGGCGAACCCGCTCGGAGATGTCCTCGATGACCGCCACGGCTCCGTCGATGCTCCCCTCCCCGGTCGGGAACGACCGGATGGACAGGCTGCGCCGCAGGGGCGAGATGAGGTCCAGACGGCGCTCGCGTCGGGCGCCGCTCAGGGCGTCGCGCAGCGCTTCGGACACGGCCTGGGCGGCGAGCGCGGCACTGGCCCCCTCCTCGCCGAGGAGGTCGCTGGCCGCCTGGTTCTCGAACACCGTCTGGCCGGCGTCGTCACTGACCACGATGGCCTCGCCGATCCCCTCCAGCGCGGCCATCAGGCGCCCTACCAGCTGGTCCCGGGCGTCCGCCCCCGGCCCGGCCGGGCCGTCCTCGTCCACCTGCTGGTCGACCGGGGCGCTGCGACCCGGCGGACCGGTGGCCCGGAGGGAAGTCCGGCTCCACATCAGTGCTGGCACCTCATCTCCCCCGAGGCTAGGCGCGTTGATCGGTCGAGCCGGTCGATGGATCGAGGGGCGATCCCATGGATTCGACAACTGTTCAGTTCGTGTTCACCTTCTGTTGGGTTGTCGTACACCCCGGCTCTTTAGGGTGGCATCCGTCAAACGGAAAACACATGGCATCCCGGGAAGGACCGGGGATCAGCGCGGCACCGCCCGCTGCGAGGTTCCCGGCGCCCCCGATCGCACGAAAGGCGAAATCCCTTGAAGCGCTTCATCCCGCTCGCCCTGATCGTCCCCCTGGCCGTCGCCGGCTGCTCGTCGTCATCCAAGACCACGCCCAGCTCGGCAACCACCGCCGGAGGATCAACGGCCACCACCGCCACGCCGGCCACCACGACGGGTGGCAGCTCGGGCGGCAGCGCCAACATGAACCTCGGCAACCCGGCGTCGGCGCAGACCATCAACGAGGCCGGTTCCACCCTCCTGTACCCGTTCCTCCAGGAGATCGCCCCGGCGTTCCACACCATGTACTCCAACGCCACGTTGAACCCCGGTCCCGGCGGCTCGGGCAAGGGCATCAGCGACGCCATCGCCGGGACCGCCCAGCTCGGCGGCTCCGACGCCTACCTGAGCAACTCGCAGCGCTCGTCCAATCCGGGCCTGATGAACATCCCCGTGGCCATCTCCTCCCAGGCCGTCAACTACAACCTGCCGGGGGTCAGCGGGCTCAAGCTGAGCGGCGACGTCATCGCCCAGATCTACGAGGGCAAGATCACCAAGTGGAACGATCCGGCCATCGCCGCCCTCAACACCGGTGTGACGCTGCCGGCCACCACCATCGTCCCGGTGCGCCGGGTGGATGCCTCCGGTGACACGTTCATCTTCACCAGCCTCCTTTCGGCGACCAACTCGGCTTGGCAGAGCGGTCCCGCCTTCGGGACCAGCGTCACCTGGCCGGCGGTGTCCAACGAGCTGACCGCCAACGGCAACCCCGGCATGGTCCAGACCTGCCAGGCCACGCCGGGCTGCATCGCCTACGTCGGTATCAGCTCCGAGGATGCGGCCCAAAGCGCCGGTCTGGGCGAGGCCATGCTGCAGAACAAGGCCGGCAACTTCGTGCTGCCCAACGCCAGCACCGTGGAGGCCGCGGTCAGCGCCGGCGCCACCAGCATCCCGGCCAACCTGGCCGCCCCCATCATCTACGAGCCGGGCGCCCAGTCCTACCCGATCGTCAACTTCGAGTACCTCGTGGTGAAGGACAAGCAGTCGAGTGCCGACCTGGCCATGGCCGTCCGGGACTTCCTCGCCTTCGCCATCAGCCCGACCGGTGGCAGCACCCCCGCCTTCTTGGCCAAGGAGCATTTCCAGGGCCTTCCCTCGAGCGTGGTGCCCCAGGTCGAGACGGCGATCGCCAGCATCTCCAGCTAGCCTTTCGGCTCGGCTGACCAACCACATAGCGAGGCATCTGGTGACTGCGGTAGCAGAAAAGCCTGCCGGGCGGACCGCTTCCGGGCTGTCCGCCCGGGCCCGGGCCATCTCGGAACTGACCGGCCGCGACCGGGCCGTCCGGGCCGCCCTGTTCGTCGCCGCTCTCGTGCCGACCGCGGCGCTCGCCTTCCTCGTCTACGAGATGGTCAAGCAGGCCTACCCGGCGATCATCTTCAACGGTTGGTCCTTCTTCACCACCAAGAAGTTCACCATGGGCAACCTGTACGGCAACGTGGTGGTCAAGCACGGCTACCAGGCCGCCCAAGGCGCCGACTTCGGGGTGCTGCCGCTCCTGTTCGGGACGCTGGTCTCCTCCCTGATCGCCCTCGTCCTGGCCGTGCCGGTGGCGGTGGGCGGGGCCATCCTGCTCGTCGAGAAGGTCCCCGCCCGCCT
>JAGWSF010000020.1 GCA_028876385.1 Acidobacteriota bacterium | reverse complement strand
GCCGCCCCGTCGATATCGGTCCTCGTCAGCGTCTTCCATCAGGCCGTTCCGGCCCTGGGCTGGCAGCTGTTCACCCACCGCACCAACGCCAAGGCCACCGGTGTGCAGAACGCCATCCTCGGCAGCCTGATCCTGCTCGTCGGGGTATTCGTGGTGGCCGGGTCGATCGGAGTGGCGGCCGGGATCTACCTGGCCGAGTACGCCACGGGCCGCACCGAGAAGCTGCTGCGCTTCTTCTCCGAGATCCTGGCGGGTATGCCCTCCATCGTCATCGGCTACATCGCCTACCTGACCCTGGTGGTGCAGTTCCACTGGGGCTACTCGCTCCTAGCCGCGGTCATCGCCCTGGCGGTCCTGGTCCTCCCCTACATCGTCAAGACCACCGAAGTGGCCTTGCGGCAGGTGCCCACCGCCATTCGGGAGGCGGGTGCCGGGCTGGGCATGCCCCGCACGGCGACGCTGACCCGCATGCTGCTGCCCACCGCCCTGCCGGGCATCGTCAGCGGACTGATCGTCGCTCTGGCCATCTCCACCGGGGAGTTGGCGCCCCTTCTCTTCACCGCCGGCTTCACCGACACCAACCCCAAGCTGCAACTGCTGCATCAGCAGGTGCCTTATCTGACCAACGTCATCTACACCGACATCTCGCTTCCGGGGGCCCGGGCCCACGCCACGGCGGCCGCCGCCGGGCTGCTCAGCCTCCTCCTGCTCGTGATCCTCATCAGCGCCGGCCGACTGGTCGCCCGGCGGGCCCGCCGCCAGACGGCGCGGATGTCCCTCTGAGGACCGTATCCTGTGATCAACCGCCGCGGAAGGTGACCGACAGCATGCCCGAGCCCAGTACCCAGGTGAGTTATAGCCGGCCCGTCCCCGAGGCCGCCGGCGCCGCTCAAAGCGCCCCCGAGGTGGGCGACGCCGTATTCGATATCGCCGACCTGAACTTCTGGTACGGGTCCAACCGGGCGTTGCGCGACGTGAGCCTGCGGATCGGACGCCAGGAGATCACCGCCCTGATCGGTCCTTCGGGTTGCGGCAAGACGACCTTCCTGCGCTGTCTCAACCGGATGAACGATCTCCTGCCCGACACCCGCATCGAGGGCCGTCTGGACTTCGACGGTGAGCCCCTCTACCGCCCCGGGGTGCAGGCCATCGAAATCCGCCGGCGCATCGGCATGGTCTTCCAGAAGCCCAACCCGTTCCCGAAGTCGATCTACGACAATGTGGCCATCGCCCCCAAGGTGAACGGCATGAAGGTCAACCTGGACGACCTGGTGGAGGAGAGCCTCACCCGGGCCGCTCTTTGGAACGAGGTCAAGGACAAGCTGAAGCAGAGCGCCTTCAGCCTGTCGGGCGGCCAGCAGCAGCGCCTCTGCATCGCCCGGACCATCGCCGTGAAGCCGGAGGTGATCTTGATGGACGAGCCGTGCTCGGCCCTCGACCCCCTGGCCACCATCCGCATCGAAGAGCTCATGACCGAGCTCAAGTCCGACTACACGATCGTCATCGTCACCCACAACATGCAGCAGGCGGCCCGGGTGTCGGACCGCACGGCGTTCTTCACCGTCGACGACCACCCCGAGGGTCGCTCCGGCGTCCTCGTGGAGTCCGGCCCGACCCACAAGATATTCACCGCCCCGAGCGATCAGCGGACCGACGACTACATAACCGGTCGCTTCGGCTGAGTTCCCTCCGGGTTGCGCCGGCCGGTAGGTGCTGGGCCGGCCGGTAGGTGCTAGGCCGGCCGGTAGGTGCTAGGCCGGCAGCCGGGTGCCCTGCACCGCGAAGTGGACCCGGTCGGCTATCTCGACGGCGTGGTCGGCCAGCCGCTCGAAGGCCCGGGCGAGCAGCGCCAGGTCCATGGCTGTCTCCATGGGCACCGCCTCCAAGCCGATGAGGGCCCTCATCAACTCGGTCTGGCGGACCTGGACGGCGGCGGCCTGCGGCACCACTGCGGCCGCCAGCCCGCCGTCGAGGGTGGTCCAGGCACCCTGGGCGGAGCGCAGCAGCTCCAGGGTCCCGGCCGCCACCTCGGCGACGGACCGTCGCAGCGGCTCGGTGAGGGCCATGGAAATGCGCTCCACCCGCTCCGAGAGGGTCTGGCACAGCCCTATGCACAGCATGGCCAACTGCGTCACGTCGCGGGCCGACAGGATCACCCGAAGGTCGCGCGCCACCGGCGACTCCAGGGCGAGCAGAGCGACGATCTCGGAGTCGACGACGGCGGCCCGGGCCTGCATCTCGGCCGGGCTGAAGCCGACGACCGGTGGCCGAGAGCTGTGACTCAGCACCAGTGAGTCCGACACCGCGTCGACGCCGACGACGGCGTCCCCGAGTATCCCTAGCGACAGGCGCCGCACCTCTGAAATGCGGTCGTGATAGGAGCGGCGCAACTCGTTGATCGGCTCGGCCGTCGCCGCTGGTTCCTCGTCGAAGACCACCGCTCCTGCACTCCCCCAATTGCCACTAGAAGAACCGATTGTACCGGCCGCTCCTCACCACCGGCCACGGGCTTGACAGCCCGGGGCAGGGCGCGAGCGCGCCGGGGGGCAGGGCCCGAGCGCGCCGGGGGGCGGGCGGCCGGTTTACTGGAAGGCAGTGCCTGCTTCATCCATCTCCGACGAGTTGCGAGCTCGCATCGACGGGGTCATGATCCGCGATCGGGCCCGGCTGCAGCGCCGCCTCCGCCAAGCGGCGGGCGGCCCGGCGTGGCGCGCCCTGGAGGCCGAGGTGGCTGCCGCCGAGCAGCGCCGAGCCGGCCGGGCGGCGGCGCTGCCCGCGGTCAACTACCCCGAGGACCTCCCCGTGAGCGGCCGCCGGGCGGACATCATCGAGGCCATCAGGGAGCACCAGGTGGTGGTGGTGGCCGGCGAAACGGGGTCGGGCAAGACCACCCAGATCCCGAAGATGTGCCTCGAGCTGGGGAGGGGCGTCGACGGCCTGATCGGCCACACCCACCCCCGGCGGATAGCCGCCCGAACCGTGGCTGAACGCCTGGCCGTCGAGTTGGGCGTGGCGCTCGGGACGGCCGTCGGCTACACGGTTCGCTTCAACGACACCGTGGGCGAGCAGACGCTGGTGAAGGTGATGACCGACGGCATCCTCCTCGCCGAGATCCGCCGCGACCGGCTGCTGCGCTCCTACGACACGATCATCGTCGACGAGGCCCACGAGCGCAGCCTGAACATCGACTTCCTGCTCGGCTATCTGACCAGGTTGCTGCCCGACCGACCCGACCTCAAGGTCATCGTCACCTCGGCGACCATCGACACCGGGCGCTTCGCCGAGCACTTCTCGGCTCCGGTGGTCGAGGTGTCGGGTCGGACCTGGCCGGTGGAGATCCGCTACCGCCCGGTCGGGTCAGCCCCGCCCGTCGCTCGACCGCCCGACCGCCACCAGGCCTCCCCCGCCGGACCAGACCCGGATGGGCTGGACCCCGATGGGCGGGACCCCGATGGGCGGGACCCGGAAGGGCCGGACCCGGAGGGGGCCGCCCCGTACGGTTCGGACTCCTACGGCCCCGACGCCACCGACGGCTATGACGACGACGACCTGAACGGCGCCCTGTGCCGGGCCGTAACCGACTTGGCGGCCGCCGGCCCGGGTGACATCCTCGTCTTCCTCCCCGGCGAGCGCGACATTCGTGACGCCGCCGACGCCCTGCGTCAGTCCGACCTGGGAGCGAGCGGCGACCTGGAGATCCTCCCCCTCTACGCCCGCCTCTCGGCAGCCGAGCAGCACCGGGTGTTCCTCCCCCACCGCCAGCGTCGGGTGGTGCTGGCCACCAACGTGGCCGAGACGTCGCTGACCGTCCCCGGCATTCGCTTCGTGGTGGACACGGGCCTGGCCCGGGTGTCGCGCTACAGCCACCGCACCAAGGTCCAGAGGCTCCCCATCGAGGCGATATCGCAGGCGTCAGCCGATCAGCGGGCCGGGCGTTGCGGGCGGTTGGGCCCTGGTATCTGCATCCGCCTGTACTCTGAGGAGGACTTCGCCGGGCGGCCGGAGTTCACCGATCCGGAGATCCTGCGGACCAACCTGGCCTCGGTCATCCTCCAGATGGCCGCCATCGGTCTCGGCGACATCGAGGACTTCCCCTTCCTCGAGCCTCCCGATCGGCGCAGCGTGGCCGACGGGCGAGCTCTGCTGGAGGAGTTGGGGGCCTTCGAGCGGTCCCCCTCCGGCCTGCACCTGACCGAGACGGGGCGGCGGCTGGCCGAACTGCCCGTCGACCCCAGGCTGGCCCGGATGGTGGTCGAGGCGGAGCGCCTGGGCTGCTCACGCGAGGTGACCATCATCGCCGCCGCCCTGTCGGTGCAGGACCCCCGTGAACGGCCGACCGAGCGAGCCGGGGAGGCCGCCGCCCTCCACGCCCGCTTCGATGTGGCCGGCTCGGACTTCCTCGCCTACGTGGCCCTTTGGGACTACCTGGCCGAATTGCGCGCTGAACTGTCGGGCAACCAGTTCCGCAAGCGCTGCAAGAACGAGTTCCTCCATGTCCTGCGGATCCGCGAGTGGCAGGACGTGGCCGGCCAGATCCGCCAGGTGTCCCGGTCGCGTCGGGCGACACCAAACCGCGAGCCGGCACCGCCGGATCAGGTCCACAAAGCCCTGTTGTCAGGACTCCTCTCCCATGTCGGCCTGCGCGACGGGGCCCGCGGCGACTACCGGGGGGCCCGCAATTCCCGCTGGCAGCTGGCCCGGTCGTCCTCGCTGAGCCGCCGACCGCCGGCCTGGGCCATGGCCGGTGAACTAGTCGAAACGGACCGGACCTGGGCCCGCAGTGCGGCGAGGATCGAGCCGTCGTGGGCCGAGCAGGCCGGAGCCCACCTGGTCAAACGGACCTGGTCCGACCCGTGGTGGGACGCCGAGCGCGGCGAGGCTCGGACCGAGGAGCGGGCCACCCTGTACGGCCTACCGGTGGTCAGCGCCCGGCAGGTGGCGTTGAGCCGGCGCGACGCCGCCGAAGCCCGCTACATGTTCATACGCCATGCTCTCGTCGAAGGCGACTGGGGCGGCACCGTCCCGCCCCTCGAGACCACGGCCCGGCGGATCGACACCGTCAGGGCGCTCGAGGAACGGGTCCGTCGCCGGGACCTCCTCGCCGGAGACGACGCCTTCCACGCCTTCTACGAGTCGGCCCTCCCCGCCGACATCACCAGCGGTGGGCGGTTCCTCGGCTGGTGGCGCAAATCCGGCCGCCGGCACCCCGAACGCCTCGAGGTCCCCTTCTCCGTGCTCGTGGACCGCCGCGGCGGACCGGTCGATCTCGGCGCCTTTCCCGACACGTGGACCGTGGGTGGGCTGGACCTGGCGGTGCGTTACCGCTACGAGCCCGGCCACGAAGATGACGGGGCAACTGTCATCATTCCGCTGGAATGGCTGAACCAGATCGCTGCGGACGGCTTCGACTGGGGTGTGCCCGGTTACCGGAGGGACCTGGTGGCGGCCCTGGTGCGTTCGCTCCCCAAAGCCATCCGTCGGACCCTGGGGCCCGCTCCCCAGGTGGCGGAGGAGATTCTCGCCACAGCCGGGCCCGATGACGGGCCACTGCTCGACGTGGTTGCGGCGCGCCTGGCCCAGATGTCCGGCACGGCGGTCTCGGCCCGGTCGTGGGACCCGGCCGTCCTGCCCCCCCACCTGCGCCTGGCCTTCGAAGTGGTGGACGGTGCCCGCGTCGTGCGGCGCGGCCGCGACCTGGAGGCGATCCGGCAGGACCTGACCTTCGACATACGGCGGGCCCTCGGTCGCATCGCCGGGGATCTCGTGGTCGACGGGTGCCGCAAGTGGGAGTTCGGGGATCTGCCCAAAGTGGTCGAGCGCCACCGGGCCCGGGCCTACCCAGCTCTCGTCGACGAGGGGTCCACGGTCGGGGTCGGTCTGTTCGAGAGCCCGGCGGTCCAGGCCGAGAGCATGTGGCAGGCCACCCGGCGCCTGCTCGCCCTGACCGCACCGCTGTCGGCGTCACATCTGCACCGTCGGTTGACCAACGAGACCAAGCTGGCCCTGGCCCGCTCGGGACGCTCCATCGACGACCTGCTCGAGGACTGTGCGGGGGCGGTACGCGACCAGATCGTCATAGCCCACGGGGGACCTTCGTGGACGGAGCGGGGCTTCGAGCAGATCAGATCCGAGGCCGCCGACATCGGCGACCGGGTCGGCCGCCTGGCCACCATCGCCGGCGGGATCCTGGCCACCGCCGAACTGGTCCTGGCCGAGGCCGACCGCCTGGAGCGGGGGGACCCGGCCGGGCGCCTGGCGCCGGCTCTGAGCGACGTGCGGGCCCAGATCGAGGCCCTGGTCGCCCCCGGGTTCGTGACCACCACCGGGCCGGCCCGGCTGCGGGACCTGCTGCGCTACCTCGACGCCGCGGGTCGCCGGCTGCAGCGGCTGCCCGGTGACACCGGCCGCGACGCCAGCCGCCAGGCGGTGGTCAACGTCCTGGCCGACCGCTACCACTCGCTGCTCGACCGTCGGGCGGCAGGCGCGGCCGCGGCGCGGGGCTCGGGCGCCGATCTGGCCGGGTTGCGCTGGATGATCGAGGAGCTGCGGGTCTCGCTGTGGGCCCAGGAGATGGGCACACCGATGCCCATCAGCCCCCAGAGGGTGCAACGAGCGCTCGAGCGCCTCGGGGGCTGAAACCGTCCGCCTCGCCGACGGCCGGCCGGCCGAGGCGGGGCTTTCGGCCCTAACGGTGGGCCGGTCGGCCGCCCATTATTGGAATTGCCGCAGGTTAGGGCGGCATCAGAAACGGAGATGGAGCGATGGGCGCGGACCACGAACATTCGATCGTTGTCGGTTTCGACGGCTCCAAGGGAGCGGTTGCCGCTCTCGAGTGGGCGGCCAAGGAGGCTCAGCTACGGGGGGACCGACTCTGCGTGGTGCAGGCTTGGACGGCCGGTGAGTTCGGCACCGATGAGGATATCGCCGCCTACACCCAGGGCAAGGCCCAGTCCGAGGCGGCCGCCGTCCTCGACGGCTACCCGGGCCTCGAGTGGGAGGCGGTGGCACTGCGGGGCTCGCCGGCCAAGGTCCTGGTGGACCACTCGGCCAACGCCGACATGCTGGTCGTCGGCTCCCGAGGGCACGGCGGCTTCGCGGGGCTGCTCCTCGGCTCGGTCAGCCAGCAGGTATCGGCCCACGCAGGCACCGCGGCGGTCGTGATCGTCCACTCCGAGAGCTGAGTGCGGCAGGGCCGCCCGCCACAGAGCCGATCAGGAAGCGGTGATGTGGCGGCCGGTAATGGCGGTGGGGACGATGCGGATGAGGAAGTCCTTCGGCCCGCTCCAGGCGACCGCAGCCGATGCCGCGGCGCCTGGAGCTTCAGCCGTAGCCGAACCGTGGACCACGACGCTCGTCGCCCGGCGGCGTTCCTCGTCGATGGAGTCGACCTCGAAGGCGACGAGGGCTTCTGAGGCGGCCAGTAGCTTGTGGCCGAGGTTGGAGGCGATGACCACGTCGCCTCCGTCGACGAAGTAGTTCACCGGGACGATGTCGGGTTGGCCGGCGGTCACCGTGGCCAAGCGACCGATGTTCCTTCGCCGGAGAAACTCCAGGCACTCGGAACGCGTCATCAACTCGGTGCCACCGAGTAGATCGATTACTCGCATACCCATCATCCTCCAACTGCTGCTGGGCGCATTATGCAAACCGTCGGTCCTACTCCGATAGGGCTGTTCGGCCCTGCGGTCGAGGACCTTCTTGCGGCAGTCTGGAGGTGGAAGAGGTAGAAAGGTGCAACCATGACGAACAAGAGGATTGTCGTCGGAATCGACGGGTCCGACGTCTCCAAGGACGCTCTACGCTGGGCCGCCGCCCAGGCCCGATTGACCGGGGCCCACCTCCACGTGGTGATGGCGTGGGAGATCCCGGCCCTGGCCTACATGGCCACCATCCCCAACGTCGACTGGGAGAAGGACACCCAGGCGATCCTCGAGCAAACCCTGAAAGAGGTGCTCGGCGCCGAGCCCGATGTCGAGGTGACGACCGAGGTGGCCGAGGGCCATCCGGCCCCGGTGCTGCTCGACCGCTCCGACCAGGCCGACCTGCTGGTGGTCGGCAGCCGGGGCCACGGCGCCTTCACCGGGATGCTTATCGGATCGGTGAGCGAGCACGTGGTGACCCACGCCCACTGCCCGGTGGTGGTGGTACGACCCGCCGCGGGGAGCTGAGCCGCGGGGAGCTGCCTCCCGGCTCCCGCGCCCCCACCGGGCCCTCCTACCTCTGGCGGCCCTGTCGGTTCCGACAGCCTCTCAGGCCAGACCCTTCATCTCCTCGGTTCGGTGACGCCAGGCGACCAGGGCGCTGAGGCCGACGGCGTAGCCGGCCAGGATCAGCCAGTCCGTGACGCCGGCGGGGCGCCCGTCGACCACGCTGAGACCGGCCGCGGCGCCGTGGAAGCTGGGCAGAAGGTGGGCCGCCGTCCGCAGCGGGGAGGGCATGGCCGACACCGGATTGAACAGGCCACCGAAGTAGCCGAGCACGAACATCAGCGCGGTGATCACCGGGAAGGCGGTTTCCACCCCGGCGACGAAGCCGATGAGCACCCCCAACTCGGCGAAGGGCAGGCCGGTCACCCACATGACCAGGGTCAGTTCGATCCAGCGACCGGCGGCGAGCCGCACGTCGCCGAAGCCGGCCGAGACCACCTCGACCAGCACGATGACCGGCAGCATCACCAGCATGCTGGTGGCGGTCTTGACCATCACATAGGACCACGTGGGCAGCGGCGTGACCCGCAGCTGGCGGGCCCAGCCGCCGACCCGCTCGGCGGCCAATCGGCCGCCTCCCGCGGTCAAGCCGGCGACCAGGCAGCCGAAGGAGCACATGGCCACCATGAGGTACTCCCGCCAGGTCACCGAGCCGGCCGCCACGACCTCCCCGCTGCGACGGTCACCGAGGAACAGCATGTAGAACGTGACCGGGAAGCCGACGGTTATCAGGAGGAACTTCCAGCTGCGGATGAGGCGGAGCATCTCGAAGCGCCCGAAGTGCAGCAGGGCGCTCATCGGTCCCGATCGCCGCCGGGGGGCGGGTCTCCGCCGGTCAACTGGAAGAACGCCCGCTCCAGGTCGGCGCCGTGGACCTCGAGGTTGCAGAACCGGACGTTGTGGACCACCAGGTCGCGGACGGTGGCGTCGGGGTCGAGGGAATCGATGGTGGCCACCCCCCCGGTCAGGGCCACGTCGGTGACACCTTCGAGGGAGTCGAGGACGGTCTCGTCGCCGGGATGCACCTGCAGCGAGATGCGACGGGCCCCGGCTGCCGCCTTCAAGGTGGCGCCGGCCCCGTCGGCCACGACCGCCCCGCCGCAGAGGACGATGACCCGGTCGGCCACCCGGTCGGCCTCACGCAAATGGTGGGTGGCGAAGAACGTGGTCCGCCCCTCGTCGGAGAACGACTGGATCATGCCCCAGAACTCCCTCTGGGCGGTGACGTCCATGGCCGAGGTCGGCTCGTCGAGGAAGAGCAACTCCGGATTCCCGGCGATGGCCATGGCGAAGCGGACCCGCTGGGCCTGACCGCCCGACAGGCGGTCGGTGCGGCGGTCGAGGAGGGGACCGATCCCCGAGCGTTCCACCACCAGGCGATGGTCGGCGGGGTGACGGTGCAGGCCCTCGACGAGGTCGAGCAGCGACCCGACCCGGACACCGGGGGGCAGGCCGCTCCCCGATCCGGTTTGCAGCATGGCTCCCACCCGGCCCGCCTTGACGGCCTGGCGCGGACCGGTTCCCAGGACCCGGATGGTCCCGGTGCGGCACGGGAACAGCCCGAGCATCAAAGAGATCATGGTGGACTTGCCCGCTCCGTTGGGTCCGAGCAGAGCCACCGTCTCGCCCCGTGCCACCCTGATCGTGACCGACGACAGCACGCGGCGCGGGCCGTACCAGTGGCTCACCGCATCGAAAGCCAGGGCCTCGCCGCCGACGGGTGGCGGACCGGCCCCGGCCCCGCCGGGCTGGTCACCCAAGCTCGCCCTCATGTGGAGATGATCCCAGAGCCGGTACCGCCCCGTAGGTCACCCCTGGGCGATACCAACCAGAACGGGCCGTTCGGCTCTGCCCGGGGCGGCCGGAGGAGCCGATGCTGGATGTGGAAGGGAGGGCCGCATGAGCCAGTGCCACGACATCTACGAGCCCGATACCGAGCAGGTCCAGGCCGAGCCGGTCCCGGTGGTCACCCAGTGTCACGACTTCCCGGAATCCCCAGGGGAAGCCGACAGCCCGGAAGTCACCGTCGCCCACGCCGTCGAGGAATGGGCCGAACGCCTCGCCCCGGAAGACACCCTCGTCGCTCGGGCGGCGGTCGACTCCGCCCTCTACCGCCTGGCCTGCGGGGCCTCCGTCCCCGAGGCCGTACGGGAAGGGCGGGTTCAGGCCATCGGGCGCCTGCTGCACCCGTCGCACGACCACGACCGGGCGGCTGCGGCTCGGTGACCCTCTCCTAGCCGTCCACGGCGATCACCGCCGCCCCGTTGACCCGGTCGGCGGCCAGATCGGCGAGCGCCGCGTCGGTCCGGTCGAAGGGGTAGAGGGTGGTGGTCGGGCGCAGGCCGATGGCCGCCGCCCGGGCCAGGAACTCCTCGCCGTCGCCCCGGGTGTTGGCCGTGACACTGGTCAGGGTCTTCTCCAGGAACAGGTGGTCCTGGTAGTGCAGGGGGGGAATGTCGGAGAGGTGTATGCCGGCGACGGCCAAGGTGCCGCCCCGGTCCAGGGCCTCCAGGGCGGGCAGAACCAGGTCGCCTACGGGCGCGAACAGGATGGCCGAGTCCAATGGGCGGGGTGGGGCGTCGGCCGCACCCTGCGCCGACGCCGCGCCCAGGTCCAGGGCCAGTCTCTGAGCGTCGGCCGAGCGGGTCATTACGTGCACCTCGGCCCCTTCGGCCACCGCGACCTGCAGGGTGAGGTGAGCCGAGGCCCCGAAGCCGTAGATGCCGAGGCGTCCACCGGCGGGTAGCCGGGCTCGGCGCAGGGACCGGTAGCCGATGATGCCGGCGCACAGCAGCGGCGCCGCCGACCGGTCGTCGAAGGACTCGGGCAGGGCGTAGACGAAGTCCTCGTTGGCCACCACCAACTCGGCGAAACCTCCGTCGAGGTCCCATCCCGTAAAGCGCGGGGAAGAACACAGGTTCTCGCGTCCGGCGCGACAGTAGGCGCAGCGACCGCACGTGGAAGCCAACCAGGGGATGCCCACCCTCGTCCCGGGCGCGAACCGCTCGGCCCCCGGGCCGCTACGACGGACCACCCCGACCACCTCATGGCCCGGTACCACCCCCGGGCGTCGCGGCGTGAGGTCCCCCTCGGCCAGGTGGAGATCGGTGCGGCACACCCCGCAGACCGACACCTGCACCTGGATCTCGCCCGGTCCCGGTTCGGGCTCGGCGCGCTCGCCACAGACCAGAGGTCGGCCCGAGACGGGACCCGGCTCGACCACACTCCAGATCTTCACGACGACGAACCTACCGAGGCGGGGCCGCCCCCCGGGGCGCGCCGGCGCACCTATACAAAGGCCCTATTGGTCCGTTCCGGTTCCTACGACGATGGAGCCATGCCGGCCGCAGATCCTCCCCTACCGACCTCCTCAGACGCCCTGCTCGCCGACGGCTCCGCCGTCCACATCCGGCCGATTCGCCCCGACGACGCCGAGCGGCTGATCCGGTTCCACTCGGGCCTCTCCGCCGAGAGCATCTACCTCCGCTATTTCTCGGCCCACGCCCAGTTGCGTCCCGAGGAGGTGCGACGCTTCACCACCGTGGACGGCCGAGACCGCATGGCGCTGGTCGCCACGGTCCATGACGAGATCGTGGGAGTGGCCCGCTACGACCGCCTGGCGCCGGTCGCCGATGAGGCCGAGGTGGCCTTCGTGGTGACCGACTCCTATCAGGGTCGTGGGCTCGGCACCCTTCTGCTCGAACACCTGGCGGCCCACGCCCGGGCCGAGGGTATTACCCGCTTCCGAGCCGAGACGCTGTGGCAGAACACTCCGATGCAGCAGGTCTTCCGCAACGTCGGGTTCCGTACCCGCTCCACCTTCGCCGACGGCGTGGTCGAGGTGTTCATGGAGATCGAGCCGACCGACGAGTTCATGGAGGCGGTGGACCGCAGGGAGGAACTGGCCGAGGTGAACTCCCTCGGTCACCTCTTGCGACCCCGTTCGGTGGCGGTCATCGGCGTGGGCCGCCAACGGGGCGGTATCGGCCACGAGCTGTTCCGGAACATTCTGGCGGGGGGGTTCACGGGGTCGGTCCACCCGGTTCATCCCACCGCCGCCGAGATCGCCGGGCGACCCGCGTATCCCTCTGTGACGGCCATCCCCGGCCCGGTCGACGTGGCGGTCGTAGCCGTCCCCGCGGCGGCCGTGCCCGAAGTGGTGGACCAGTGCGCCGAGAAGGGAGTCAAGGCTCTGGTTCTGATCACCGCCGGTTTCGCCGAGACCGGCATCGAAGGGGGCCAGGTGCAGGCCGAAGTCATCACCCGGGCCCGCGCCGCGGGGATGCGGGTGGTCGGACCCAACTGCATGGGCATCATCAACGCCCACCCCTCGGTGTCCCTCAACGCCACTTTCGCGCCGGTCGCCCCCGAGTCGGGCTGCGTGGCCTTTGCGTCCCAGTCGGGGGGCCTCGGCATCGCCGTGCTCCAGGAGGCGGGTCGGCGTCACATCGGCCTGAGCAGTTTCGTGTCGATGGGCAACAAGGCCGACGTGAGCTCCAACGACCTTCTCCAGTACTGGCGCCACGACCCCGGCACCGACGTGATCCTCCTCTACCTCGAGTCCTTCGGTAACCCCCGACGTTTCGCGCGCATAGCCCGACGGGTCTCGTCCGCCAAACCGATCATCGCGGTCAAGGCCGGGCGCAGCGCCTCGGGGCGGCGGGCCGCCTCGTCGCACACCGCGGCGCTGGCCAGCTCCGAGGCCGCCGTGGACGCCCTGTTCGGCCAGACGGGGGTGATCAGGGTGGACACCCTGGAAGAGATGTTCGACACCGCCCAGGTCCTGTCCGACCTCCCCCTACCGGCCGGGCGGCGGGTGGCGGTGGTCGGAAACGCCGGGGGCCCGGGGATCCTCGCCGCCGATGCCTGCGAGGCCCACGGGCTCACCGTCCCCGAGCTGAGCCCGGCCACCCAGGAAGCCCTCCGGGCCTTCCTGCCCGCCGCCGCCGCGGTTGGCAACCCCGTTGACATGGTCGCCTCGGCCTCCGCCGACGACTACGGGAAGGCCCTCGGCCTGGTGCTGGCCGACGACGCCGTGGACGCCGTCGTCACCATCTTCGTGCCGCCCCTCGTGACCTCCGCCGACGACGTGGCCTCCGCCATGGCCAAAGCGGCGGCCGGGGCAACCAAACCTGTGGTGGCCAACTTCCTCGGGATGAACGTGGCTCCCGACCCCTTGCGCGAGTCCCGCACCAAGGTGCCGAGCTTCTGCTTTCCCGAGCCGGCGGTGCGGGCCCTGGCCCGGGCCTGCGACTACGCCGAATGGCGCCGCAAGGCCCCCGGCCGCTCCGTGGCCTTCGCCAATCTCGATGTCGCCGCAGCTCGGGCCGTGGTCGATGAGGTCCTGGCCGAAGTGCCCGAGGGCCGGTGGCTGAACCCGACCGAGGCGGTGCGCCTCCTCGGCGCCTACGGGGTCGCCGGGCCGCCTCTGGCCCTGGCCGACAGCCGTGATGAGGCCGTGGCCCAAGCCGACCGCATCGGCTACCCCGTCGCGCTCAAAGCCAGCGGCCCGGAGATACTGCACAAGTCCGACCGCGGCGGGGTGCACCTGGCCCTGCCCGACGCCCCGGCCGTGGCGGCAGCCTTCGACGCTATGACCGCGGCCTTCGGGCGAGGAATGACCGCGGCGGTCGTGCAGGCCATGTCACCACCTGGGGTCGAGACCATCGTCGGCCTGGTCGACGACCACTCCTTCGGACCGCTGATCATGTTCGGGTCAGGGGGAACGGCTGTGGAGCTGTTCGCCGACCGGGACTTCCGGGTGCTGCCCCTCACCGATACGGACGCCCACGAACTGATCCGCTCGGTGCGAGGATCGAGGCTTCTGCTCGGCTACCGGGGAAGCCAACCAGTCGACGTCGACGCCCTCGAACAGCTCCTGCTGCGGGTGGCCACCCTGGCCGAGGATCTGCCGGAACTGGCCGAGATGGACCTGAACCCGGTGGTGTGCGGGCCGTGGGGGGTGTCGCCGGTGGACATCCGGGTACGCGTCGCGCCGTCCCCCGGGCGGCCCGATCAGAGCGTCCGGCGCCTGCGCTGACGGCCGGTGGCAGCGGCACCGGAGCCCATCTATCCGCCACCCCCCGGATACTTGTCCTCGGCGGCAGAACTTGGAAAGGTGTGACCCATGGCCCGCTCGGAGAACGGTTCGCTGGCGACGGAGCTGCTCAGACTCCAGAAGGAGCTGGTGGTGATGCAGCAGTGGATCCGCCAGGAGGGACAGAGGCTGGTCGTGGTGATCGAGGGCCGCGACGCGGCCGGCAAGGGTGGTGTCATCAAACGCCTCACCGAGCACCTGAACCCGAGATGGTGCCGGGTGGCGGCCCTGCCCGCCCCGTCGGACCGCGAAGCCACCCAGTGGTACTTCCAGCGCTACGTCGAGCACCTCCCGGCGGCCGGCGAGATCGTCGTGTTCGACCGCAGCTGGTACAACCGGGCGGGGGTCGAGCGGGTCATGGGCTTCTGCTCCGAGGACGAGGTGAAGCGCTTCTACCGCCAGGTTCCGGCCTTCGAGCGGCTTCTGCTCGACGACGGCGTGATACTCGTCAAGTACTGGTTCTCGGTGAGCCGGGAGGAGCAGGAGCGCCGCTTCCAGGAGCGGGCCAAGGATCCGCTCAAGCGGTGGAAGCTGAGCTCCATCGACGTCGAGGGACGAAAGCGCTGGGACGCCTATTCCCGGGCCACCGACGACATGTTCGCCCACTGCGACCTGCCCGATTCCCCGTGGTGGGTCGTGCCCGCAGACCAGAAGGCGGCGGCCCGGGTCAACTGCCTGGCCCACCTCTTGAGCGTGGTCCCCTACCGCCCGGTGGCCTTACCGGCCCCCGACCTGCCTCCGTTACGCAGTCACCGCCCCGCCGGGCGGGACGCCCGGCCCCGCCGCGAGGTCCCCGACCGGGCTGCCTCCCTGGTCAACGGTCACGGCCGAGGCTCAGCGGACTGAGCCAGCACCCGCCGGCAGTGGGCGGCCACGACCAGTTCCTCGCGGGCCGCCACCCGCAGGACCCGCACCGCCGACGCCGCCGCCGACAAGTCGGCATCGGCGTCACCGGCGGACTCGTTGAGTTCGGGGTCGAGGGCCACGCCC
The DNA here is from genome assembly GCA_028876385.1 of Acidobacteriota bacterium. Lineage (GTDB taxonomy): Bacteria > Actinomycetota > Acidimicrobiia > Acidimicrobiales > Palsa-688 > JAKCDU01. The sequence continues at coordinate 5,397 of JAGWSF010000020.1, read as the reverse complement.
ATCCAAGCGAGGCCGGAGCAGGCCTCGGCCCGGATGACCGCTGAACGCTCCCCCACCCCGCCGGAGAAGGCCACCGCGTCGACACCCCCCATGGAGGCTGCTGCGCCGGCCACCTTGGCCCGCAACCGGTGCAGGTACACCGCTACCGCCCGCGCCGCCTCGGCGTCACCGGCCGAGCGCAACTCGAGGACGCGGCGCATGTCGCCGGTCCTCCCCCCGGTCAGCCCGGTGATCCCGGAACGTCGCTCGAGGCCGTCGCTCAACTCGTCGGCGGTCACACCTCGAGCCAGCAGCCACGTCAGTGCGCCGGGATCCACGTCGCCGCTGCGGGAGGCCATCACGAGGCCCTCGGTCGGGGTGAAGCCCATGGTCGTGTCCACCGAGCGACCACCGGCGACGGCGGTGACCGAGGCGCCGCCCCCGAGGTGGCACACGACCAGTTTCAGGTCGGCGGCGGGGCGACCGAGCAGGTTCTCCGCCCGGGAGAGCACCCACTCGCAGTTGAGGCCGTGGAAGCCGAAACGGCGGATACCCCAGCGGGCCACCCACTCGGCGGGTAGGGCGTAGGCGGCGGCCTCGTCGGGCATGTCGTGGTGGAAAGAAGTGTCGAAGCAGGCTACTGCGGGTACGCCGGCGAGGACCTCGCTGACCCGGTCGAGCGCATCGAGGGCCGGGGGGTTGTGCAGCGGGGCCAGGTCGGCGGTGGCGGCCAGCCCCCGGCGTACCCGGTCGTCGACCCGCACCGCCGAGGTGAAGGTCCCCCCGCCGTGCACGACGCGGTGGCCGACCGCGTCGAGGGGGCCGGCGCCGGCCACGAACTCGGCCAGAGCGGCGGCCGTGGACGGCCCCGGCGCCTCCAGGTCGGCCCGCCGGCTGATGGTGTCGTCGGGTTCGACCACCCGCAGCTTCAGGCTGGTGGAACCAGCGTTGACTACCAGCACGCGCACCGCGAATGTTCTATACCCGGCGGGCCGGCCACCGCGGCGGCGGGCTCGGGAGGCCACGGTCGGCGGGCTGGTCCCGGGCGGGCAGAATGTCAGGGCGGACCACCATCGCCAAGGAGGCACCATGCCCCGCGGAACCAGCCCGGTACCGGGCCCCCCGACCGACACCGCCGCCGACGACATCTCCTCGTCGGCGGGCCCGACCGTGGCTCCCGCGGGCTGGCACCTCGACGACGCCCCGGGCCCCCTCGATGAGCTGCAGCTGGCCCACCTCGACGCCTGGTGGCGGGCCGCCAACTACCTGTCGGTCGGCCAGATCTACCTGATGGACAACCCGCTGCTGACGCGCCCCCTCGAGCCCGACGACGTCAAGCCCCGCCTGCTCGGGCACTGGGGCACCACCCCCGGCCTCAACCTGATCTACGCCCACGCCAACCGTTGCATCGTGGAGCGGTCCCTCGACGCCATATACATCATGGGACCCGGCCACGGCGGTCCCGGTCCCAACGCCTGCGCCTGGCTGGAGGGCACCTACAGCGAGATGTACCCGTCCATCCGCCGGGATGCCCAGGGCATGGGCCGACTCTTCCGGCAGTTCTCCTTCCCCGGCGGGGTGCCCTCACACGTCGCCCCCGACACCCCCGGGTCGATACACGAAGGAGGCGAGCTCGGCTACTCGCTCCTGCACGCGTTCGGAGCTGCCCTCGACCATCCCGACCTGACGGTCTTCTGCGTCGTCGGCGACGGGGAGGCCGAAACGGGGCCCCTCGCCGGCTCGTGGCACGCCGCCAAGTTCCTCAACCCGGCGACCGACGGGGCGGTGCTCCCCATCCTGCACCTGAACGGGTACAAGATCGCCAACCCCACCCTGCTCGCCCGTCTACCCGAAGGCCAGCTCGAGGAACTGATGCGCGGCTACGGGTACGACCCTCTCACCGTGACCATCGAGGTGTCGACCAACCCGGCGGTCGCCCACCAGGCCATGGCCGCGACCCTCGACCGCGCCCTGGACCGGATCGCCGCCATCAAAGAAGGTGGTCGGCCGCAGGGTGAGGTGCCCCGCTGGCCGATGATCATCCTGCGCTCCCCCAAGGGTTGGACCGGCCCCCCCGAGGTGGACGGCCAGAAGGTGGAGGGCAGCTTCCGGGCTCATCAGGTCCCCATACCCGAGGCCCGCGCCGATGCCGGCCACCGCCGGGCCCTGGAGGCCTGGTTGCGCAGCTACCGGCCCGAGGAGCTCTTCGACGCCGACGGCCGGCCGGTGACCGACCTTCTGGCTCTACCGCCCACCGGCGACTCGCGGATGAGCGCCAATCCGGTCGCCAACGGCGGCCGGCTGATGATCGATCTGGAGCTCCCCGACTACCGCGACCACGCGGTGGAGGTGACCGGGCCGGGGACCCGTTCCCACGAGGCCACCCGGGTGCTCGGCGGCTGGCTCCGGGAGGTCATCCGCGCCAATCCGTCCAACTTCTTGCTGTTCGGTCCCGACGAGGTGGCGTCCAACCGCCTGGGTGACGTCTTCGACGTCACCGGGCGGCGTTGGCTGGCCCCCGTCGAGCCTGATGACCAGTACCTCGACCCCGACGGCCGGGTCATAGAGATCCTCTCCGAGCACGCCTGCCAGGGAATGCTCGAGGGGTACCTGCTGAGCGGCCGTCACGGCCTGTTCACCTGCTACGAGGCCTTCATCCACATCGTCGACGCCATGTTCAACCAGCACGCCAAGTGGCTGGAAGCGGCGTCGGCCATCCCGTGGCGGAGACCGGTGGCCTCGCTCAACTACCTGCTCACCTCGCACGTGTGGCGCCAGGACCACAACGGGTCGACCCATCAGGACCCCGGCTTCCTCGACGTGGTCATGAACAAGAAGCCCGGAGTGGTCCGGGTGTACCTGCCACCGGACGCCAACTGCCTGCTCTCGGTGGCCGACCACTGCCTGCGCGGCCGCCAGCACGTGAACGTCATCGTGGCCGGCAAGCAGCCGGCCCTCGACTACCTCGACATCGAAGACGCCGCCGCCCACTGCGCCCGCGGCATTGGTGTGTGGGAGTGGGCCGGTACCGAGGAGCGGGGCCGGACCCCCGACGTGGTGCTGGCCGCGGCGGGAGAAATCCCCACGCTGGAGGCGTTGGCGGCCGCCGACCTGATCCGGCGCCATCTACCCGATCTCGCCGTCCGCTTCGTCAACGTGGTGGATCTCATGAGGTTGCTCCCCGAGGCTGAGCACCCCCACGGACTCCCCGACGCCGAGTTCGACGCCCTCTTCACCGAGGACCGCCCGGTGATCTTCGCCTTCCACGGCTACCCGCTGCTCGTCCACCGCCTCACCTACCGCCGCACCAATCACCACGACATCCATGTTCGTGGCTACAAGGAGAATGGCACCACCACGACTCCTTTCGACATGGTGATGCTCAACGATCTGGACCGCTTCCACCTGGTCATGGACGTCATCGACCGCACCCCGGGGCTCGGCCAGAAAGCCGCGGGGGTCCGCCAGGCCATGGTCGACGCCCGCCTCCGGGCCCGTGAGCACACCCGCCGTTACGGTGAGGACGACCCGGAAGTGGCGGGCTGGACCTGGCCCGGCTGAGGCGGCGCGGCGGCCCGGTCAGGGGCCACGGCCGACCGGCTGTCCCGCGGCCGATCAGCTGTCCGCAGCCGGACCCACCGCCCGGCCGGTGATGGATTGCGGTTCAACCCTGAGGACCACCGCTTTGGGCCCGGGTGCCCAGGTGTCGACCGGCGCCTCGCGCAGCGCCAGGCTCACCTCATCCATGGAGTCGGTCACCTCGTAGGCGGTGCCCACCACCAGGACGCTCCATCCCGAGCGGGTCGCCTCATCGAGGTGGTCGATCTCGAAAGCCACGGCGCTCTGGGCGGCTTCCGCCAACCCGGTGCCGGGGGAAGTCCGCAGGGCAATGTGGCCGGCCTGCCACAGGTAGTTGACCGGGTAGATGACCGGACCGTCGGGACCGCAGACGCCCAGGCGACCCACGTGGCCGGCGCCCAGGAGCTGTGAGCACTCCTCGCCGCTGAGCATCCGGATGGTGTTGGGGGCGTCACCGCTCACGACAGGGCCCTCTTGGACTGACGACGCACGAAGTTGAGGATCTCCATGTGTTTGGTGGTGTCGAGCTCCATCAGCTTGACCAGCAGCGGCCACATGGTGGTGTCCTTGATGGTATCCATCTCCTTGCGCAGCCGCTTGAGGAACTGCAGGTCCATCTCTTCGTGCTGCACGAGCCGGTCGCTCAGCTCGGCGACCCGGTGGGGATCGGGGCCCCACCCCCCGAGGCGGGGGACGGCCGGCTCTCCGGGGTGCATCTCGGCATCGAGGCGCAGCGATTCGGCCATCTCCTTGAGCAGCCGGTGATGGCGCATCTCGTCCTCGACGATGAGCGAGGCCAGGTACCTGAACGCCGGGGACTGGGACTCACCGGCGGCCTGCTGGTACTCGACCAGAAGCTCCCGCTCGTTCTCCTCGTGAGAAGTGAGATGGTCGAAGAGGGTCTGCTCCCAAACGCTTGCGCCAACCAGCGGTTCCTGCATGTCGCATCCTCCCGTTTGCTCTCTCACCTTCCACGCTAAACGGCCGGCCCGCTCCCCGGCAGGGCCGTTGGTCCCGGAACGCCCCGGGCCGAAGGTCCCCCCGCCGCTCGCCGGTTCAGCTCGCCGGCCCGGGGGGAACCACCTGTCCCGACACCAGGGTCACCACCCGCTCGAATCGCTCCACGACTTCCGGATCGTGGGAGATGGCCATGACCGAGCGGTCACCGGCGGCGGCCAGCGCGTCGTCCACCAGCCGGCGGGCCGAGGCGGGGTCCACATGGGCCGTGGGCTCGTCGAGGACCAGGATGCGGGGCTCGCTCACCAGGCCCCTGGCCACGCCCAGCCGCTGCCGTTCACCGGAGCTGACCGGCCGTCCCCCGGCCCCGATCACGGTATCGAGACCGTCGGGCAGGCCGGCCAGCCAGCCGTCGAGGCCGACCCCGGCGAGGACCTCCGTGAGCCGCTCGTCGGTGGCGTCGCGGGCGGCCAGGCGCAGGTTGCCTCTCACCGTCCCGGAGAAGATGTAGGCGTCGTCTCCTACCCAGCCGACCTCGGCCGCCAGCTGCTCTCGCGGCAGGCCGACCACGTCTGCGCCCCCGACTCGGACCGAGCCCTCCGAGCAGCCGACGAAGCGCAGCAGGGCGTGGACCAGGGTCGATTTGCCGGCACCGTTGGGGCCGACGACCGCGACCCGCTCCCCCGGGGCCAGGTCGAGGTCGACCCCCCGCAGCACGTCACGGTCACCGGCGCTTACCCTGACCCCGTCGTAGGACACCCCTCCGACCCGCTCCGGGTCGCTCCACGACGGGTCGACCGGTTCGGCCACCGGCACCGGGGTGGCGGACACCGCAGCGAGGCGGTCGGCCGCCGCCCCGCCCCGCTGCCGACCGAGGAGGAG
>JAGWSF010000187.1 GCA_028876385.1 Acidobacteriota bacterium | reverse complement strand
GCCCTGGTCATATTCGGCTCGTACCGCTACGCCGAGCGGCTCTTCCTCCTGCTCTCCCTCGTGTTCGTCACCTATCCCATCGCCGCGTTCCTCGGTCACCCCCGGTGGAGCTCGGTGGCGGCCGACACCCTGGCGCCCCACTTCGTCGGCTCGAAGTCGTTCGTCCTCCTCGGCGTCGCCCTCATCGGGACGACCATCACCCCCTACATGCAGCTGTACGTGGCCGCCGCCGTCGCCGACAAGGGGATCGGCCCCGACGAGTACCGATACGAGCGGGTGGACACCATCGGCGGGGCGGTGATGGGCAACCTGATCAGCGGCTTCATCATCATCGCCACCGGTGCCGCGCTCGGCCGCTTCGGCCAGCCTCTGGGCTCGGCCAAGGAGGCGGCCCAGGCGCTACGCCCGGTGGCGGGTTCGGCGTCGGTCACCCTCTTCGGCCTGGGTCTGCTCGGCGCGTCGATGCTCGCCGGCGCAGTGGTGCCCCTGGCCACGGCCTACGCCGTCTCGGAGGCGCTCGGGGTCGAGCGTTCGGTGTCGCGGACCTTCACCGAGGCCCCCCTTTTCCTCTCGCTCTTCAGCGCCCAGATCGTGATCGGGGCCTCGGTGGCCCTGCTGCCCGGCAACCTGGTCAGCCTGCTCATCAACACCCAGACCCTCAACGGTCTCATCACGCCGGTGATCCTCGTGTTCATCCTGGTCCTGGCCAACCGGCGCAGCCTGCTCGGCGAGGCCGCCAACGGGCCGACGTTCAAGGTGGTGTCCACCATCTCGGTGGTGGCGGTGGCCTTCATGGCCATCACCTTGGTGGTCCAGACCCTGCTCGGGTGGTTCGGGCTTGGTTGAGGGGTCCGGCCTGCACTGCGAGGTGCGCCCGGGCGGCTCCACGGCGGTCGTTCTGCTCCACGGCCAGCCCGGCACCTCGGAGGACTGGCAATGGGTCACGCCTCTGCTCGACGAGCGCTACACGCTGATCCTGCCCGACCGACCGGGCTACGGCCGCAGCACCGAGGCCGCCACCGGGTTCGCCGGTAACGCCGCCGCCGTGGTCGAGCTCCTGGACCGCCTCGAGGTGGGCAAGGTTCTCGTGGTCGGCTACAGCTGGGCCGGGGGCGCAGCCCTGGCTCTCGCCGCCGACCACCCCGACCGGGTCTCGGGCCTGGTGCTGGTCTCCTCCGTGGGGCCCGACGAGCCGACGACCTGGGCCGACCGCCTACTGGCCCAACCTCTGATCGGCGAGGCCGCCGCCGCGCTCACCATCGGCGGCCCCGGCTGGCTGCTGCGCCGACCCCGGGTGCAGAACCTGGCCACGAGGCGGTTGAGGGGCCGGCCCATGGACGCGGTGACGGCGCTGGTGCGCCTCAGCCGCGACGGGACGCGGATGTGGCGCTCCTTCGCCGTGGAGCAGCGGGCCCTGATCGGCGAGCTCCCGGGGCTGGCCCCCGGGCTCGGCGCCATCCGGGTCCCGACGGCGGTGGTCCACGGTCGGGCCGACCACGTCGTGCCCCCCGGGGTCGCCGAACATCTCGCCCGGTCCATCCCGGGGGCCACCCTCGAGCTGGTCGCCCGGGTGGGCCACCTGCTGCCCCACGACCGGCCCGAGGAGGTGGCGGCGGCCATCGAGGCGGTGGCGGCGCGGGCCGGCCGGGACTGAGGCGTCCGGGTCGGCGATCAGACGGCGAGGTAGCGGCGCACCGCGAAGGCCGAGCCGAGAGCTCCGACCACGACACCGACGCCGAGCAGCACCACCCCGGTGAGTATGGCCTCGACCGGGGAGACGTAGAGCCGGTTGGACCCGAGGATGGTCGGGTCGGAGGCGAACGAGGCGATCCAGTTGCGCAGCCCGTAGGTCAGGCCGAAAGCGATGAGGGCCCCGGTGATCCCGTGGATGAACCCTTCGAGCATGAACGGCACCCGGATGAACCAGTTGGTCGCCCCCACCAGCTTCATGACCGCCACCTCGCGGCGGCGGGCGAAGATGGCCAGTTGGATGGTGTTGACGATCAGGGCCACGGCGGCGATCAGGACGCCGATGGCCAACGCCGCGCCGAGGATCCGCCATCGGTGGAACTGGTCGAGCAGGCTCTGGATCTCCTGGGCCGCGTAGGAGACCTTCAGCACCCCCGGTTGACCCGAGAACTGGTGGCCCAGCTCGTTGATGTTCTGGGCCCGACTGGGCACCACCCGGAACGACGGCGGCATGTCGGCGGCGGTGAGAACGCCGGTGATGTCGCTGTTGCCGCCGAAGATGGTGCGGAACTCGCGGTAGGCCGCCGCCTTGTCCACGTAGTGGAACTTGGCCACCCCAGGTGTGGTCGAAAGCTCCTGGCGGATGGCCGCCGTCTGGTTGGGTGAGACGTTCGGGCTGAGGAAGATGGCCATCTCGACGCCGCCCCGCCACTGCACCGACGCCTTGTTGATGGCCTGGCGCATGATCAGGACCCCGCCGAGGGCCGTCAGCGAGACGGCTATGGCGATGATGGCCGCCGCCGTCATCCCGGCGTTGCGGCGCAGATTGCCCCCGGTCTCCCGGAACACGTAACCGCTGGAGAGGGCCAACCTTAGGCTCCCATTCCGTACACGCCCCGGGCCTGATCCCGGATCACCGTGCCGCGGTCGAGTTCGATCACCCGGCGCCGCATGGAGTCGACGATGGCATTGTCGTGGGTGGCCATGAGGACGGTGGTGCCGGTCCGGTTGATGCGGTCCAGCAGGCGCATGATGCCCGCGGTGGTCGCCGGGTCGAGGTTCCCGGTCGGCTCGTCGGCTAGCAGGATCAGGGGGCGGTTGACGAAGGCCCGGGCGATGGCGACCCGCTGCTGCTCTCCACCGGAGAGCTCGTGGGGCAGGTTCTGCAGCTTCTTGCCCAGACCCACCAGGTCGAGGATCTGCGGGACCTGGGAGCGCACCACCTGACGGGGACGACCGATGACCTCGAGCGCGAAAGCCACGTTCTCGTAGACGGTCTTGGTGGGCAGCAGCCGGAAGTCCTGGAAGACGCAGCCGATGTTGCGGCGCAGGTAGGGGACCTTCCAGGACGAGAGCGAACCGACCTCCTTGCCGGCCACCCAGACCTGACCGCCGTCGGTCTGCTCCTCCTTGGTCACGAGCCGCAGGAAGGTGGACTTACCCGAGCCCGATGGGCCCACCAGGAAGACGAACTCGCCTTTTTGGATGTCCACCGACACGTCCCGGAGAGCGACGGTCGTACCCTTGTAGGACTTGGTGACGTTGTCGAACTTGATCATGGCGACGATTGAGCCTGTGGCGATTTGACGGACCGGATCACGTTCCCCCTCGCCGACGTTCGGGGAGCCAGGCTAGCCGCGGCGAGGGCTCAGCTGGGGTCACCTCCGGCACCTGCCCTCCTCCAACGCAGGTAGGCCTCCATGAACGGGTCGAGGTCACCGTCGAGCACGGCCGACACGTTGCCGGTCTCGTGTTCGGTGCGCAGGTCCTTGACCTGCTGGTAGGGGGCCAGCACGTAGGAGCGGATCTGGGACCCCCAGCCGACCAGAGCCTGCTTGCCGGCCATGGCCGAAAGCTCCGCCTCCCGCTCCTGGCGCTGCAGCTCGGCCAGCTTGGACGCCAGGATCTGCATGGCCTTGGCCTTGTTCTGGTGCTGGGACCGCTCGTTCTGCACGGCTACGACCGTCCCCGTGGGCAGGTGGGTGATCCTGACCGCCGAGTCGGTGACGTTGACGTGCTGACCCCCCGCTCCCGACGAGCGGTAGGTGTCGATACGGAGGTCCTTCTCCTCGATCTCCACCTCGCCGGATAGGTCCTCGAAGAACGGCACGACGGTCATCGAGGCGAAGCTGGTCTGGCGACGGGCCTGGGAGTCGAACGGGGATATCCGCACCAGCCGGTGAACCCCCCGCTCCGAGGCCAGCAGGCCCGACGCGTAGCGCCCCCGGACGATGAAGCTGGCCGAGAGGATGCCGGCCTCCTGGCCTTCGCTCACATCCTCCACCTCGAACTCGAAGCCCCGCCGTTCGGCCCAACGCTGGTACATACGGACCATCATCTGGGCCCAGTCCTGGGCGTCGGTTCCTCCGTCCTTGGCGTGGACCTCGCACACCGCGTCGTGCTCGTCGTGCTCACCGGTGAACAGCGAGCGCATCTCCAGGCGGTCCAACTCGGACGTCACCCGAGCCAGGCCGGAGCGCAGCTCGGGCTCCACCGACTCATCGTCCTCCTCGATGGCGAGCTGGTGGAGGGTCTCGGCGTCGGAGAGGGCGGCCGCCAGGCCGTCCAGCACGTCCAGGTCACCTTTGACCTGGTTGTACTCGCGGGTGACCCGCTGGCCCAGCTCGGTGTCCTCCCACAGGTCCGGGCGCGACAGCTCGGACTCGAGGCGGGGCAGGCGGACCCGCAGGTCGGCGGCGTTCAGGTACTTCTCGGCCTCGGCGAGTCTCTGGCCGAGAGCGGCCAGGTCACCGGAGTAGTCACGCACCCCTACCGGCCGTGACAGAACTTGAACTTCTTGTCGCTCCCGCACGGGCAGGGATCGTTACGTCCCACCCGGTCGAAGGCCGAGTCGAGGACCATCGGCCGTTGGAGCGGCGCCTCGTCGATCTGGTTGACCGCGGCCGGCGAACGGGAGTTGTCCGTGGAGGTCGGGTCGGGAGCGAAGATGATCTCCTCGCCGGGGGCCGGGCCGGCGGCCAGGGCCCGCTCGATACCCGAGGTGCCCTGCACGGGGTCGTCGGCCGCCTGGTACTGGGCGCCGGCCAGCGGCTGCTGGTCGGTCGGGACCTGCTCGAGCACCTGAACCTGGGCGTGCATGACGATCTTGACGTAGTCGTCGTCGATGCTGGCCATCATCTGGCCGAACATCTCGTAGCCGTCCTTCTGCCAGGCCACCAGCGGGTCCTGCTGGCCCATGGCCCGCAGGTTGATGCCCTCCCTCAGGTAGTCCATCTCCGAGAGGTGCTCGCGCCACTTCTGGTCGATGAGCTGGAGCATGACCTCGCGTTCGAGGGCCCGCATGGTGTCCTCGGGGGACCCTTCGGCGGGGGCCGGCATGCCCTGCTCGCGCTGCTCGTAGTAGTCGATGGCCTCGGCCGCCAGAAGCTCGTAGATCTCGTTGCTGTCAGGCAGGTCGGCCAGGCGCTCCTTGGTCGCCGCGGTCGGGAAGTACTGGCGGGCCTCGGTCAGGAGCCCGTCCAGGTTCCAGTCCTCGGGGTCCTCCCCCGCCGGGCAGTTGGCGGTGACGATGCTGTCGATGGCGGAACTCAGCACGTCGATGGTGCGGGTCCTCAGGTCCTCTCCTTCGAGGATCTGCTGGCGCCGGGCGTAGATCACCTTGCGCTGCTCGTTCATCACCTCGTCGTACTTGAGCACGTCCTTGCGGATCTCCGCGTTGCGGGCCTCGACGGTGTTCTGGGCCCGTTCGATGGCCTTGCTGACCATCTTCGAGTCGATGGGCACGTCGTCGGGGAGGGTGCGGCTCATCACCCACTGCATGGCCCCGGTGGCGAACAGACGCATCAGCTCGTCCTCGAGGGACAGGAAGAACCGGCTCTCGCCGGGGTCACCCTGGCGGCCCGCCCGGCCCCGGAACTGGTTATCGATGCGCCGGGACTCGTGGCGTTCCGAACCGAGCACGTAGAGGCCGCCCAGCTCCCGGATCCTGGCCCCCTCGGCCTGGCACTCCTCCTCGAACTTGGGCAGCAGTTCCTGGCGCAGAGCCTGGCCGTCGTCGCTGTCGGGATCGAGCCCGCGGGCCCGCACCTCCTGGTCGGTGAGCAGCTCGGGGTTGCCACCGAGCAGAATGTCCACGCCGCGACCGGCCATGTTGGTGGCCACCGTCACGGCGTGCAGGCGCCCCGCCTGAGCGACGATCTGGGCCTCCCGGGCGTGCTGCTTGGCGTTGAGCACGGTGTGGGCGATACCCCGCTTCTCGAGCAGTCGCGACAGCACCTCGGACTTCTCCACCGACGCGGTGCCCACCAGTACGGGCTGGCCCAGCTCGTGACGCTCGATGATGTCGTTGACCACCGCGTCGAACTTGGCCGCTTCACTTTTGTAGATGAGGTCCTGCTCGTCACGCCGGACCATCGGCATGTTGGTCGGGATGGGCACGACCTGCAGGTTGTAGGTGTTGGCGAACTCGGCGGCCTCGGTCTCGGCCGTGCCGGTCATGCCGGCCAGCTTCTCGTAGAGGCGGAAGTAGTTCTGGAGGGTCACCGTCGCCCAGGTGTGGTTCTCCTCCTTGATCGTCACCCGCTCCTTGGCTTCGACCGCCTGGTGCAGGCCGTCCGACCAGCGGCGACCCTCGAGGATGCGCCCGGTGAACTCGTCGACGATCTTCACCTCGCCGTCGGCGACGATGTAGTCCTTGTCCCGCCGGTAGAGCTCCTTGGCCTTGAGGGCCTGGGTGAGCTGGTGGACGTAGTTCGACGAGACCAGGTCGTAGAGATTGTCGATGCCGAGCGCTCGCTCGACCTTCTCGATACCCGCTTCGGTCGGGGCGACCGTCCGCTTCTCCTCGTCGACCTCGTAGTCGAGGTCCCGGCTGAGCGACCGGGCCACGCCGGCGAACTGGTAGTAGAGGCGGGCCGACTCAGACGACGGACCGGAGATGATCAGAGGGGTGCGGGCCTCGTCGATGAGGATGGAGTCGACCTCGTCGACGATGGCGTACTTGTGACCCCTCTGCACCATGTGCTCTAGGGCCCGGGCCATATTGTCCCGGAGGTAGTCGAAGCCGAACTCGGTGTTGGTGCCGTAGGTGATGTCGCAGTTGTAGGCGGCCTTCTTGGCCTCCCAGCCCTCGAGTTCGGGCGACACCCGCCCGACGGTCAGCCCGAGGAAACGGTGGATCTGGCCCATCGACTCGGCGTCGCGGCGGGCCAGGTAGTCGTTGACGGTGACCACGTGGACACCCTCGCCGGCCAGGGCGTTCAGGTACACCGGCAGGGTGGACACGAGGGTCTTGCCCTCGCCGGTCTTCATCTCGGCGATACCGCCGAGGTGGAGAGCCGCGCCGCCCATCAGCTGCACGTCGAAATGGCGCTGGCCGATGGTGCGCCGGGCCGCCTCGCGAACGGTGGCGAACGCCTCGATGAGCAGGTCGTCGAGCGTCTCACCCCGCTCGAGGCGCTCCCGGAACCGGACGGTCTGGGCCGCCAGGTCCTCGTCGGAGAGGGCCTCCATATCCGGTTCGAGGGCGTTGATGTCGGGCACCAGGGCCTTGAGGGCCCGGATCTTGCGCCCTTCGCCGGCCCGCAGGATCTTGGTGAAAACACTCATGACGGCTCCCGGACGGTTCCTGCCTCCTGCCGACCGCTCAGGTCGGACCGCCGGGGGGGCAGGAGGAACTGTGAGATGTCTCTGGGGCCGGACGGGGCTCCAGTGGGGTCATGGGGCATGGCGGGTCAATGCTACTTCTGACCGACGCCCCCGGCGGCTCGCCCCCGGCAGACCCGGGTAGGCTCTGCCGTGGTCCGCATGGCGAGGCTCACCCGCACCCTCGATTCCCCAGCTCGGGGCTCCCGGAGTTCGGGCCACCGGCTCGCCCTGGTGCGCTCGGTGGCGGTGCATGTGCCCGTGGCCGCCGCCATCGCCTTCTTCTTCATCCGCTTCGCTCTCCTGTCGGTCCAGGTGCAGGATGCCTACGGGGCGCCCGGCTTCGACATGGGGATCTTCGATCAGGGAGTGTGGCTGCTCAGCCACTTCCACGCCCCTTACGTCACCGTGATGGGCCGGGACCTCTTCGGTGACCACACCTCCTTCGTCCTGCTGCTGGCCGTGCCTCTGTACTGGATCCGGCCCGAGGCCCAGACCCTGATCGTCCTCCAGGCGTTCCTCCTGGCGGCCGCCGCCGTGCCCATCTACCTGCTGGCCCTGCGGCGGCTGCAACGAGTCGGGCTGGCGACCGGCCTGACCGTGGCCTACCTGCTGAACCCGGCCCTCCAGCGCGGCAGCCTGGAGGCGGCCGGTCCGTTCCACCCCGAGTCGTTCCTGGTGCTGTTCCTGGCCGTGGCCCTCTACGCCGCCATCGAATGGCGGCCGCGGCTGCTGGTTGCCGCCACCATCGGCTGCCTCCTGGTCAAAGAGGACGTGGCCCTGCTGGTCGTTCCCCTGGCCCTGTGGGTCTTCTGGCGCCGCGACCGCCGCCTCGGCGCCTGGATCGCCGCGGCCGCCCTCGCTTACGCGGCCTTCGCCCACTTCGTGGTGATCCGCCTCCTGCTCGGCACGTCGTCGTTCTACGCCGACCGGATCCCCTTCGGGGGGCTGAGCGGCCTGTTGGCCGCGCCGGTAGTGCACACCGGCAGGTTCATCTCCTACCTGAAGAACGGCTACCGGCCGTTCTACGTGTGGCAGATGGGCGTGTCGTTCGGCTGGGCCTTCCTGGTCGGTCCCGAAGTGGCCGCCATCGCCGTTCTCACCCTGGCCGAGAACGTCCTCAGCAACTTCCCCTACATGCAGCAGATCCAGTACCACTATTCGCTGTCACTGGTCCCGGTTCTGGCCATGGGCACGGTGTACGCCATCGCCCGCGTGTCGAGCCCGTCGGCCCGCAACGCGCTGACCGCCTACGTGGTGGTCGCGGCCTTCCTGGCCTGCTGGATGTGGGGTCTGGCCCCCTTCTCCCGCTATCCGACCTTCCCCCACGACCCACCCGGCGGCCCCGTGGTTGCCGCCGAGAACCTGGCCCTGCGGGCCGTTCCCGCCCACGCCGACATCAGCGTCGCCTACCCCTACATCTCCCACCTCGACCACCGCGTCGAGGTCTACCAGTGGCCCACCCCGTTCCGGGCGACCTACTGGTACCTCTACCAGCAGGAAGGCCAGACCCTTCCGATGGCCGCCCAGGTCCAGTACCTGGTCATCCCCACCCAGTTGTCGAGCTCCGACGCGGCCGTGTTCGCGGCCATCGCCGACCAGTTCCGCCTCGTCGCCCAAGGCGGGGGGGTCAGCGTCTACCACCGGGTCGCCCCGGCCCCCGCGAGCCCCCAGGCCCACCTGACCCCCCGGTCGCCGTGAAGCGCCCGAATCCCTGACGGCCCGAGTCACCTGACCGCCAGAGTCCCCCTCAGATCAGTCGTGGGGGTCCAGCAACCGCCTGCGAACGGCGTACATGACCGCCTCCATGCGACTGTGGAGGTGCAGCTTCTCCAAGATGTTGCGCACGTGGTTCTTGACGGTGTTCTCGGAGATGAACAGCTCCTCGGCCACGTCCTTGTTGCTCATCCCCCGGGCCACCAGCTTCAGCACCTCCAGCTCGCGGGCGGTGAGGACCGGGGCCGGCAGCTGCTCACGTTCGGCCGCGGCCCGGGCCAGCGCGTTGAACTCGCCGAGCAGCTTGGCCGCCATCGACGGGGAAATCCGGCTCTCGCCCTGCACCGCCGAATGGATGGCCGAGCCCACCTCCTCGACCGATATCTCCTTGAGCAGGTAGCCGTTGGCCCCGGCCTTGATGGCGTCGAAGAGGTCCTCCTCCTCGTCGGACACCGTCAACATCAAGATTCTCGTCGTGGGCAGCGCAGCCCGGATGCGGCGGGCCGCCTCTATGCCGTTGAGCCGGGGCATCCGGACGTCCATGAGGACCACGTCGGGGGCCAGCTCCTCGGCCCGCTCGACCGCCTCCTCGCCGTCCTCGGCCTCGGCCACCACCTCGATGTCGTCCTCGGAGGCGAGGACCGCGTCGAGCCCCCGGCGGAAGACCGCCTGGTCGTCGGCGATCAGGACCCTGATCACCGAATCACCCGACGACCCGTTCACGGGACCTGAAGCTAGTCGAAAGTGACTAGCGCATCCGGGTCCCTCAGCGGCTGACCTGGTCTTTGACCCCACACCCGCCTGGACCGCCCGAGGCCCCTGTGGCCGCATCACGGACCAGGACTTACTTCTAAGCCGCACCATGATCAGCGCCTCGGTACTACCCGAACCGCCTTACGTGGGTCGTTTCGCCTGCGACTGGCTTCGACTTTCAACCACAGACCCGCTGAGGGACGCCACCAGACTAGTACCTGTGGGCCATCGACGGGATGGGAGCCGGTCAGGGACCGGCCAGCTGCTGCTTCAGGTCGGACAGGATGGGCACCGGCCCGGGGTCTACCCCACTCTGGACGGCCACCCACAGAGAGACGTAGTCCCCGAAGAGGATGAGGTCGAACAGCTGGGCCAGATCGCCGTCGCCGTCGGCCCGCACCTCCACGATGTCGGCCACCACCTCGCGCATGATCTCGCCGATCAGGTCGAACCGCCGGCCCACCTGGGGGTGCTCCCCGTCGTGGCGCAACGCCACGGCGGTGATCACCTGCCGGGTAACGTCGCCGTTGACGCCCCAGCCGCACACCTCGTTGTGGCACAGCTCGGGCTGAGTCGCCCAGAAGGCCGGGGCCTTGGCGTTCTCGTTGATCTGGGTCTTCCAGCGCTGCGCCGCCGTCGCCCCTACCGCCCCGCCTCCGTGGACGAGAGCGATGGAGCGACCGATGCGCTGAGCCACCCGGGCCGGGGCGCTGGCCTCCCCGGCGGCCTCGATCTCGTCCCGGCGGCGCTTGAGCTGCTCCACCGCGGCGGAGATCCACGACGACCCTCCCCGGTACAGACCGAGATGGTCGAGCACGACGAGAGCCGGGACCGACAGGGCCCCCAGGGCGGCCCGCGGCTGGGGGATGGTCGCAGGAACGGGGAAGATCGGCGCCCCCCAGTGCGACGCCAGGTCGGCGAGCTGCCCGCCGCTGGTGACGACGACCAGCTGGGCACCGGCCGATTCGGCGTCGGTGGCGGCCTGCACCGTCTCCTCGGTGTTGCCCGAGGCCGACACCGCGAAGACCAGGCTCTCGGGCCCCACGAAAGCAGGGCACTCATAGGACTTCGATACCACCACCGGGACCGGCACGAGCGGCTCGGCCACCGCCGCCAGCACGTCGCCGCTGATCCCGCTGCCGCCCATCCCGAGCACCACGATGTTCTGCACCTCGGCCGGCTCGACCTGCGAGACGAGTTCCCGGGCGGCCGCCGCGGCCGTCTCGACCTGTTCGGGGAGCCCGGCGGTGAGCGCGAACATTCCCACCGTATCGAGGCGACCGGTCGACTCCCCGACGGTCACGGAGCCGACCCTTCGGAGGCCTCCGGGGCGGTCCAGTTGAAGCCGATCTGCTCGCTGTCGGATCGGGCCATCAAGCGGGCGTGTTCGGCGTCGTCAGCGCCTTGGGCCTCGTCGGCGAGCATCACCGGGATGCCGTCGTCGACGCGGTAGCGCAGCCTCAAGCGCGGGTTGTACAGCACCCCCTCGTCGGCGAAGTAGATCAGCGGGCCCTTGTCCTTCGGACAGGCCAGAATCTCGAGCAGCTTGGGGTCGAGGGCCATCAGGTGTTCCGGTTCCTTTCGACGAGGGCGAGGACCTCGGCCGTACGGGCCTCGCAGGACTCCCGGTCCCCGGCCTCCAGGTTGAGCCGCAGGAGGGGCTCGGTGTTGGAGGGGCGAAGGTTGAACCACCAGTCCCCGAAGTCCACGGTGAGTCCGTCGAGTCGGTCCTGCTCGGCCCGGGGATAGGCGGCGGCCACGGCCTCGATGACCCCGGCCGGATCGGCCACCTCGGTGTTGATCTCGCCGGAGGCGGCGAAACGCTCGAAGTCCTTGCGGATCTCCGACAGAGGACGCCCGTCCCGGCTCAGCACCTCCAGCACCACGAGGGCGGCGATGGACCCCGAATCGGCCCGATAGTTGTCCCGGAAGTAGTAGTGCCCCGAGTGTTCGCCGCCGAACAGGGCGCCCGTCTCGGCCATGACCGCCTTGATGTAGGAGTGCCCGACCCGGGTCCGGACCGGGACGCCGCCTCGCTCCCGGATGATCTCGGGGACCGACTTCGAGCAGATCAGGTTGTAGAGGACGGTCGACCCCGGGCGCTTCTCCAGCATGGCCGCGGCCACCAGGGCCGTGGTGGTGGATCCCGACAGAGGCACGCCCAGGTCGTCAACCAAGAAGCAGCGGTCGGCGTCACCGTCGAAGGCCAGTCCCACGTCCGCCCCACTGGCCAGGATGCGCTCCTGCAGGGATCGCAGGTTCTCGGGCTGGATGGGGTCGGCCGGGTGGTTGGGGAACGTGCCGTCCAGTTCGCCGAAGAGGACCTCCAGCCGTATCGGCAGGCCGGCGAACACCGCCGGCACCACCAGCCCGCCCATCCCGTTGGCCGTGTCGGCAACTACTTTGAGCGGCCTCAGAGCCGACTCGTCGACGAACGACCTCACCTTGGCGGCGTAATCGGCCAGCACGTCCTGCCTGGTGATGCGGCCCGGCTCGGCGACCGAGGGACGAGGGCCGCCGTCGGCCAGCGAGGCGGCCACCGCCGACTTGATCTGCTCCAGGCCGGTCTCGGCACCGATCGGGCGGGCCCCGGCCCCGCACAGCTTTATCCCGTTGTACTGGGCCGGGTTGTGCGACGCGGTGAACATCGCCCCGGGGGCGTCGAGGGAACCGGAGGCGAAGTACATCTCGTCGGTCGAGCACAACCCGAGGTCGACGACGTCCACCCCGGCCCCGGTGGCCCCCTCGGCGAAGGCCGTGACGAGGTCGGGTCCCGACGGGCGCATGTCCCTCGCCACCAGCACCCTGGGCGCCCCGGCGAACGCCGCGAACGCCGCGCCGACGGCCCGGGCCAGATCGACGTTCATCTGGTCGGGGACGGTGCCCCGGATGTCGTAGGCCTTGAAGATCCGGTCCAGGTAGCTGAGATCAGCAGATGCCATGAGACCCGGAACCTTACCGTCCCCGCCGTAGCGGTCCCACCCGTTCCCGCTCGGAGGCGGCCACCCGGCCGGTCGGGCCCGCCGCAGCCGGATGCGGGCCGGCGCAAAGCGCACCGGACCGGCGGCGGCCATGAAGCCGACCACCCCGAGCCCGAGGATGGTGAGCACGATGCCCAGCCAATCGACGGGGGTGGTGCCGTAGTCGAGGGTGACGTGTGCGGCCGTGGGGACCACCAGCATCAGGTTGGGGGCGACCCGGTACACGCCTTGGGCCCCGTGCACCTCCCAGTTGGGGAAGTACGACTCCTTGACCAGGACGGGCACACCGGTCCGGCTCACGTCGAAGGATATGGACTGCGTCCCCTTGCGGACGTTGCTCACCGCGACCGACGGCTCGGGCTTGACCGGCAACGTCGTGGCGGTGGATGCCACCCGGGCCCAGTTGGCCGGCCCCGATGCCGCCTCGTAGACGTTCCAGCGCGACGGGTCGAGGTACCACGACTCGGCAGCGGTCAGCCACACCTGGGGGTCCCGTGACTGCACCCCCTGCATGACCACCGGTTGATTGGTGAGGGGTTGCACCAGCTCGGAGCCTCGAACCTCGTAGATCTTCCAGGTGCGTTCCTTGACGCCGGTCAGGTCCTTGCAGAGCTTGTCGGAGTAGTTGACCGGGAACGGCCCGACCGAACCGACCAGCTTCAGGTTGGGGTTGGCGTCGGCGGCGGCCTCGATGGAGGGGGTCTCGGCCATGAAGTACCGGTCCCCCATCATCTGCATGTGCTGCACCCCTTCGGCCACGTTGGCGGCGGCCGGGTAGTTGAGGCCCCGCACCGGGTTCGACGGGCACTCCGACAGCTCAGAGGTGTTCAGGAAGTGGTACGGCGTGGTGGCCGACGACTCGTAGTACAGGCCTTCCTCGGAGCCGATGCACCCCTGCGTCCAGTACGGCAGCAGCATGAGGGCGTCGGGGGTGCCCATGTCATTCAGCTCCCCCTCGTACTGCCACTCGGCCTGGCCGCACCCGTAGCGCTGGCCGACCTTGCCCATCTCGCCCACGAGGGCGAAGTACTCGGCGCGTCTTGACTTGTCGATGTTCTGGTAGCCGCTGTAGTTCCAGTACACCCATTCCCGCACGAACGACGTGGTCTTGGTCGTCAGGCCGAGGAGGGTCCACTGGCCCGACGCCGTGGCGTGCTCCCCCATCCACTGGAGGCCCCCCACGGGATACAGCACGAACGAGCCGAAGCCGACGATGCTGAGCAGGGCCACCGCAGTGAACTGGTTGGGCGCCTCGTCGCGGCGGGGCCGGATCATCTCCACGAGCATCGTGCCACCCTCGAAGACCAGGACCCCGACCAGCAGATAGAGGCACAGGAACCAGAAGGGCAGGAGCCGGGCGTTCCACAGACGCGACGCCGGCATCAGCCGGAAACCCAGCGCCGACAGGCCGGCCATGATGCCGAGCCACACCCCGATCTGGTTGAAGCGGATGCAGGACAGGATGAAGCCGGCCAGGGCCAGCCCGATGAGGATTTGGTCGTTGTGGGTCAGATAGGCGACGTACTGGGTGTACTTGCCGTAACCCATGTTGGTGGCGTACGGGAGACGCCACACGAACGGCAGGGCCCAGAAGGCGATGAGCATCCCGGCGGTGACGAAGACCGGTATGCCCCATCTGAGGCGGCGCCAGTCCCCCGTGGTGACGAGCGCCATGACGACCAGGACCCCCGCTCCGACCAGGGCGAAGAAGAGGGGGAGGATGTGCGACAGCCCGCAGCAGGCCAGCACGACCGACGCCGACGCCCGGTGGCGGCCGTCCTGCAGACCGCGGGCCACCAACCCGAGGAAGAGGACGGCGAACGACAGCGAGATGGAGAAGCAGAACTCCCCGGCCATGGTCGAGGCGATGTTGCCCCCGAAGATGGTGAACTCCCGGGAGAAGATGAACGGGAGGGTGGCGGCCGAGAGGATGGCCGGCATGGGGAACCTCATGCGGGCCAGGCGCCCGAAGGCGTAGGCGGCCAGCGGGAGGGTGATGAGACCGGCCGACGCGATCAGCTTGAACGCGATGTCGTAGGGGATCACGTACGACACCAGGGCTATGAGGACGATGGGCAGCGGGAAGTAGAAGGTGAGGGCGGGGAACCCGTCGTACCAGTCGGGGGTCCAGCCCGTGATGTTGAAGTGGGGGAGCAGGGCCCGCTTGACGTAGGCGGGCAGCCACACGTGGGCGCCCATGTCGCCCCCCGCCGGGGTCGTGTTCTTGAACATCTGGGACGGCTCGAGCGCCCAGAAGGTGATGACCATCGACGCGGCCACCACGAAGAAGGTGACCAGCCCGGCGAAGGTGAGGTCGTCCAACCGCCTGGTCCAGCGCGACCACTCCCGCTCAGGGGGCCAGATGTCGTGGTCTTCGCCGGCGTCGGCGTCGGTCTCCTGGGTGGCCGTCATGCGGACCCTATCCTGCCCGCTCGCAGCCCCATGGCGGGGTCAGCCGGGGCCGGGGCGGGTCAGGCGCTGGCCGACGCGATGTCGAGCACCGAATCCAGGCTCAGCGTGCCCTCCATTCCCTGCCACCACCTCCGGTCGCAGTGCGAGCAGGAGAACATGGTCACCGGCTCCCCCCCGACCTGGATTTCGATGACGACGAGCTGGCGGGTACGACAGGCCGGGCACTTCATGCACTCGTTGTCGGACGAAATGGGACCCACCTTGACAGGGAGCGGCCCGATATCCGAACCGACGCCATATCCGAGCTAATGGAAATGGGCCGTCGACAGGACGGCCACCGTGTTGAAGCTCACATGGGCGGCGATGCCCGGGCCCAGTCGGCCCAGACGGTGGGCCAGGGCGCCGAGGACGATGCCGAACACGGCCAGACCCGGGAACTGGAGCGGCTCGAAGTGAGCCAGGCCGAACAGGAGGCCCGATACCACCACGCCGACGGCCGGGTTGGTCCAGCGCACCAGGGACCGCAGGAGCAGCCCCCGGAAGAACAGTTCCTCGGCGAGAGGAGCGCCGACGGCCAGGAACAGGAGCAGCACTACCAGCGACAGGTTCGAGTGGGCCGCACCGACCACCTTTTGGGCCGGCTGGCCCAACTGCTTGGTGACGTTGTGGTCGAAGTGCTCGAACGGTCGGTAGAGCACCACCAGCCCGTACTGGCTGGCCAGGCCGACGGCCGCACCCAGCAGGAGGTCCCACCAGGCTCCCAGTCGGTAGCCGAAGTCGGGGCCCAGCCGGCCGCTGCCGTGGCGGCGGCTCCACCACACGGCGGCGCCGACCAGGCCCACCCACAGTCCGGCCACATCGGCGCAGGTGACCGCCACCGGCATCGGGCCCGATCCCGAACTCCGGTAGCCGACCAGTTGGCCGGCCACGGCGGCCGTCAGGCTGGCCAGGACGATGCCGACCGCGAACCCGCCCACGGCGAAGGCCACCCCCATCCGGCCGAGGGTCCGCTCCGGTAGAGCCGGGCGGTTCAGGAAACCAGGCTGGCCGGCGGCTCGTACCGGCCCGGGCGAACCACCCGCCGGTCGACCAGAGCCCAACCCTGGGGCGGGCGCAGGCGGCCGGCGTGGCCGCCGCAGAGGGCCCACTGGTCACCGGCATCGGAGGGAGAGTCGTCGAGCCAGACCCGCTGTCCGGCGTAGTCGTAGGTCAGCCAGGCCACCGTGGCTCCCTGGCAGCCAGGGCGGGCGCACAGGGCACGGCGGCTCATGGCGCGAATGCTACTGCCCTTGCAGCCCGAAATCGGAGACCCAGACGTACGATGTACGCCATGAGCAGGCAGCCAGGAGACATGCGGGACATGCGGCCGGGCGGGGGGCCCGGCGGGCCCGCCGGCAACTCCCCCACTTCGGGCAGCAACTGGCGCTGGATCGCCGTCGTCGCCGCCACCATACTCATCCTGGCTCTCGCCCTGTCCTCGATGCGCTCGTCGAGCAGCCCGCCGGCGCAGAACTACACCACCTTCTACAGCGCCCTCCAGGCCAATCAGGTGACCCAGGCGACGGTCAATCAGGACACCGGGCACCTGACCTACACGAACGCCGCGGGCCAGCAGTTCTCGGTGCAGGGACCGCCCCTCGACGGAACCCTGGTGCAGCTCTACAGCAGCCACGTGAAGGACCTCAAACTCACCAACACGACCACCAGCGCCTGGGCCACCTGGCTGCCGTACATCATCTATGGAGCGCTGCTCATCGGGCTCCTGGTCCTGGTGACCCGTCGAGCCCAGGGCCAGATGAGCGGGATCATGTCCATAGGCCGGTCCAAGGCCAAGGTGTACACCACGGAGCGACCCCGCACGACCTTCAGTGACGTGGCCGGCTACGAGGGGGTCAAGCTGGAGATCCGCGAGGTCGTGGACTTCCTGCGGTCAGCCAACCGCTTCAAAGAGATCGGGGCCAAGATCCCCAAAGGCGTGCTCCTGGTCGGCCCCCCCGGGACCGGTAAGACGCTCCTGGCGCGGGCCGTGGCCGGCGAGGCCGGTGTCCCGTTCCTGTCGGTCACGGGCTCGGACTTCATGGAGATGTTCGTGGGGGTCGGCGCGTCGCGGGTGCGGGACCTGTTCCAGACCGCCCGCAAGCAGGCCCCGGCCATCATCTTCATCGACGAGATCGACTCCATCGGCCGCAAGCGCGGCGCCGGCCTCGGCGGCGGCCACGACGAGCGGGAGCAGACGCTCAACCAGATGCTGGCCGAGATGGACGGCTTCGAGACGACCGAGGGGATCGTGATGATGGCGGCCACCAACCGGCCGGACATCCTCGACCCGGCGCTGCTGCGCCCCGGGCGGTTCGACCGCCAGATCATCGTTCCGCTTCCGGACCTCGACGAGCGCAAGCCGATCCTGCAGGTGCACTGCAAGGACAAGCGGATCGCGGCCGACGT
>JAGWSF010000186.1 GCA_028876385.1 Acidobacteriota bacterium | reverse complement strand
GGCCCGCCCACCGGCCTGCCCGTTGGTCCGCCCGCCGGCCCGCCCCCGGTCGGTGCGCCACGGGAGAGCCCAGCCGGTCGGAGTCCGCTCGGGTGCCCCCACGGTCGGAGCCTCGGTCGGCGACGGCGACGGCGACGGGGGCTCGGGGGGAGCGGCGTAGATCGCGGTGCGGGCCGCCTCGTCCTGCTGGGGAGCGATCCGGGGCTCCTCCACCCGGTTCAGGATCTGAGCCACGATCTCCTCGACTCCGGTTCCCGCGGCCAGGGCGTCGTAGCTGAGCAGAATGCGGTGACGCAGCACCTCGGGGGCGACATCGCGCACGTCGGCGGGCACCACGAAGCGCCGGCCGCGCAGCAGCGCCATGGCTCGCCCGGCGCTGAGCAGCCCGAGGGTGGCGCGCGGGCTGGCCCCCAGCTCGATGTGGGGGACCAGCTCGGGCAGTCCCCAACGGGCCGGCTGGCGCGTCGCCATCACCAGGCGCACGGCGTAATCGGCGACCGCGTGGTGCACGAAGACCTCCTCGGCGGCGTGCTGCAGCACCGACAACTGCCCGAGGTCGAGCACCTGCTCCACCTCGGGCCGCCCGGCGAGCATGCGCCGGGCGATCTCCATTTCCTCCACATAGGACGGGTGTTCGACGATCACCTGCATCAAGAACCGGTCCCGTTGGGCCTCGGGGAGCGAGTAGACCCCCTCCGACTCGATGGGGTTCTGGGTGGCCAGCACCAAGAAGGGCTCGGCGACCGAGCGCACCGCGCCGCCGATGGACACGTGTCCTTCGGCCATGACCTCGAGCAGCGCGGCCTGCACCTTGGCCGGCGCCCGATTGATCTCGTCGGCCAACACGATGTTGGCGAACACCGGTCCCCACTCGATGTCGAACTCCTCGCGCGACGGGCGCCATATCCGGGTCCCGGTGATATCGGCGGGCACCAGATCCGGGGTGAACTGGATACGGGAGAAGTCGCCGCCCACCACCTTGGCCAGGGTCGACACCATGAGCGTCTTGGCCAGTCCCGGGACCCCCTCGATCAGGCAGTGGCCGCCGGCGAGGAGACAGATGAAGGTCCTCTCGATCATGCGGTCCTGGCCGACGATGACCCGCTTCACCTGGAACAGCGCGTCTTCGAGCAGGGCTGCCTGCTCGGCCTGGAGATCGGTCGTCATGGCTCAGACTTTCGCAGACCAAGCTGAAACGAGCTTGGGTTAGAAACTGAGAATCTCCTGAAGGAGCTCCCCTCCGGCGCGCCCCGGCCCGCGACCGGCGCCGGGCCCTTATGCGCGCCCAGGCCTACGGCTCAGCCCCGCCACCGGCGGGTGGCCGGTCGGGACGGCCCCCCGCCGGTGCGCCGGGGGGCCCAGGACCAGCGCCGGGCGGCGACCACCGCCGCCACCACCCCCCATATGGCCAGAGCGCCGACATCGCCCCACGCCCATCCCGACACCCCCGGGCGCGAGTCGAAGGGGGCGAAGACGGCCACGATCATGTGCCTTATGGGGAAGTACGACGAGACCTGGGCCAGCCCGGAGTGGGGGTTGATCGGGTACCAGAGGCCGGAGAGGAACAGCAGCACGAAGAAGACGATGCTGACCACCGGCCCGGCGGCCTCCTGGTTGGGGATCAGGGTGCTCATGGCCATGCCGATGGCCGTGAACGCCGCCGCCCCCACCGCCAGGGCCACCACCAGGGCGGCCACGTTGTGAGGCAGGTGGACGCCGTAGCCGAGCCGGCCGATGAGCAGCAGCACCACGATCTGGATGAACGAGATCACCAGCGCGTTGGCGCAGATCGCGGCCAGCATGGCCGACGTCGGCAGGGGTGACAACCGCAAACGCTTGAGCAGGCCCATCTCCCGGCGCACGACCAGCGACGTGGCCAGCGAGTTGAAGCAGGTGGACATCACCCCGTAGGCGAGGAAACCCGGGACGTAGTACTGGATGACCTTCACCCCGCCCAGGGTCGAGCTGGTCGAGTTCCCGGCGCTGGAGCCGAGCAGCACCAGGAACACCACCGAGAAGCCCAGGGTGAACACCGCGGCCAGGGGGTTCAGCCAGAAGTTGAGCTGCTCGAAGTAGAGCTGGCGTCCGATCATGCGCCCGTAGCTCGCTCCGCCCCGCCGTTGTTCTGCTACGGCGGTCATCGGGCTGCCTCCGTCTCGGCGCTCGCCGCGGCCGGCTCGCCGGGGCCGGAGCGGTAACCGGTGAGGCGCAGGTACACGTCTTCGAGGGTGAGGCGTTCGACGGTCAGCCCGGACAGCTCCACGCCTTCGCGCAGCGCCCAGGTCGTCAGGGCGGCCAGGACCTCCACCGGCCGGTCGGAGCGGATCTCCAAATGCCCACCCGCCCCCGACGCGCCCGCCCCCGAAGCGCCCGTCCCCACCGAAGCGCCCGTCCCTCCCGACGGGGCCGCCACCAGGGAGGCCGCCACCGGCAGGTCGGACGCCGGGCGGCCAGGGGGCAGGCTGAAGCGGATCCGGGTCTCGCCCACGTCACGCCCGCCCAGGGACTGCGGTGTCCCCTCGGCGACGATGCGCCCGGAGTTGATCACCGCCACCCGATCGGCCAGGGCCTCGGCCTCGTCCATGTAGTGGGTGGTCAGGATGACCGTGGTCCCACCGCCGGTCAGAGCCCGTACCAGGTCCCATGCCCCGCGCCGCGCCGTGGGGTCGAAACCGGTGGTCGGCTCGTCGAGGAAGAGTAGGGACGGGTTGCCGATGATGCCGAGCCCCAGGTCGAGCCGTCGCTGCTGGCCGCCGGAGAGGTTCTTGATCCGGCTGTCGGCCTTGGCCTCGAGGCCGACCAGGGCCAGCACCTCGTCGACCGGGCGGGGCCGGGGGTAGTAACCGGCGTTGCGGCGCAGCGCCTGGCGGACCGTGAGGAAGGGTTCCACGGCCAGTTCCTGGAGCACGACACCCATCCCTTCGCGCAGGCGTTGGCCGCTGGCCCGGTCGCCGGGGTCCATGCCGAGCACCCTCACCTGGCCCCCGTCGCGGCCCCGGAAGCCCTCGAGGATCTCGACCGTGGTGGTCTTACCCGCCCCGTTGGGCCCGAGCAGGGCGAACACCTCGCCCTCGTCCACCTCGAACGAGACGCCGTCCACCGCTCTCAGCCCGCCGTAGCGTTTGACCAAGCCATCGACCATGACCGCCGTCATGTCACCACCCTAGGCAATCCGTCCCGCCGCCGTCCCGCCGCCCGCTCTGTCCCGCCGCGGTCCATCCGACGCCGTCAGCCGTCCCGCCGACGCCGGCCGACGCCCGACGACGCCCGCCGACGCCCGACGACGCCCGACGCCCTCGCCTAGATAGCAGTACCACTGCTAAAAGATTGTCGCCGACGGCACCGGCCTTCTCGCGACGCCACCGGCCGCCCGCAGGCGGCCGGTGGCAGGGGAGTGCCGGGTGCCCGGTGGTCAGGTGGCCGCGGGAGTGGTGGTGGTGGAGCCGGCCGACGGGTTGATCTGGCTGTCGTGCTGGGTCAACACGTTGCGGATGGTGACCAGATCGCCACGGGCGGCGGTGAGGTCGGTGCCGGCCTGGCCGAGGGAAGAGCGAGCCGCGGTGAGCGGTCCCTCGTCGCCCGGGTAGCCCTGGGGGGTTACGGCCAGGACGGCCGGGATGTTGGCCGCGCCCGTCGCCTGAGTGGCGTGGGTCACCTGGGTGACGAGGTCGTTGTAGGCGGCGACGGCGTCGGGCGGGTTCCCGGCCTTGGTGATGGCGCCCTGGATCCGGGACTCGTTGTTCTCCAGTTTGGTCTCCACCGTGGTCTGGGCGTCGGCGGCCTCCGTCAGGTGCACCTGGCGGGCCATCACCAGGTAGACCCGGTACTGGTCCACCATGGTCTTGGCGTCGGCCCGCAGCTGGGCCACGGTGGTGTTCTGCGGGGTGGCGGCCTCGACGGTGGCGAGGAGCTGATTGATGCCGGAGGTCTCATTGGACAGCAGGCCGCTGAGGGCGGTCTTGTCCTGCGGTGAGAGGGTCTGATCGGATCCGACCGAGCTGGTCAGCTGGCCGAGGACCTGAACCCGGGCCTGCAGCTCGGATTCCAGCTTGGCCTGTACCTGCTGCCATGTGGTCGACCCGCTCGGCGATACCGCGGTTTGACCCGAGGGGGCCGGCGTACCGCTTCCGCTGGTCGTAGCGAATACGGCACTCGCAGGTGCCAGGACAGAGAGGGCTGTGGCCGTGCCGACGGCCGCCCGCGCCAGGATTCTCATGGTGTTGCGTCTCCTTGTTCGTTGTGCGCCGCATCGGCGTCTGATTGGGTTAAAGCCGACTGGGCGCCGGAAAGGCTCTGGCTGATCGAGTTCCAATCAGCCGACGACATACCGGCGTACTGGTCGGATGGCTGGGTCGGGTCGGCGGCCGGGCCCGGTGAGGAGCCCGTTGCCGATCCGCTTCCGGTGGCACTCCCGGAGCCGGACGACCCGTTCGGCGTCGATCCCGACGTCGACGGGCCGGCCTGGGGCGCCGCCCCACTCCCGGAGGAAGGCCCCGGCAGGGTCGGAGCTTGGGTGTTGGCGGAGACCGGTGAGGAAACCCCGGGGCCCGTGGTGCGGCTGGTCGCCGCCGGGCCACCAGTTCCGCACGCTGACGCGGTCAGCGCAACCAGCGCCACGGCCGCTGCTGTTCCCAACCTGATGGCCGCCACGGGCCACCTCCTCTCGCTCGGACTTTCCGGTGCCGATGCTCACGGTGAGGGGCAGGTTTGAGGCCGCTGCGCTGAAAGTGTCAGAGCAGTGTGAGCTGTCGCGGACCGGTGTGAGCGGTCGCCGCGGAAGGTGTGGCGGGGCCAGGCGGTGAACACGCACTGCCCCCGCCCCGCGCTCGCAGGGTCGGGGACAAAAAAAAGGGGGAGTGAACACCATTGGAGACGGGTTCACTTTTTCCCCCGTATTCCTGGTGCCGGTGTAACCCCCCGGAGGGTCAGCCCACCCGGCCGAAGCCGATCGGGATGCCGTCCCAGTCGAGGTTCTCCACCTTGACGACGGTGCCGGGGGAGTCGGCGGTGATGATCTGGCCGTTGCCGATGTACATCGTGACGTGACCGGGCTCGGCTCCGTCGCCGGTGTCGTAGAACACCAGGTCCCCGGGCTGGAGTTGGCTCTCGGAGATGCGGGTGGTTTCCTGGTACTGCGAGACGGTGTAGTGGGCCAGTTGGACACCGGCCGCCTGCCATGCGTACATGACCAGCCCCGAGCAGTCGAAGGCGTTGGGCCCGGCCCCGGCCCACAGGTAGGGCTTGCCGACCTGGGCCAGGGCGGTGGCGACGGCGATCTGGGCTCCCGACGCGGCCGGCGCGGCCACCGGGGTCGGGGCCGGGGCGGCCACCGGTGCCGGGGCCGGCGCGGACGTGAGGCTGGAGGACAGCGCCACCGTCGTGTGCACCGCCGCGGCCTGGCTGGCCGACCCGGCCACCTCCAGCACCTGCCCCACCTCGATCAGGTTGGGGTTGGCGATGCCGTTGAGCTGGGCCAGCGCCTCGAAGTTGGTCCCGAACCGGGCGGCTATGGAGGACAAAGTGTCGCCCGCCGCCACCGTGTAGCTGCTCCCTCCGGCACCCGGCGCGCTCGACGCACCGGCCGGGGACGCTGCCGTCGGGACCGCCGCGCCGCCGCCGACGCGCAGCACCTGCCCCACCTCGATCAGGTTGGGGTTGGACAGGCCGTTGAGCTGGGCCAGCGCCTCGTAGGTGGTTCCGAAGCGGGCGGCGACGGCCGAGAGGGTGTCCCCCGCCACCACGGTGTAGCTCGACGGGGCGACCTCGGCCGCCAGCCCGACCCCCGCCGCGGTCGGCACCCCTACCCCGGCGGCCGCCACCGGTCCCGGCGCGGCGGCCGCCGCCCCGGCGCCGGACAACACCGCCGCCCCGACCCCGGTGACGCTGGCCGTGGCCGCGGCCGACACCATCAGGGTGCGCATCGACTGGTCCTTGAGGCGCAGCTGGGTGCTCTGCAACGTGGCCAACCAGCGTTGACCGGCGGTGTCCTTCGGGGTTCGTCCCACGGCGACGGTCAGGGCGAACACCAGGGGGGCGAGAGCCCACCCGGCGGCGTAGGACGCCATGAAGCGGAGCAGGGCCAGCGTCTGGCGCCAGGCCGGAACGGCGTCGACGGCGACCATCCGCCGCGCCGCCGGCTCGGGGTAGGAGCCCTGGGTCTCGGGGTGGAGGGGGGAGATGTCGGCGAGGAAGGCCAGCTCGTCGAGTGGGACCGGGCCGTCGCCGGGGGCGGGGGCGAAGGCGCGCTCCACGGCCCGCCGGCGGGAGCGCTGGAGGAGCGCCAGGTATGAACCGGTGACGACCACGGCCACGGCGAATACGGCCCAGGCCGCCGGCGTGGGCGCGCCGAGGGCCCACACCCCGCTCAGCCCGTCGAGGGCGGCCAGCGTGAGCAGCACCCGGCGGCGCCGGAAGGTGGTGGGAGCCACCGTTCGGGGCGCGATCGTCATCGGTTCATCCACCAGCGTCATACGGCAGTCTCCTCCTCGGTCCCCCGCCTTCCTCGCCTCGAGGACAGCGGCCGCCTCACCTGGTTCTACGATCTGTACCGACCCCGAGATTGGCCAATCTCGGGGTCACCCCGACACGTATGACTCTTCGATGACACAGCCGGTCGATGACGACGCCCTCCTCGCCGGCATGGCCGCCGGGGACCGGGTCGCGGCCGCGACCTTCGTGCGCCGTCACGCCGGCGCCGTCACCGGGGTGGCCTTCCACGTGGTGCGCGACCGGGCCCTGGCCGAGGACATCGCCCAGGAGACGTTTCTGAGGGCCTGGCGGTCGGCGGGCACGTTCGACCCGCGGCGGGGTAACGCCCGCTCGTGGATCCTGTCCATAAGCCGTAACGCCGCCATCGACGTGGTCCGGGTCCGCCAAGCGGCGCCGGTGAGCCCCGAGCACCTGACCGACCTGCTCGCCGCCGAGACCAGCCTCAGCGCCCCCGATGACCGCCTCGTCGCCGAGGCCGACGCGGTGGAGGTCCGTCGGGCCTTGGACCGGCTCCCCGACGAGCAGCGCCGCGCCGTGCTGCTCGCCGCGGTGGCGGGCCGCAGCGCAGCCGAGGTGGGCCAGATCGAAGGCATACCCCTCGGCACGGCCAAGACCCGGATACGGGCCGCTCTCATGCGCATGCGCGACTCGCTCGAAGTGGAGGCCCGCCGTGGCGTATGACGACTGCAGCCGGTACCGCTCCGAGGCGGTGGACCTGGTGCTGGGCGACCTCCCCGGGGATCGACGGGCCGCGCTGGTCGCCCACATCGAGGTGTGCCGGGGTTGCCGGAGGGAGGTGGCCGCCCTCAACGCCACGCTCGACGCCCTGAGCGCGGCCACGGTGCCCGTGGAGCCCGGCTACGGCTTCGTCGAGCGGGTGCTCGACGCCGCCGAGCGGGACCCGGCGCTGGCCGCTCTGACCTCCAGCGGGGCGGGGTGGGTGCCCGAGGTGGCCGGGGCGGGCTGGGCGCCCGGAACGGGGCCGTCGGCGGTACCGGTGGGGGCGGGTGCCGGTCGCCGTCCCCACCGGGGGGCGCGTCGCCCGGTGGCGGCCGTCATGCGCCGCCGCCAGACCCTGCTCAGCCTCACCGCCGTCACCATCCTCCTGGCCGTTCTGGCCTCCGGTTCGGGGAGCTGGTGGTTCGCCGGCCCAGCCATCGCCGGCGCGGTCCTCGACGTCGCCTACCTGGGGCTGGTCATGGCGGTGACCCACTTGAAGGCACGCGAGGAGCTCGCCGGCGGTCTCGCCGCCGACGACGGCTGGTGGCGCCAGCTCCTGCCGGCCGCCGGCCGGGCCGCCCCTCCAGAACCCGCCGCCGGAGCGGTACCGACGCCGGCACTTACGGCGTCGGTCCCGGCATCGGTGGACGACCTGGCCCTGGCCCGCTTCGTCCTGTCCTACTTCACCGGCTGGCTCCTCATGCCGGTGGTGGCCCTCATCGCCGTGGTGCGCGGCGACCTGACGGGCGTGGAGCAGTCCCCGGTGCTGGGGCGGATCGTCGCTCTGCAACGCCAGGGGCGGTCCCAGTCGCTGCGGCTACTGGCGGCGGGGGCCACGACCGTGGCGGTGGCCAGCGGGGGGACTCTGGCCGTGGTGGTCGCGCCCGGCATGGCCTCGGCGGCCACCTCCGTGCCGGCTGCGCAGGCGCCGGCGGCCACCTCCGTTCCGGGGGCCCAATCGCCGGCGGCCACCTCCGTGCCGGCTGCCCAGGCGCCGGCGGCCAGCCCGTACGTTCCAGGGTCAACCTCCTCGACGGGGTCCACCAATCTGGCCGTCACGTACCTGGCCCAGCTGAACGCCGTCACAGAAACGGCCGCCCCGGGGAGCCCGCCGCCGGCGACCTCGCCCCCGGACGCTTCGCCCGACATCCCGCAGCCGGGCGCCGACGGGCAGTAGCGCCGCTCAGCCCCTTCGCCGTTACCCCGGCGGGGTGCCGGCATAGACCACCGAAACGCTGATCTCGCCGCAGTGGAGGTTCTGGGTCGTGCCACCGTAGGGCGAGATGGCCCAATCGACGGTGAGAGGCTGGAACGCTCCGGGCGGGGTGATCTCGACGCGCGACGAGGTCGGGCAGATCAGGTTGGCGTAGCCGGTCTGGGCCGCCCAGTGGGCGTCGAAGGAGGCGGTCTGCTGCGGCCCCAGCACGACGTTGCCCTCCGGATGGAGGGCCACTCGGTAGACGTGGGTCGGGAGGGGACGGCCGGCCGAGTCGAGCATCAGCATCCCGGGATAGCCGTAGAGATCGCAGGCCGTCTGGCTGTGGTTGGTGAAGGTGACGCTCTGGGTCACGCTCCCGGCCCCGTGGTTGGCCATCCCGATGGATGCCGACAGCTGCCCGGCGGTGCAGCCGACCGGGGTGTCGGGCACCGTCGCCCGACCGTGGAAGGTGGCGTCGCCGAAGCTGAAGATGCCGCCGTCGGAGGCGGCCAGCCAGTAGCCGCCGCCGTCGGGGGTGGCGGCCATGCCGACGACGGGTTGGTTGAGGGGGGTGGCGCCGGTGGAGCCGTAGAAGTGGGCGTCGCCGAAGGAGAAGATGCCGCCGTCGGAGGCGGCCAGCCAGTAGCCGCCGCCGTCGGGGGTGGCGGCCATGCCGACGATGGGCTCCTGCAGCGGCGTGGCGTGCAGCGAACCGAAGCAGACGGCGCTCCCCAAAGGCGCCACGTCGCCGTACTGGTCGACCTCCCAGTAGCCGCCGCGGGGGTTGGCCGCCACGCCGACCACCCGGCTGCCGGGGGGCAGGCTGGTGGTGCAGGGACTGGCGGCCGGCAGGCTGGCCGCGCCGGCCGGGCCTCCTCCCCAGGCGGTCGCCACGCCGCCCAGCCCTCCCCAAAGGGACAACACGGCGAGCAACCGGTGACCCGCACCCTTCTGCTCCATGTGCGGGGTGATTCCCAGGGGGAGAAGGGCTGAAACAGGGGCGCTACTCAGGCCGGTGAGCCGCTGACCATGATGTTCAGCGGCGCCGCCGTGCCCGGCAACTTCAGCGAGGAGCCGTCGGCCTCGACTCCGATCCCCGGCGGGTAACCCAGGCGCAGCCACAGGTCGGCGGCCTGGAAGGCCTTCACCGTCCCCTGGGTGAGCACCCCCTGATAGAGCAGAGGCCCCGACGCCGAGTCCGAGCGCAGCTCCACCCAGCAGCTGCTGGTGGCCGATAGCGACAGGTTCACGACCGGGGCGCCCACGGTGTAGTCGACCTGCCCGGAGTTCGATCCGATAGGGACCAACACCGCCGGAATCGTCGTCGTGGTCGAAGCGGCGGGCGGGACCGTGACCCTCACCGGCGGGTGGGCCGTGGAGGAGATGGACCGCAGCGGAGCCGGCGAAGGCGGCGACGGTGAGGCGCTCAGAACCACGGCGACGGCGGCGATGACCGCAGCGGCGCCCGCCGCCAAGGCGGTCCGTGCCGCGGGGAGCCTCGAGCGTCGACGGGTCGGCCGGTGCGACGGCCTGCGGGTCCCGCCGCCCGAGGGGTGCTCTTCGGCACCAGGCTCGGATGGGGTGCTGAGATCGGGGCCGCGGGGAACGGCGGGCGCCCCTCCCCGGGCTGGCGGCCTTCCCCGGGCCGGCGCCGCTCCCCCCGCTGGCGCCGCTCCCCCCGATGGCGCCTTTCCCCGGGCCGACACCCCTTTGCCGGATGGCACAGGGTCAACGACGGCTCGGGGGTCGGCCTGGAGCTGCGGCCATGGGCCATGAGCCACGCGCTCGGAGCCGCGCTCGAGCATCCGGACGTGGGGTATGAGACCTCCGTCGGTGGCCGCCGGCGGTTCCCGGTCCGGGGTGGCCAGGTGCTGCAGGCGGTCGAGCACGTCGCGGTGGGCTTCCACGGAGCGCTCGTCCCCGCCGCGCCATCGAAGCCATCGGGCGGTCACGTCGTCACCACCAGCGCGTTCGTAGGTG
The DNA here is from genome assembly GCA_028876385.1 of Acidobacteriota bacterium. Lineage (GTDB taxonomy): Bacteria > Actinomycetota > Acidimicrobiia > Acidimicrobiales > Palsa-688 > JAKCDU01. Next base: position 7,962 of record JAGWSF010000186.1, on the reverse strand, counting down.
GCCCCGACGCTCGGCGGCGTGAGCCGGGCGGGTCGCCGACGGGCCGGTCGTCATCGCCGGCGCGGTGCCGCCCGTCTCATTGCGGTCGCCGTCGCTGCTCCCGTTGGTGTCGCCGTTGGTCCTGCCGCCGTCTCCGGGCGCGATGTCGGCCCGCCCCGACCCGACGGGATCGAGGGGGAACGGTGGCGGACCTGGTCGGCCGGTGTCATCACCTGCCAGCCTCTCGTCCGGGACCCTTCCGGGGCCCTCGCCACGTAGGCCTTCCGGGCCGCCCTCGGCACCGACGGTTGCGGGCGGGACTTCGACCCGGACTCCATCCGGGTGACCTCCGGTCGGGGCGGCTTCGGGCGGGACTTCGTCGCCTACGCCTTCGTGGTGCATGTCGCCCGGAGTGCCTTCGGGGAGACCATCGGCGAAGCCGGCGCCGGCCGCCGGCGTCGGGTCCGAGATCAGATCGTCGGCCACGAACACCGGGATGTGCTGGCCGTTCTCGGGGCGGTCCAGCCGGACCTTGGGCAGGTTCTTCACCCGACCCTTCGGGTGGTGCATCTCCACTGCGCCCTGCTCGATGAGGGCCTGCAGCGCCTCGCAGAAGTCGAGGACCTCGAGCTCGAGCCGCCGGGCCAGGCTGACCACGTTTCGTCGGCCGTCGATGGCTACCAGGACCTTCCAGCGGTCATCGTCCACTGTGATCTGTCCGCCCAGGCTCTCAGCCAAGCGGGGGACGGCTTCCAGTGATTTGATGACCGGCTCCAGGCGGCGCCACCGCTCCAGGCGGTCGCGGGCCGCGTCGAGCGCTTCTTGCAGGTCGGACCGTTCGTCGGACAGCCGCTCCACTTCGTCCTGAGGGACGAACTCGAAGCTGCCTCTCGTTGATTTGAGTGCGTCGAAACAGATGTCCTCGAGCAGGCTCTTGCCCTTGGTCTTGAGCTCCAGGGTGTTCATGCCGGTCACCTCGGCCATGACCGACTGGCCGGCGCCCAGCCAGATGCTGGCCAGGACCGACTCGGTGCGGATCTGCAGGCGCCCGGTGCTGCGTTTGCGGATGAGCAGGTCCACCAGTTCGGCGAAGTCGATGACATCGAAGGTTCCAGCCAGTGGCACGTCCGTCTCGCATTTCGTTGGGAAGCGGTCAGTCCGGCCGAAGCCGTGCGGCGCGCGGCCGATCCCACCCGAGTTTGGCGCTACTCGGCTGCAATCAGTACGCGGCTTGGGGAATCTTCCCCAAGTCAGCCGGGAAAAAATCCGCCGCCGTTCACCCGGCCGGCGCCTCGCCGCCGCTCACCCGGCCGGCGCCTCGCCGCCGTGGTCGGGCCCGGTCTCCGGTTGTGCTCAGCTGGGGGGGTCAGCAGCAAACGGTCCTCGCCTGGTGCCCCTGTCACCCGTCGAGGAGGAATGGAGGGTCCAATGGCCGGGGTTCACCACAAACGGGGACACGGCGGTCGCCCAGCCGCAAGCAGGACTTCGGGGTTAGACGTGCAGCTGCCGGTGGCCGAGATGCCGGCCCGGGGGGTGGGCGGGGAGGAGGCCTACGACCTGATCAGCAGCGAGCTCCTCCTCGACGGCAGCGCTCGGCTGAACCTGGCGACCTTCGTCACCACGTCGATGCCCGAACGGGCGGCCCGGCTCATGGCCGACACCGCGGACAAGAACATGATCGACAAGGACGAGTACCCGCAGACCGCCGAGATCGAGCGGCGTTGCGTCAACATCATCGCCAACCTGTGGCACGCCCCTGCCGGGGACGACGCCACCGGCTGCTCCACCACCGGATCGAGCGAAGCGGTGATGCTCGGCGCGATGGCTCTCAAGTGGCGGTGGCGGGCTCGTCGCCGGGCCGCCGGCCTGCCCACCGACCGGCCCAACCTGGTCATGGGTGCCAACGTCCAGGTGTGCTGGGAGAAGTTCTGTCGCTACTGGGACGTCGAAGCCCGCCTGGTTCCCGTCGAGGGCGACATGCTGCACCTCACCGCCGAGCGGGCCGTGCGCTACTGCGACGAGAACACCATCGGCGTCGCCGCCATCCTCGGCTCCACCTTCGACGGTAGCTACGAGCCGGTGAAGGCCATCGCCGACGCCCTCGACGAGCTCGAGGCGCGCACCGGGCTGGATGTGCCCATCCACGTGGACGCCGCGTCGGGCGGATTCGTGGCCCCGTTCATCCAGCCCGACCTGGAGTGGGACTTCCGGATCCCCCGGGTGGCGTCCATCAACGCCTCAGGTCACAAGTACGGCCTGGTCTACCCCGGCGTGGGGTGGGCCGTCTGGAGGGACCGGGCAGCCCTGCCCGAGGAACTGATATTCGACGTCAGCTACCTCGGCGGTCACATGCCGACGTTCTCGCTGAACTTCTCGAGGCCCGGCAGCGAGGTGGTCGCCCAGTACTACATGTTCACGAGCCTCGGCTTCGAGGGCTACCGCAACCTGCAGCAGCACTCGTCGGCCATCGCCCAGCACCTGGCCGCCGGGGTGGCCGACATCGGCCCCTACCGCCTGGTCAGTTCGGGCCGGGAGCTGCCGGTGTTCGCCTTCGCCCTCGACCCGGGCGTGGACCGCTACACCGTCTTCGACGTCTCCGATCGCCTGCGCGAGCGCGGCTGGTTGGTTCCCGCCTACAGCTATCCCCCCGAGCGGGAGGACCTGTCGGTGCTGCGGATCGTCGTGCGGGCCGGCATGACCTTCGGCATGGCCGATCAGCTGCTGTCCGACCTGCGGACCAAGACTGAGGCTCTCTCGAAGCTGGATCGGCCTCTCCCCGAGACCATGTCCGGCGGTGTCCGGGCTTTTCGGCACTGACACCGACATGGGAATCGCCAATCCCCGGAATACCCCTGGGGGTATAATGGTTGTGCTGGGTGAGGCGGCGACCGCGGCCGCCGGAGCAGTGGAGCGACCTATGCCCTACCTACCGTCCGACCTTCCCCGGGACCAACGACCCGGGGATCCCCACCGCCGGTCCGCCATCCGGCCGTTCCCTGCCCCCGGGTCACGCCCGACCCCAGCCGAAGAGGCCAACGTGGAGGTCCACCGGTGACAGCTCCCGTTCCCCCCTCGGGCGACCCCCCGCCCGACGGGGTCGAGCAGACCTCGGGGTCGGGTACCGAGGGATTCGAGGTCCGCCTCGAGCAGCAGGACCTCTACCGGTTCCTGGCCCTGTTCGACCAGGACGGGGTCGGGCCGCTGGCCATCGACGAGCCCCCGCCGCTAGGCGCGGGCGACGGGCCCAACGCCTCCCGCCTGCTGGCCACGGCCGTGGGCCACTGCCTCAGCGCCAGCTCCCTGTTCTGTCTGAACAAGGCCCGAGTCCCGGTCCACGGGGTCCACACGACCGTAACCGGCGAGTACCAGCGCAACGAGCGCGGGCGCCTGCGGATCGGCGGCCTGAAGGTGCACCTCCACTTGGACGTCGACGCCGCTGACCGGCCGCGGATGAGCCGCTGCCTGAGCCTCTTCGAGGACTTCTGCGTGGTCACCGCCAGCGTCCGTGACGGCATCGACGTGGCCGTCGAGGTCGACACGGGTGACTCCGCCGGGTCCCCGGCCTGACCACCGCGCCTCTGAACGACTGGCATCACCGGGCCGGGTGGGGCGGTGGACCTCGACTGAGACGGGGCCGGTAGCTTGGTTTCGGTGTCCGCCCCCGTCGCCCGGTCGCTTGGCGACCTCTACCGGCAGATCCCCGCCGTCGAGTGCCGGGGTCGATGCGTCGACTCGTGCGGGCCCATATCGATGACCGTCGACGAGGCGGCCCGGCTGCGCGACCGGGGCGTGGAGGTCCCACCCCTGCTCGACGCGGTGGCCGCCATCGAGCGCGGCGAGGACTACTACTGCCCGGCCCTCGAGGACGGCCGGTGCCGGGTCTACGAGGATCGACCCACGATCTGCCGGCTGTGGGGGGCGACGGAATCCATGCGCTGCCCTCACGGCTGCACCCCCGATGCGGCCCTGTCGCAGGCCGAGAGCCACCGCCTCCTGCGCCTCGCCGCCGAGTTGGGAGGCGGGATGGTGGACCGCTTCGACGGGACCTGAGACCAATCGCGCGACAAGACCTCGGGTTAGCGACACCCAGCCTGCGCAGCGGGATGGTCGTTGCCGTCCCGACGAATCGCCCGCCTACGGAACGTCAGTCAAACGTTCACACCCAGCGCTGTCTCAGGTTGATCTGCCGGGCTCGTATCAGGTCCTCACGGGCCCGTGCGATTCGGGAGCGCACCGTGCCGACGCCTGTCCCGCAGATTTCCGCGGTTTCGGCGTACGTGTAACCGAGAAGCTGAGTGAGCACGAAAGCCGCCCGGCGGTCGGGGCCCAGCACGCTGAGAAGCTCGTCGTAGAGGCCCAAGTCCTCGTCGGCCGGCGCTCCCCATGTCTCTCCGGGCTGGGCGCGAATCGCGTCCTGCCGGCGGCGCTGGCGTTCAGCTCGGCGTATGCAGTCGGCACAGGCCCGGTAGGCGATGGTCATGAGCCAGGCCCGGACGTCGTCGGGGGCTGCGCCCTCTGAGAGGCTCCGCCACGCTCTCAAATAGGTGTCCTGGGTGGTGTCGTCGGCGTCATTCGCCCCCACCTGGCTTCGGCAGAATCGCCACACATCGACCAGTGTTTCTCGGACCAGTGATTCCGCTCCGTCCCGTTCGCCGCGGGCGGCGGCACGCGCCAACGAGCTGAGGTCCACTGCTGCGATGGTACGACCGGATCTCGGTGACGCGGAAATCTGGAACTTTGGGCCCCGTCGCAGCGACATATAGGGCTGTGGAGTGCACTTTGATCCGGGAGGCGGTATCGGCGCTTTTGGATGGAGAGGCGCCGCCCCCCTCCGCCGATCCGGTCCGGGTCGAGGCCCATCTGGCCTCGTGCGGCAACTGCCGGGAATGGGCAGCTGGGGTGCAGGCGATGATCGCCGAGTGGCGGGTGGGCGCGGCGCCCGTCGTCCCCGACATGACCGAACGGCTCCTGTACGGGTTCAGCCGGCTCCGACCTGTCCGAACGGGCTTTATCCGATGGTTTGTGCGGTCCGGCTGGCCCGAACGGGGTTTCCTGCCCGACCGGTTCTCGCGGCCGGCCCCGAACCCGGGATCCACCGACTCGGGGGCAGCTGCTCGGGTGGCACCATCGGCCTTGCGGGGCCGCTCCGTCGCTTCGGTGGCCGCCGCCGCAAGAGTCGGTCTGGTGCTCGCCGCCCTGGTGGAGCTGGCCCTCACCGTGCCGATCCTCGTCCTCGGCCACGACCGGGAAGCACCGTTGCACGTGGCGCACGAGATGGGATCGTTCGGGTTGGCCGTGGCGTGGGGCTTCCTCGCGGCTGCCGTTCGACCCCGACTGGCGTCCGGCCTGGCCTGGTTGGTGGGTGTGGCCGCGGCATCGCTGGTGGTGACCGCCGGGGTCGACCTGGGGCGCGGCCTGACCAGTTGGGCTGATGAGGCGGCACACCTGCCCGTGGTCGGCGGTGCCTTGTTGCTCTGGACGCTAAGTAGGCTGCAGCCGAGAAATGTCGACGACGTGACGGCTGTCGGCCCGGTCCGAGGCCGGCCTGATCCGGGTGCGGCCGGCTTCGGTCTGCGCGTGGTTCCCCGGGGCCGGATATTTGCCGGGCCGCTGATCGCACGAGAGGAGCGCCGAGCATCATGAGCATTGCCGCCAAGGCGGTTCGGACACGGTCCACGGTCGGTGGTAGCTGCGGCCGCCCCGGTGAGCCGTGACCGGCCCGACCATCTCGCCGAGCGACACCTCGTCGTCGGGGACGACCGGGCCTGAGGCTTCCCGGTCCGGCCGCCGGGGACTGTGGTTCGCCGGGCTCGGGGTCGTGCTGGCGGCCGCCCTGGTCGCCGTCGTTCTATCGGTGCACGGTGGGTCGGGCACCGCTTCGGGTGGCACCGCGGCGACGGGGACCCTCCCGGGGATCTCTCCGGCCAGCGCCGCCCTCCTGTCGCTGTCACCCCTGCCGGGGACGGGCGAGGTGGCCAAGGACTTCCATCTGACCGACCAGCGGGGTCAGCCGGTATCGCTCAGCCAGTTCCGGGGCAGTTCGGTCGTACTGTCGTTCAACGACGACCGCTGCACCGACGTCTGCACCCTTCTGGCCGAGGACGTCGTGAGGGCCGACCAGTTCCTCGGGGCGGCCGGCCGCAGCCACGTGGTGTTCCTGTCGGTCAACGTCAACCCCTTCTTCCCGGCCCCCGCCGCCACCAAGGAGTGGACCGACCAGAACGGGCTGGGTGCGGTGGCCAACTGGTACTTCGCCACGGGCCCGGTGCCGACCCTGCAGGCGGTGTGGAAGGACTACGGGGTCTACGTGGGCGCCGATCCCAAGACCCAGTCGGTGACCCACGGCACGCTGATCGAGTACATCGACCCCGAGGGTCGCATCCGGGCCGCCGGTGACTTCGGTCAGAACGCCGTGGACGTCGACCCCTACTCGCACGGTTTGGCCCAGGCCGCGGTCGACCTGCTGCCCGCCGCGCAGCGGCCCGCGGTGGCCGGACCGCAGGCGCCCGCCGGGGGCGGGACGGGAGCCGGCCTCGGCCAGCAGGCCCCGCTGTTCGACCTGGCCGTCCTCGCCGATCCGGCCACGAAGCTGTCCCTGGTGGGGGAGCGGGGCCAGCCGGTGGTGCTCAACTTCTGGGCGTCCACGTGCGTCAACTGCCGATCCGAGCTGAAGGCCTTCGCCCAGGTCGCGACCCAGGACCCCAAGATCCACTTCATCGGCGTCGACGTCGCCGACCCGTCGTCGGCGGCGGCGACGGCGCTCCTGCACTCGGCCGGGGCTGCCTACCCGACGGTGGTCGACTCGGGTGGCCAGACGGCCGCCCGCTACCAGGTCGCCGGCCTGCCCACCACCGTGTACATCGACGAGACGGGCAAGATCGCGGTGGTCCACCCGGGGGCCATGACCGCCGAGCAGCTGACCTACACCCTCGGTCAGTTCTTCCCCAACTTCGTGCCATCGGGGCCTTGAGGGTGACGTCACTCCTGTCTTCCGTGGGGCCCCATCTGGGCCTGCTGGCCGGATCGGACCCGACCAGCCCCAACCTCCGGTGGCACGTCCTGCTCACCGACGTCCAGACCGACACCCTCGGTCTGGTCGCCGATGCCGTCCTTTTGTCCCTGCTCGGCTTGTACCTGACCGGGGTCGTCCGCCTGGCCCGCAAGGGCCGGTCGTGGTCGTGGTGGAACGGCGCGGCTTTCGTGGGGGGGCTGGTCGCGGTATGGGTCGCCATCGGCTCCGGGCTGGCCGCCTACGACGAGATCAGCGTGGTGGCCCACGTCGTCCAGCACATCCTGCTGATGATGGTGGCCGCCCCCCTGCTGACCCTCGGCAAGCCCGTCACCCTGGCCAGCCAGGCGGCCAACCGGGCCAACCAGGTCCGCATCCTGAAGGTGGTGCACAGCCGGCCGGCCGCCGTGCTGACCTTCCCGGTGCTCACCTGGTTCCTCTACTTCGGGTCGATGTACGCCTTCTTCTTGGACCGCGGCCTCTACCACTACAGCATCGACCACGTCCTGTTCCACGACGCCACCCACCTGTACATGATCGCCGTCGGTTTCCTCTACTGGCAGCCGGTCATCGGGGCCGACCCCACCCGGTGGCGGATGTCGCACCCGGCCCGGCTCCTGTCGGTGTTCATCGGGATGCCGTTCGAGGTCTTCCTCGGCATATCGGTGTACATGTCCAACACCCCCCTCGACCCCATCAACACCCTGGCCAACACCCACGCCGGGGGGCAGACGTTCTGGATCCTCTCCATGACCGTCACCGGCGGGGCCATCGCCGTGCTGGCCCTCCAGTGGTACCGCCAGCTGGACCGCCAGACCCCGGCCGAGGACCGGCGGGCGGCCCGGGTGGCCAGCGACTCCGAGGCCCGGGCCGCGGAGCTGGGGGTCCGGCCAGAACGTGAGGGCTGGACCGTTCCCCCCTGGCGGCTGGCCCAGCTCGAGGCGCAGGGCCGCCGCCGCGCCGCCGAGCACGGG
>JAGWSF010000185.1 GCA_028876385.1 Acidobacteriota bacterium | reverse complement strand
GCCGCCGCCCACGTCGCGGGCGACTGCGCTGACCGAGCCGGCCAGGTCGAAACGGGCGGCGAACGCTTGGCCGTCTCCGGTCTCCTCGGCGTTGACCTCGACCACCGCAACCCGTCCCTTCAAGGCCCTGGCGTCGGCGTCGAATACGGGCAGCTCCGAGGCGCACTGGGTGCACCACGACGCGAAGAAGTTGACGATCACCGGCCGGCCGCTGAACCCGGCCAGCGACACCTTCCCCGGAGCCGACAGGGCGGGAAGCACGAAGGCGCGGGGGTTGGTGTCGTAGCCGGCGGTGGAGCTGCCACGGGTGGCGGCCAACGCGATCACCCCTCCAACGATCACCACAGCGAACGCGGCGAATGCTCCCGCCTGCAGGCGACGGCGACGCCGTAACGCCGCCGCCGTACGGGGCCAGTCGGACGGGCGCCGCGGCCGCGATGGGACCGGCCGTCGCGGCGGCGCCGGGCGCCGGGCGGCCGGGTTCGGTCGCTTGCGTTTCGCCATGTGTTCAGAGGGTGACCGGCGACATTTGGCGCACGGCTCGGCCGATAGCCAGGGCCGCGAGTGAGCCGACTATCAGCCCGAAGGCGAGATGGGCGGCGAAGAACCCGATCTGGGGGACCAGGCGCATCATCGGGTTGGCCGGCGGCAGGAACACCCAACGGTTCAGGACGTACACGATCGCACCGCCGACCACCCCTGCGGCCATCATCCCCGCCCGGGTCCGCATCGCCGGCATCCCCATCCGGGCCGCCGCTGCTATCACCGCGAAGAACGCTATGCCGAGAAAGGCGGAGAACGCGAAGTGCAGGATCAGGCCGACGATCACGTGGCTGGCGCTGACCGGCATGGCCGCCATGACCTGATGGCGGGCGGATGCCGGCAGGCCGGCCATCAAGTTGGCGACCGTCGTGTTGTCGGCGTGGCCGGTCATGACCGCCGCCATCATCTGAATCTTCTGGGCCGGCAGATGCATGGCGGTCAGCATCGGCATCATCGCCTTCGCCTGGGTTGCGCTCAGGTAGTGGCCGCTCTCGAGCATGGGCCCGATCTGTGCCATCATCGGCGCCGGCAGGCTGACTCCCATCGCCGACATCAGGCCGGGCAGCATCGAAGCGGGCGGTGCGACGGTGTACACGAAGGCCGGCATCCCCAGGTTCACCGGGCTGGCGTAACCCATCCCGGCGGCGCCCATCACCAACGTCATGATGCCGATCAGCACTGCGCCGCCGAGCAGGCCGGCCGCCACCGCCGGCGTTATCAGCATCCTGGCCATGCCCGACATCGACGGAGGTGACTCCGCCGCCCCGGGCGGCGACTTGACGGTCTGGGTGGGGGCTGTCGACATGGTTGTCCTCCTGACTAGACGAGACGAGACAGCGAAGGCGTAGCTGTCCGGGCCGGCCAGCTCCGGTGCTGACATCGGTCGGGTAGGGAATCCGTCTCGATCACCCGATATTCCATCGCTGCCCCCAAAGGTTCGGGACCGCCCGAGCACCGAACGACCTGGCATCGGAGCCTTCGCTGGGGGGCCACGGGAGAACTCGACGCCTCCTCCGGCTTCGGTCGGTCGGCAGAAGATCCCCGGGACGCGCCCGATCTGATTCGGCTCCGCGGAGGCCCGGGGCCACCGAGAACCGGCGTGCAGGCGCGGGACCGGTCGGGGCGGGGGTCAAGCCGACGGCGCCGCAGACCGACAGGTGTCGGGTGGGTCGTTCGCGTCTGAGCGCTTGGGTGATCTGGTGGGCTGCCGCTTGGCTGGTCCTGGGCGTGGCACAGTACGGTCTGGGGCGTCTGGCGGACGGCCGGTGGGAGCAACCGGGCCTACTGTTCGTTTTCGTCTTGGTCGCCGCTTCGGGCTGCGTGGTGTCCTCGGCCGCGGTGCTGGCCCGGGCGTGGCGTTCCGGTGTGGCGGAACTGGCCGCCCTGGGAGCCTTCTTCATGGGAGTGTCGCTCCTCCCGTTGGCCCACGGCCTGACCGTGCCCGGTGTGCTCTACGGCCCGAATCAGGGCACTGCGGCGGCGGTGTACTGGGCGGTCCCCGTCGGGTCGGTCCTGGTGTGGCCGACCCTGTTTCCCAATCGGCGCTGGGCGAACCGGGTCATGTCATATTGGCGGCCACTGGTCTCGGTCGCTCTCGCCGCCCAGGTTGCGGTGTGCGTGTCGGTGCTCGCCTGGCCGTCTTGGCCGCCCGCGCCGACGACCGGATCGGCGACCGCCGCCCTGTGGGTGGCGCCGAACCTGGGTTTCTGCCTTCTCGTCTCCTACCGCCACCTACGCTTGGGTTGGATGGCGGGCTCGGCCGCGCCGTTGGCCGTCTCGGCCAGCGGCGCTCTGCTGGCCGCTTCCAACCTGGTGTTCACCGCCCGAGGTCCGTGGACCGCAGCGTTTTGGACCGCCCACCTCCTCGATGCCTGCGCGGTGTTCGCCGGGACCATCACCGCCGCGGTCGTCTACCGCCGTAGCGACGCACACAGTGCGCTGATGGCGTCCGTCGACGCCGTCACCCCGCTGCGGGCGGTGGAGCTCGGGCTCGACCCGCTGGTCCGGCGCTTCGTCGCCGACCTCGAGCGCAAAGACCCGGTGACCAGGGAACACGTGGTGCGCAGCGCCCACATGGCCGCCCGGGTCGCCCAGGAGCTCCGACTTCCGTTCGGCCAGGTCAGAGCCATCGGCGTAGCCGCCCTGCTGCATGATCTCGGCAAGCTCGAGGTGCCCGACGAGATCCTCAACAAGAAGGGCCCCCTCGACGCTGACGAATACCAGGTCGTGCAACGCCATCCCCTCGACGGGGCCCGCCTCGTCCTGACCTCCCCCGCCCTGGCCGACCTGGCCCCGATCATCCGGGGCCACCACGAACGCCTCGACGGCAACGGCTACCCCGACCGGCTGGCTGGTGACACCATCCCCATCGGCGCCCGGGTAGTCGCCGCCTGCGACGCCTACGACGCCATGGCCAACACCCGCCAGTACCGGGCCGGCATGGGCCAGCAACGGGCGCTGGCCATCCTCGCTGAGCACGCTGGTACCCAGTGGGATCCCCGAGTCGTCGCTGCGGTGACCCGGGTGGTCCGCGCCCGATCCGGCGCCTTCGAAAACGACGCCTTCAGCAACATCGGCCGTGAAGAAGGCGCCGCCGGACCGGGCTGGTGCGGATGTGGCGATGCCCTACCCGCCGAACTCGTCCAAGCCGGCGGCTAGTGTCGAGCCGCCACGCCGGGAGCAGCAGCAGACAGACAGCGAACGGACCCTCCGATGGGAATGGCCGCTTCGGACAGGGGGTTACCGACACCGGCGCCGCCCGGTGCCGAGACGACCCGTCGCAACCCGGCAGCCCTGGCCGGGGTTTCTCACCAAGTGTCCGACCGGAAAGAACGATCACATGCCCACCCCTACGAACGTGTCCATCGACGTCTCCGATGTCGAGCTGACCGCCAGCAACGGGGACCACGTGGGGATGGGGGATCTGCCAGGAGTGCAGATCCTCGTCCTCCTCCGTCACCGTCATTGACTGCCTTGCCAACAGCACCTGGTTCAGGTGCAACAAGCATGTGAAGACCCGCAGATCGGCCAGGTAGCGGTCGGGTTCAGCCCAATCGACCGGTTGAGCGCTATTGTCAGGCACACCGGATGGACGGGCCTGGTGCTTTCCGACACCGACCGGACCCTCTACCGCCGGCTTGGCGTCGGACGAGCCCGTTTGTGGCACGTCTACAACCCCGCGACGCTCGCCGTCTACGCCCGAGCCGCGCGGCGCCACCAGCCATTGCACCGCCCCGAGGAAGACACCCGCCAGCTTGGCGCCGACGCCGTCATGGTCAACGGGACAGTCCGGGTGCTGTGGCGGCCGGCCAGCCCCGACGATCGTCCGACCGGCGCCGCCGTCGCACAAACCGGCATCGACCTGGCTAGGAGACCTCGCTGAATCTCAAGCGACGGGACCGGGGCCACGGACCGCCCGCCTGCGGTTATGCCACTTCGACCGGATCAGGTCCACTGTCGGGTTCGCCGAGGCCTTCTGGGCCAGAGGAGTTTCGGTCCCGGTGCGGGCAGGAGCCGAGCCCGTCGAAAGCGGCCCGCATTCGTAAGTCCCGTGACGGGTCCGCGACCGCGCAGCATGAACGAGCCTTGACCCGCCCGGTCACCGCTCCAACGATCAAAATCACTATGAACGTAGCGACGAGGCTTCCAAGGATGTAGGGCACTGGGCTGCTCCCAGGGTCGGTCTGGGCTGCTCCCAGGGTCGGTCTGGGCTGGGAACCCGCTCCACCGGGACCAGTATTCCACGCTCAGATCACGCAGGGTACCGGGCTTCTCTAGACGGATCCGAAATGCCGCAACGGCGTTGTTGTGGCTGGCGGGTACCCGTCAGGGGAAACTCCCTGCGCTACGGGAATGGCATCCGCCGATAGCGGGTTTCCAGAGCGGTGCATGTACAGGAGAGCGCAACGCGGCCTCAGCGACGGGCGTTATCGCGGCCCCTTTGTGGCAGCCGGCTCGGACCGGTGCCAATGAGGGCGGGCTGGGCTCTGGGAGCATGGCGGCTTCGATGGGAGTGAGACTGAGACGCTGGGAGCGGATCACGCGCCCGGTCGACCCCGAGACCAGGGCGGCCTATGCCCGGCGGTGGGAGGAGCTGCCCGAACGCTCCCGCACCCCGGCCCAGACGATCGGCCGTCACGCGGTGGGCTGCGAGGGCACGCACGGGGTGTTCCCACGCTGCAACTTCTCGTGCCAGCCGTGCTACCACTCGGCCGAGGCCAACCGGGTGCGCGTGGACGGCGCCCACACGGTCGCCCAGGTCCGCGACCAGATGGCCCTGACGCGGAAGCTGCGGGGACCGCACGGGCACGCCCAGCTGATCGGCGGGGAGGTGTCGCTGCTCGAACCGGAAGATCACGCCGAGGTGCTGGCGGTGATGCGCTCGTTCGGGCGCAACCCGATGAGCATGACCCATGGCGACTTCGACTACGACTACCTGCGCCGGGTCTGCGTCGACCCCGGCGGCCGGCCCCGCTTCGGGTACGTGTCGTTCGCCGGGCATTTCGACACCACCATGATCGGCCGGGCCGGCGCCCGCCGCCCCCAGCGCGAGTCCGAGCTGCACGGCCACCGCCGGGCGTTCTGCGACATGTTCACCCGGCTCCACGACGAGTACGGGATCCGCTCCTACCTGGCCCACAACATGACCGTCACCCCGGCCAACGCGGCGCAGGTCCCTGAGGTGATCGGGGCGTGCCGTGACATGGGGTTCAAGATGTTCTCATTCCAGCCGGCCGCCCACGTCGGCAACACCGTACGGTGGAAAGAGGATTACCACTCCCTGGACCCCGACGCGATCTGGGCCCGCATCGAGGAAGGGGCGGGCAGCCGGCTGCCGTGGGACGTGCTGGAGGTCGGAGACACCCGCTGCAACCGCACCGCGTGGGGCTTCTACGTCGGGGACCGCTGGCACAGCCTTCTCGACGGTGACGACGAACGGGACCTGGAGGCCAGGGACGACTTCTTCCGCTACCTCGGCGGTGTCCACTTCAACGCCCCGCCGAAGCTGCTGGCGGCCCGCCTGGCCCGGGTGGTCGCCGCCCACCCCTCCACGGTGGCGACCGGGCTGGGCTGGCTGACCCGGGCGGTACGGCGGGTCGGGCCGGCCGAGCTGGCCCGCCACCGCCCCGAGCCGATGACGTTCGTGATGCACCGGTTCATGCACGCCGACGACGTCGCCGCGGCGTGGGAGCTCATGGAAAAAGGGGAACGCTCCGGCGACCCGAGGATCATCGAGACCCAGGAACGTCTGGCCGCCTGCTCGTATGCCATGGCCCATCCCGAGTCCGGCAGGCTGGTCCCCGCCTGCGTGCAGCACAGCGTCCTCGACCCGGAGGAGAACCGGCAGCTGTCCCAGCTGCTGCCCCTCCCCACGGTTCGTTCCACCCCGCCGGCGGCGGCTCAGTGATGGTGGTCCGATAGCAGGGTCCGGGCGGCTTGCCGACCGGGGGTGCCGGCGACGCCCCCGGTGGGGTTGGTCCCCGCGCCCGTTATGTACAGCCCCTCGACGGGGGTGCGCCACCTGGCCAGGGCCGGGGTGGGCCGGAAGATCCCCAGCTGGTCGGGGGACAGGTCGAGGTGCATCGGGTGGGCGCCCGGCCAGCCCTCGGCCTCCATGGTGTCGGGGGTGCGGGCGGCCAGGCCGATGATGCTGTCCCGGAAGCCGGCGGCCCGCTGCTCGACGACGTCGAGGCAGCTGTCGACGAACCGGTCGACGTGTCCGGGCCATCCGCCTTCGACCCGGGCGGGAGCGGCCGGGCAGGCCAGGTACACGGTGTGCTGGCCGTCGGGGGCCAGGCTGTCGTCGATGGCAGACAGCGTGAACGCGTACAGCGGGGGGCGACGGTGGAGTATGCCGGCTTCCGCCTTCGTCCATGCGACGGACAGATGGTCGACCTGGTCGACGTAGCTCTGCAGGCCGTTCCAGTCACCGTGCCTGGCTCCGGGATAGGCGGGCAGTGAGCGGGTGGCGACGTGGATGACCGCTTGGACCACGTTGGAGCGGCGGGCGGCGGCCAGGTCGGCGCCGGCCGGGCCCGACAGGGCCGGCTCGAGCAGGTCGAGCAGCGCCGCCTTGGGGTCGATGGCGGCGGTCACGGTCGCCGCCGGGACCCGTTCGCCCCCGCCGAGGCGGACGCCGGACACCCGGCCCGAAGAGGTTTCGATGGCTTCTACCGGCGCGGCG
>JAGWSF010000184.1 GCA_028876385.1 Acidobacteriota bacterium | reverse complement strand
TGCCCGGCCACCTCGAAGGTGACGGTCCCGCTCGGCGTGCCCGCCCCCGGCGCCGCGGCTTGCACTGTCGCTGTCAAAGCCACCGGTGTGCCGTACACCGAGCTTGTGGCGGTGGAACTGACGTTGGTGGACACACCAGCCAGGCCGACTCGCTGGTCGACCTGCTCGGCGGTGGTCGTCGAGGCCCCAACGAAATTCGTGTCGCCGCTGTAGCTGGCCGTGACCGTGTGGGAACCTATCGAAAGGTCGGCGATGAACGGGCTCGTCGCCGCACCATTGCTCAGCGCATCACCTGCCCAGCCGGTCGGATGGCCGTCGACGGAGAAGGTCACCGTACCGGTCGGCGTGCCCGAGCCGGGAGCGACGGCTGCGACGGTAGCCGTAAACGAAACCTGCTGGCCGAACACCGACGGGTTTGCACTAGAGCTCAAGGTCACTGCGGCCTGGGCCTGGCCGACCGTCACCTGGGTGCCGGAGGAGGCCGAGCCGGCAAAATCCCCGGTCGGGCCTTCCCCAGCGTAGGTTGCGATGATGGTGTCGGTGCCTACCGGCACGGACACCGTGGAGATGGTCGCGGTCCCGCTCGACGACAGCATGCCCGAGCCCACCGTCACCGTGGCGGTACCTGTAGAAGCGCTGAGCGTGACGGTGCCCTGCGGCACGTTGCCATTGGTGTTGAAGCCCACCCCTTCGTTGACCGGCGTCACTGCGACGTCGAACGTTTCGGTCTGGCCGTAGACAGAGCTGCTCGGCGACGCTGTTATGGCCGTCTGCGTAGGATCCGGGCTAACGGTGACCTGCTGCGAATCGGATGTCGAGGGGTTGAAGTCGGGGTCCCCCGAGTAGCTGGCGCTGATGGTCGCCTGACCGACGGCCAGGCTCGTGTAGGGACCGTAGGTGTACGCCCCGTTGCTCAAAGCGGCGGCGACGGGAACTTTGCCGGCGCTCGGCAGGTCAGGTACCGACAATCTCACAGTGCCTGTCGGGGTCCCAGAGCCGGGCGTGTCGGCTACGACCGTCACCGGGAAGCTGACCGCTTGGCCGTAGTAGACCGATGTGGCCGAAGGGATCAGCGAGATGGTGGTGTCGTCCTGCTTCACGGTCTGGGGGTCAACCTGCTGGCCGGCGGTGGCGGTAGCTGTCGCGTAGCTGACACCGCCGGTGTTGTCGTAGCCGCTGTACGTGGCGCCCACGATGTGGTCTCCGACCGAGAGATTCGAATCATTTGGTAGGACCGCCTGGCCGTTGCTGACAGCCTCGGGTGAGCCGACCGGGTTCCCATCGACATAAAATTGGACGGTTCCGACGGACGGGGCGGGGACACCGGTCGCCGACGGGGTGACTATCGCGGTGAAGCTGACCGGCTGGCCGTAAAGCGAAGGGTTGGTCGACGAGGTCACGCCCAAAGAGGTGCTGCGATCAACCGAGAAGATATCGAGTCCGCCCCCGCCTGACACCGCGAGAAAGTCGCCTGAGGGGCTGAACGACACCGACTGGTCGCCAGTGGTTTGGAACGGTGACCCCGAGACGGTGTTGAGGCGTCCGCCGGTTAGGTTGCCCTGGTAGAGCGTCACGCCGTTGGTGGCGCCGACGGCCAGAAGGTTGCCGTCCGGGCTGAACCCGAGCGCCGACGCTTGCACGCCGATACCGAAGCTGGAGTCGGGTGTCAATGCCCCGTTGCTGACAGTCAGGATGCTGAGCCCGGACGCCGACGGCTCGGTGACCGCCAGCACCGTGCCGGCAGGGTTGAAGGCCAGAGCGACCGGCTGACCCGCAGCCGGTACGTTCTGCACGTAGCTCACGGTGGCCCCGCTACCTATGTCGAACAGATCGACGGCACCGTTGCTGCTGGAGCTGTTCTGCGTCGCTACGGCCAACTGGCTGCCGTCGGGGCTGAAGGCGATGCCCGTCCCGGTCGTGTCCCCGCCGTAGGTGTTGAGATTGGTGATCCCGTTGATGCTGACCGAGAAGGTCTGGACCCCGCTACTGTCAGCGGCGGCAAGGACGAAACCTTCAAGGTTGTATGCGCCGGCGCTTCTCGGGCTGAAAGCCAACGACCTGAGCCCCTGGATACCCCCGGTACCCAGAGGGCTGTAAGGGGATCCGACGGCGTTGAGGTTCCCTTGGGCGGTCTCGTCGAAGATGTCGATGAACCCGAAACTCGTGGCGACAGCGACCACGTAGTCACCGTTGATCGCAGTCGGGCTGACCGCCATCGCCACGGCATGGTCCTCGATCAGAATCGGAGCAAAGGGACCGGAGTACGAGAATATCGGGGCTTGGCTAATGGACGAAGGCCCTTGGGGGCCGAGAACGGCCGCGTTCAGCGTGGGCCCAGCCGCCCAGTTGATGACCCCCAATCCGCCGGAGTCCTCGATCGGCGTGTACTGCGACACGCCTGCACCTGAAGCCGCGTTGCCGACACCGTTGGCGATCTGGGTCAGGTACCCGGGGGGGGAAGGGACGGACGCGGCCAGGGATGCTCCGGCGAGAAGGGATCTGTGAGCCGGACGGGTCGAGGGCAGGCCGAATCCCGCCAGCACAATCCCGGCCATAGCCACCATGCTGCTCACCCGGTAGGTCAAAGAGGGAGGTACCCGCCTCGGCGGGACAGCTGCCACGGTACGCTTGGCGATCATCGACGATCTTCCTTTGAAGTCCCTTTACAGGCAGATTGGCGCCTGCATTACCGGTCGTACCGGGTCAGTTGCCACTTCGCCATCGGCCAGTAAGGATTTGCCACTCGTTCTGCCCTGATCGATACACTTGCAAGTGTAAGCCTAGCGATGCGATCCGTGCAGTGCAACTGACCTGGGTTCGGAAGGCGCCCACTCGATGGACTCTTCCGGCGCGCGTTGAAGGCCGGGGAGCCACGATGAGCTAGAGACGCAGGGGGGTCGTCGCCACGCTGCAGTTGCCGGACCTGGCCGGGCGGGGACCGCCCCGGTCATCCGGTTCTTCCGGCCGCTTCAGCCGACCGCTTCTCCGAGGGGACTGGGACCGCCGGCCTGTCGGGGTGCTCCCCGGCGGACCAGGAGTTGCCAGGCGGCGATGGCCAGGGTGTAGGACCCGAACCCGAGCCATAGGACCACGTCGAAGCCGACGGCCATGGCCAGGATGGTGGCCAGGGCCGATCCGACCACCGAAGCGAACCCGTTGACGGCCCAGCCCCAGGCCACGTACTGACGGGGGAAGTCGCCCAACCCGGCGATCTCGCCCAGCCCGATGGGCATGAACATCCCGAAGCACACCCCGAGCGGGGCCAGGATCGCCAACGTGATGGAGATGCGCGCCGCCAGGGGCAGGCCGAGAAGGGCGTTGGTCATCGGAACCAGGCCCACCAGGTAGAACACGAACAGGCCGGCCAGTACCACCCACAGGAGGGGCAGGGCCCGCCTGCGGTTGGCGATCCGCTGGCTGGCGAGCGCCCCGATCCCGGTGAAGACCAGGAGCGACATGAGCGTGACGGTTAGCGAGTAGGTGGGGAACCCGAGGAACAGGTTGAGCAGCTGCATCAGGGTGATCTCGAAGAAGATGAACCCGAAACCGACGCCGGCGAAGAAGACCGCCGACACCGATTTGTGGGGCATGGCCACCCAGGTGTCGCGGATGGCGGCGAAGGGCAGGAGCAGGAACACCAGGGCGGCGGCCACCGACACCAGCAGCAGGAGGAACAGGACCCGCTCGCCGACGGCGTTCTCCCGGTCGACACTGTTGAGGGGACGGAGGAAGTTGCTGATGACGTTGCCCCAGCGGGCGAAATGGTAGAAGTAGGGATTGTTGTCCGTGGTCGGCTGGATGTTGTACGGGAAGTGGGCGTAGAACGATCCGAGGGAGCGGGCCGGAGTGGCGATCACGCTGTTCACCGGGTTACCGGTGGGGGACTGCCCGGCCACCGAGAGGATGGTGGTATCGGGAACCGTGGCCGCCCCGGCCCGGAACGCGGCGACCTGCGACGCGCTGAACGGGCTGCGCTGGATCAGCATTGTCGACAGGGGGATGAAGCCGAGGAAGTTGACCTTCGTGCTGGCCACCAGGACGTGGTCGGCGGGGTCATGGATCCCGAGGTTGGCCAGCGCCTGCCGGACGGTGGCCGCCAGGCGAGCTGTCCGCAGGTCGTAGACGTCGTCGGTCTCGCCGAACTGCACGACCATCATCCCGTTCGGGGCGAGGTGTTCGAGCATGGTCTGGATGCCGTTGGTGGTGTAGAGGTAGCTCTCGGAGAGCACATAGGCGCTCGACAGAGCCCCGTTACCGGCGGCGTAGCTGTCGGGCGCCGGATACCAGATCAGGTTGTACTTCTGGTGGCTGCGGGCGATGTACGAACGCCCGTCGGCGTTGATGTAGCTCACGTGGGGGTTCTGGGCCAGGTGGCCGTCGAAGTTGGCGAAGGTGTGCGAGACCAGGTTCACCGTCACCGGGTTGAGCTCCACGGCGTCCACGTGCTGGGCGCCGTAGTAGAGCGACGCCAGGACCTCGTGGCCGCCGGCGGCGCCGATCACGGCCTCCCTCTGGGGCGGTCGGGTCATGGTGCGGAAGGGGAGTGACCGGGGGTCGTGGGGGAAGTCGTAGCGGGCCAGGTCGGAAATCTGGCCGTTCCAACGGTATATACCGGCGCCGAGGATGCCGTCGTGGTAGAGGTTCAAGATGTCGGGGTAGCCCGGGGCGTGGGCCACGTCGACGCGCAGCACCGGACCCCAGTGGGAGGCCACCCCGGTGCCGGGGGGAACCGGGGTCTTGCTGGCGTCGAGGGTCTGGGCCGGGATCAGGCCCGACCCGATGGTGAGCACCAGGGCGGCCGCGGCCACTACGGCCCCGGCGCTGACGTGGAGGCGGGACCGGCGGGCGCCCACCCAGGCCGCGGCGGCCCCTAGCACGGTCACCGCCAGGGTCACCGCAGCAGGCGCCCCGAGGGCCCAGATCACGTAGATCACCAGGGCGCAGGCTGCGCCGGCTCCGAGCAGGTCGGCGAAGTACAGGCCCCCGATGCTCTCGGGGCGGCGGGAGAAGAGAGAGGCGGCGATCACCCCCATCGGCACGAACGAGGCGAACACGCACAGGCACAGCAGGAACAACAGGGCCAGGTTCTCGAACGACCGGCCGTTGTAGAGCCAGATGGTCAGGGTGTCGATGCGCACGGCGGCCACCACGAGGTACCCGAGCAGGGTGACGACCGCGCCTGACACGAAGCTCCAGAAGATGACCGAGTCGGTGGACGCGGCACGGATGCGCTTGGAGATGGAGACGGCCACCCCGCCGGCCCCCACCCCGAGCAGCGCCAAGCCGATTATGAGGTAGACGTAGTAGTAGAAGAGCTTGTATGAGACGATCCGGGTGTAGGAGATCTCCACCACCAGCGACGCGAAGCTGGCCGCCAGGATTTCCAGGTGGTGGCTGAAGCGCCAAGGGGCCCTGGTGGGGCCCGCCGGGTCGGCGAGGGGGCGCGCCAGAGCCGCGCTCGAGGGTGAAACCACGGCTCAGGTGTCTAGCAGGCTGGCCTGCCGCCGTCAGGCTGAGGTGGAGGCCGGGGGCACCTCGATGTGCATGCGGACCTCGGAGACGGTGACGGCCTTTCCGCCGAGCACCACCCGGTCCCCACTGGTACGGACCTGGACGGTGCCGCCCCGCGCCGAGGCCTGGTAGCCGGTCAGGGTGGCGCGACCGGTGCGCGCCGACCAGTAGGCCGCCAGGGTGCAGTGGGCCGAGCCCGTCACGGGGTCCTCCGCCACTCCGACGGCGGGGCCGAAGACCCGGCTCACGAAGTCCACGCCCGGGGTGTCGGCGGGGGCGGTGACGATCAGGGCCCGGCTCCCGAGAGCGGCGATGGCGTCGAGGTCGGGCTTGTACGAAGCGACCCACGACGCCCGCTCGACCACCAGCAGGTGGTCGGTCCGGCCCCGCGCCGCGGCGACGGCTCCGGCCCCGCTCAGGTCGAGGCCGAGAGCGGTGGGGGACAGCGGTTCGATGACATCGAGGGGAAAGTCCATCTCGATGAGCCCGCGACCGCGGCCGCACACCAGGAGGCCGCTGCGGGTGTGGAAGCGGCCCGAACCGCCGAATACGTGGGCCGTCGCCAGGGTGGCGTGCCCGCACAGGTCGACCTCGGTGGTGGGGGTGAACCAGCGCAGGTCGTGGTCCCCGTCGGCGCGCTCCACCGCGAAGGCCGTCTCGGAGAGGTTCATCTCGGCGGCCACCCGGCCCAGCCAGCCGTCGTCGGGGTAGTGGGGGAGGAGGGCTACCGCCGCAGGGTTGCCGGTGAAGGGGGTGTCGGTGAAGGCGTCAACCACAGTTAGTTCGATCACTGCGCCAAGTGTGCTCTCATGGCGGGCGGTGATCCAGATGGCCGAGCCCCTGCGTGGGTACGAACGGGGGATGCCCCGCTGGAATCACGCCCTCGCCGGGGTCGGAGTGGCCGCCGCGGTGACCGCGGCGGTGGCCGATCCCCACCCGGCCGGGGCCGCCGCGACCCAGACCTGGCCGGCCTTCGTGCTGGTGGCCGGGCTGCTCCTGGTGGGTCTGGTCGCCGCCGAGGACCGCCTATTCGCCGCCGCCGGCGACCGGCTGGCGGCGGCCGCGCCGAGCGGACTGGCCCTCTTCGCCGGCGTGACCGTCCTCGTGTCGGTGGTGACCGCAGTGCTCAACCTCGACACGTCGGTCGCCTTTCTCGCTCCGGTGCTGGTGCACGCGGCGCGGCGCCGCAAGGAGGACGCCGGGCTGCTTCTGTCGCTGTGCCTCCTCATGTCCAACGCGGCGTCGCTGCTGCTGCCCGGCTCCAACCTGACCAACCTCATCGTGCTGGCCGGCCGCCACGTCTCGGGGAACACCTTCCTCTCCAGGATGGCCCTGCCCTGGCTGGGGGCGGTGGTGGCCACCGCCGCGGTAGTGGCCGTGGCCGGCCGCCGGGAGCTGCGCCGGCGTGCCCCCACCCGGCGAGGCGCCACCCGGCCCCGGATCGGCACCGGCCTGCCCGCCGTGGTCGCCGTCGTGGTGGCCGTCCTGGCCCTCGGCGACCCCGCCCCAGCGGTGGCCGCGGTGGCCGCGGTGGCGGTGACCATCGAGATGCTGCGGCGCCGGATCGGGCCGGCCACGGTGGTCGAGACCTTGGACCTACCGGTTCTCGTGGGTCTGTTCGGGATCGCCGTGGCCCTCGGAGCGGTGGGCCGCAGCTGGTCGGTTCCGACCCAGGCCCTGCAGCACCTCGACACCTGGGCGACCGCCGGCTTCGGTGCCCTCGCTACGGTGGTGTTCAACAATCTCCCGGCCGCCGCCCTCCTGTCGGCCCGACCGCCGGCCCATCCTTTCGCCCTGCTCATCGGTCTGGACATCGGTCCCAACCTGTTCGTCTCCGGCTCGCTGGCGTGGGTCCTGTGGCTGAAGAGCTCGCGGGCGGCGGGGGGCGAACCCCAGCTGTGGCGTACCGTCCGGCTCGGTCTGGTGGCCGCCCCGCTCGCCCTGGTCGTGGCCGTGGGGGCGCTGACCGTCGTGCATCAATGACCGGCCGGTCGCCCTTGTATAGGGTCGGGCGCCATGAGACTGCTCATGGTCGCTCCGCCCGGGGCGGGCAAGGGAACTCAGGCCGTGCGGCTCGCCTCCTACTACGGGATCGCCCATCTTTCGAGCGGTGACCTGTTCCGCAAGGAGGTGGCCGCCGGAAGCGATGTCGGGCGGCGCGCCGCCGAGTTCCTGGCCCGCGGTGATCTGGTCCCGGACGGCCTGGTCCTGCAAGTTCTCGCCCCCCACGTGCTCGAGGCCGCCGCCCACGGCGGCTACGTGCTCGACGGCTACCCCCGGACGCTGGCCCAGGCCGAGGAAGCCCACGAGGTGGCCGGTCGCATCTCGGGGGTGGAGTTGCAGGCGGTGGTCCACCTCGAGGTGGGTCGCGACGAGCTACTGCGACGCCTCCTGGCCCGGGCCGAGCAGGACGGGCGCGTCGATGACCAGGAGTCGATCATCCACCACCGCCTGGACGTCTACGACCGCGAGACGGCGCCGATGCTCGGCTTCTACGCCTCCAGGGGGCTCGTCGTCGACGTGGACGGGGAGGGCGCCGTCGACGAGGTGTTCGAGGCGATAGTCGGCGCGGTGGACGCGCTCAGGGCCGGTCTGGCCTGACGCCGGTCACGCCCGGGCCGGACCCTACGATCCGACCGTCGAGGATCTCGACCCGCCAGGGCGCCGGTCCCGCCTCGAAGCGGAACCACGTGTCACTCGACATCACGACCTCCACCCCGGCGGGAGCGAGGGCCGCCACCTTACGACGGCTCTCGGTGGACGGGCTCGGCGTGACGGCCACGTCGAGCGGGCCGAGGCGGGGCCAGACGGCCTGGCAGGGCCGGCACGACGAGGTGAGGAACCAGACCACCCGGTGGCCCGACGACACATCCACGCGCACCGGAGTCCCGTCGGGGCGGTGTCCGTCGATGGGCTCCACACCGGTGAGGCTACCGGCGAGTCGACCAGCGGCCGCCTGTCGTGTAAGTCTGCCGGGGTGAATATCGGAGTGTTGGGAGGCACCGGCCCCGCCGGTCAAGCGGTGGCCGTGCAGTTCGCCGGGATCGGCATCGAGGTGGTCGTCGGCTCGAGAGCCCTCGAACGCTCTCAGGAGACGGTGGCGGCCCTCCACGAGAAGTGGTCGGGGCGCGACCTTCCCCTCGTGGCCGGCGAGAACGCCGCCGCGGCGGCGGCTGACGTGGTCGTGGTGGCCACCCCCTGGGAGGGCGTCCTGGCGACCGTCGAACCCCTGGGCGAGCTCCTCCGGGGGCGCATCGTGGTGTCGATGGCCAACGCGCTCACCCGCTTCGGCAAGGAGATGATCCCCTTGCTGCCCCCCACCGGGTCGGTCACCGTGGCCGTGGCCCGGGCCCTTCCGGCGTCGCGGGTGGTCGGCGCTTTCCACCACATGCCGGCCGGTCCCTGGAGTGACCTCGACCATCCCATGGAGGCCGACGTCATGGTGTGCTCGGATGACCGCAACGCCCGAGCCGAGGTCGTCGGCCTCATCGACCGGCTGCCGGGGCTGCGGGGGGTCGCCGCCGGTGGGCTGGGCAGCGCGCTGGCCATCGAGGCCATGACCGCCGCCCTCCTCGAGGTCAACCGCCACTACAAGACCCATGCGGCGATCCGCCTGACCGGGCTGCCCGACCCGGACCGACGATCGTGATGCGGCTCTACCACACCGCCCGCCGGGAGGTCATCGACTTCGACGCCGGTCCGGTGGTGAAGATGTACACCTGCGGGATCACGCCCTACGACTCGGCCCACCTGGGCCACGCTGCGACCTATCTGGCCTACGACGTGCTTCAGCGGAGGCTGAGGGACCTCGGTCATCAGACGCAGTGCGTGCGCAACGTCACCGACGTCGACGACGACATCCTGCGCAAGGCCCGCGAGCTCGGCGTGCACTACCTCGATCTGGCCGCCGAGGAGGTGGCCCGTTTCGACGCCGACATGTCGGCGTTGGGTCTCCTGCCCGCCTACTCCGAGCCCCGGGCCACGTCGGCCATCCCCGACATCCTGGGTTTCATCGGGATGGTGCTCGACTCGGGTCACGCCTACCGGGCCGGGGGCGCCGTCTACTTCGACGTCTCGTCGTTCGAGCGGTTCGGGCAGGTGAGCGGCTACGACCGCGAGACCATGCTGCGCTTGGCCGCCGAGCGGGGCGGCAACCCCGACGACCCCAACAAGCGCGACCCGCTCGACTTCGTGCTGTGGCAGCCGTCGGCCCCCGACGAGCCGTCGTGGGACTCCCTGTGGGGTCCCGGCCGACCGGGGTGGCACATCGAGTGCTCGGCTCTCAGCATGCGGGAGCTGGGCGAGACCATCGACCTCCACGGCGGCGGCTCGGACCTGATCTTCCCCCACCACGAATGCGAGGCGGCCCAGTCCGAGGCGGCCACCGGCTCGGTGTTCGTACGCCACTGGATGCACACCGGGATGGTGCGCCTCGACGGCACCAAGATGTCCAAGTCGCTCGGGAACCTGGTGTTCGTCCACGACCTGCTGGAGAAATACGAGCCCGGCGCCGTCCGCTTGGCCATCCTCGGGCACCACTACCGGCGCGACTGGGACTGGCGCGACGAGCTGGTGGCGTCCGCCGCCGAACGCATACAGGCGTGGCGGGCGGCCGGCCCGGGAGGGGGCGCCCTCGACGCGGTTCGCTCGGCGCTCGACGACGATCTCGACACGGTCGGTGCCATCGCCGCCATCGACGCCGCGGCCGCACGCGGGGAGGGCGTCTCGGACGCGGCCAAACTGCTCGGCGTCGAGCTCTAGCTTCCGTATTCTCTAGCCACCATGTCAGACGTCATCTCGGTCGTACTGCCCGACGGATCCACCCGCGACCTGCCCCCGGGGGCCACCGGCGGCGAGCTCGCCGCGGCCATCGGGCGCGGCTTGGCCAAAGCAGCGGTGGCGGTGACCGTCGACGGCGCCGAGCGGGACCTGTCGGCCCCACTGCCCGACGGCGCCCGCGTCGCGGTCATCACCGACGGGACCGAGGCCGGCCGCCACGTCCTGCGCCACTCGACGGCCCACGTGCTGGCCCAGGCCGTCACCGACCTGTGGCCGGGGGCCCGCTACGCCATCGGGCCGCCCATCGAGAACGGCTTCTACTACGACTTCGAGCTGCCCGGGGGCGTCCACTTCAGCGAGGACGACCTGGGCCGCATCGAAGCGCGGATGCGGGAGATCATCGCCGCCGACCAGCCCTTCACCCGCGAGGAGCACTCGGTCGCCGAAGGACTCGAGCTGTTCGCCGACCAGCCCTACAAGGTCGAGATCATCGAGGGGGTCGACGCCGCCGATTCGGACCGGGCGGAGGGGGTCGAGGCGGGCGGTGTGAGCGCCTACCGCAACACCGACAGTTTCGTCGATCTGTGCCGCGGCCCCCACGTGCCCTCCACCGGCCGGCTCGGTCATTTCCGCCTTCAGAAGGTCGCGGCCGCCTACTGGCGCGGCGACGAGCGGCGCCCCCAGCTGCAGCGCATCTACGGCACGGCATGGGAGTCCAAGGCCGCCCTGGAGGAGCATCTGCACCGCCTGGAGGAGGCCGAGAAGCGCGATC
This sequence comes from Acidobacteriota bacterium, assembly GCA_028876385.1. Lineage (GTDB taxonomy): Bacteria > Actinomycetota > Acidimicrobiia > Acidimicrobiales > Palsa-688 > JAKCDU01. Next base: position 12,457 of record JAGWSF010000184.1, on the reverse strand, counting down.
ACCGCCGCCTGGGTGCCGAACTGGACCTGTTCCACTTCCCCGTCGAGCTCGGCGGTGGCCTCGTGGTCTTCCACCCCAAAGGCGGCCTGGTCCGCAAGGTCATGGAGGACTACTCACGGGCCGAGCACGAGAAGGCCGGCTACGAGTTCGTCTTCACTCCCCACCTGGCCAAGTCGACCCTGTTCGAAATTTCCGGCCACCTCGAGTGGTACGCCGAGGGGATGTACCCGCCCATGGAACTGGAGGGAGGCACCTACTACCCCAAGCCGATGAACTGCCCGATGCACATCCTCGTGTACAAGAGCCGTCAACGCTCCTACCGGGAGCTCCCGCTGCGGCTGTTCGAGTTCGGGACGGTCTACCGCTTCGAGCGCTCCGGTGTGCTGAACGGGCTGCTCCGGGCCCGGGGTTTCACCCAGGACGACTCGCACATCTTCTGCACTCCCGACCAGTTGGCCCCGGAGCTGGCCGACCTGTTGGCTTTCGTCCTGCGTCTGCTGAGGGCCTTCGGCCTGGAGGAGTTCGAGGCCGAGCTGGCCACCCGCCCCGAGAAGTTCGTCGGCGAGCCCGACGAATGGGACGTGGCGACCGACGCCCTGCGTCACGCCCTCGACGCCGCCGATCTGCCCTACGTCGTGGCCGAGGGTGAGGGGGCCTTCTACGCCCCCAAGATCGACGTGCATGTCAAGGACGCCATCGGGCGGCGGTGGCAGGTCTCGACGCTCCAGGTGGACCTGCAGGAACCGCAACGCTTCGATATGGAGTTCGTCGGCTCCGACAACGCCCGGCACCGCCCCTACATGATCCATCGGGCCCTGTTCGGCTCCATCGAGCGCTTCTTCGGCATCCTCCTCGAGCACTACGCCGGGGCCTTCCCGACGTGGCTGTCGCCCGTGCAGGTGGCGCTGCTCCCGGTGCGCTCCGACCACCAGCCCTACGCCGAGCAGGCCGCCGCCGACCTGCGCCAGGCCGGGCTGCGGGTGGATGTGATGGCCGCCGACGAGGGTCTCGGGTCGCGTATCCGCAAAGCCAAAATGGAGAAGGTTCCCTACGTCTTGGTCGTGGGCGACGAGGACGTCGCGGCCGGCACCGTCGGGGTCAACGCCCGCGACGAGGATCAGGTACGCCGGGGGGTGCCGCTCGACGAGTTCCGCGCCGCCGTCGCGGCCGAAGTAGCGGCCCACGCCCCCACCCCGTGAGCCACCTGGACCGGCTGTGGGCGGGTTGGCGCAACGCCTACATCGAGGGGCTCACCGCACCCTCGCCGGTGGCCCCGCCCACCGGATGCGTCTTCTGCTCGATCCTGAGCAGCGGCCTGCCTGACGAGGAGACCCACGTGCTGTGGCGGGAGCCGGACGGCCGGGCCGTGGCCATCCTCAACGCCTACCCCTACGGCAGCGGCCACCTCATGGTCATGCCCGTCCGCCACTGCGCCTCCCCCGAGGACCTGACCGCCGACGAGGGGGCGGCCATCTGGCAGGGGGTGGCCGACGCGGTGCGGGCGGTGCGGGCCGCTTACCACCCCGACGGCCTCAACGTCGGGGCCAACCTGGGCCGGGCCGCGGGGGCCGGGATACCGGACCACTTCCACATGCACGTGCTGCCCCGCTGGGCCGGGGACACCAACTTCATGACCGCCATCGCCGAGGCCCGGGTCCTGCCCGAAACCCTGTCCACGACTTTCGCCAAGCTCCGCGCCACCTGGCCGACCTGACTGACCTGGCCGACCGGCCCGGCTCCGCCGACCCGGCCGACCTGATCGGGCCGGCCGAGCCGGTGGTCGCCCGGGGGACCTAGGGCGTGCGGGTCACCGCCGCCCACAGCTGCTGGGGTAGGACGTCGTAGTGGTCGTGGACGGCGCGGAAGCGGCCCCGGCCGGCGGTCAGCGACCGTAGGTCCACGGCGTAGCGCAGGATCTCCGAGGTGGGCACCAGGGCGGTGACGACCGAGTCCCCACCGGCGTCCTGCTCGCTGCCCTGCACCCGGCCCCGGCGGGAGTTGAGGTCGCCCATGACGTCGCCCTGGTAGGCGGGGGGAACGACGATCTCGACGCGCGAGATGGGCTCGAGCAGGATCGGCTGCGCCTTGTCCATGGCCTCGCGGAAGGCCAGCGAACCGGCCATCTTGAAGCTCATCTCCGATGAGTCGACGGAATGGAACTTGCCGTCGAAGAGGGTGACCGACACGTCGACCACCGGCCAACCGTGCACCCCGCCGGCGGTCATGGCCTCCTCGATACCTTTCTGGACGGCCGGGATGAACTGCCGCGGTATGGCCCCGCCGACGATCTCGTCTACGAACTCGAAGCCCCCACCTCGCTCGAGCGGCTTGATCCGGATGTTGCACACCCCGAACTGGCCGTGGCCGCCGCTCTGCTTCTTGTGCTTGCCCTCGGCTTCGGCGCTGCCGGTGATGGTCTCCCGGTAGGGGACGACCACGGCCTCGGTCTCGACATCCACCCCGAACTTGCGGGCCAACCGCTCGGTCACCAGAGCCAGGTGGGTCTCCCCGCTGCCGCCCAGCAGGGTCTGGTGGGTCTCGTCGTCGCGGCGCACCACCAGCACCTGATCCTCGTCCTGAAGGCGGTGCAGGGCGGTCATCAGCTTGTCCTCGTCGCCCTTGGAGCGGGGCCGGATGCCTATGTGCAGCACCGGCTCGGGGACCTCGACCGGCGCCAGGGCGACGGGGGTCCCCTTGGGCGCCAGCGTGTCACCGGTCGCCACGTCGGCCAGCTTGGCCACCGCCCCGAGGTCACCGACGGGCAGCAGGTCGCAGGGCACCTGGTCCTTGCCCCGCAGGGTGAGCAGGCCGTGCAGCCGCTCGTCGGTGTGGGTCCGGGAGTTCACCATCATCTGGTCGGAGCGGATCGAGCCCGACACCACCTTGAACAGGCTGATGCGCCCGACGTGGCGGTCCACCACCGTCTTCCACACCCACGCCAGCGGCGGCCCGTCGGGGTCGGGTGCCACCTCGGAGGTGGTCCCCCCGGCCACGACGGTGACCGGCGGGCGGTCGAGAGGGGAGGGGCCGATCTCGCAGATGAACGTGGCCAGCCGGTCGATGGCCACCTCCTTGGTCGCCGACCCGCACAGCACCGGGAACACCTGGGCCGACGCCACGCCGTGGGCCAGGGTCTTCTCCAGCTCGTCCACCGAGGGCGGGTCCCCCTCCAGGTAGCGCTCCATCAGCTCGTCGTCGGCCACGACGATCCCCTCCACCAGGGAGTCGTGGACCGAGTGCTCCCGCACCGCCATCTCCTCGGGGATGGGACCGGTGGCGGCCTGCCCGTCGGAGTAGGTGATGGCGGTGTCGGACAGCAGGTCGGCCACCCCCCGGAAGTCCCCCTCCTCGCCGATGGGCAGCTCCAGGGGGGCGATGCCGGCCCCGAAGCGGTCCTGCAGCTGCTGGAGGGTCCGTTCGAACGAGGCCCGCTCACGGTCGAGCTTGTTCACGAAGATCAGCCGGGGCAGCCCGAGGGATGCCGCCTCCCGCCACATGACCTCGGTCTGGACCTCCACCCCCTCTACGGCGCTGACGACGAACACCGCCAGGTCGGCGACGCGCAGGGCGGCCAGCGCCTCGGGGGCGAAGTCGGCGTAGCCGGGACAGTCCAAGATGTTGATCTTGTGGTCGTCCCACTCGAGCGGGGCCAGGGCCACGCCGACCGACATCTTGCGTTTCTGCTCCTCGGGTTCGAAGTCGCTCACCGTGGAGCCGTCCTCGACCCGGCCGACCCGGGCGATGGCCCCGGCCCGGTGGAGCAGGGCCTCGGTCAGCGACGTCTTGCCCGCACCCCCGTGGCCGACCAGCGCCACGTTGCGGATCTTGGCCGGTGGATAGCTCCTCACCGTCTCCCTCCCCTCGGGTGGACCGTGCAGGACATTCGGCGCTCCTTCCCGGGTCCGGAGAGCTGGATACCCCCGTAGTTCACCAGGGCTCCGATCCCTGGTGGTACCCTAGTCCTACTGTTTATTGGGCGGCTCGGTCGAGCTGCTCGAGGAGTTGGTGATTTGTTCGACGGGCGATTCCGGACCGGCGTGGACAGGGTCACGAGGCCGGTCGCCAGGGCACTGAGAGCCACCGGGCTGGCCCCCGACCATCTCACCGCCTTGGGGCTGCTGCTGGCCGTCCCGGCGGCGTGGGCCATCGCCACCGGCCGCCTCGGCTTGGGCCTGGGCCTCCTCATCGCCTCGGCCGTACCCGATCTGCTCGACGGGGCGCTGGCCAAGGCGTCGGGACGGGCCAGCATCCGAGGGGCGTTCTTCGACTCGGTGGCCGACCGGGTCACCGACGCCCTGATCCTCACCGCTTTGGCCTGGTACCTGCAGGACACCCACCGCGGTCACATCTTCATCCTTCCCGTGGCCGTGCTGGGCGTCTCGTTGCTCGTCTCCTACGAGCGGGCCAAAGCCGAGTCGCTGGGCTTCAACGCCAAGGGCGGCCTGATGGAGAGAGCCGAGCGGATCGTCGTGGAGTGCGCCACCTTGGCCTTCAGCTTCATGATGATCCCCCTCCTGTGGCTGATGCTGGTGCTGACCGCGGCCACCGCCGTGCAACGCTTCGTCATGGTGTGGCGCCAGGCCAACGCCGCCGGGCACCGACCCCCGCCGGCCGACCGGCGGGCCTTCACCCGGCGGCCCGGCTACGAGGCGGGCCCCATGTCGGCCCGCTGGCGGGCCTGGCGGGAGGCCAATGGCTGGCCCGTCCGTCCCGACCGCGCCGACCGCTACGAGCGCTACCGCAACCGGGGCCGGCCGGGGTCGGCCACGGCCCGCTGGCAGCAGCGCCGCGAGGCCCGGCTGACCCGCCTGCGCGACGGCGACGGGAGCGACACGTCGGTTCCGGCCCGTCGGCGCTCGGCCGGCAGCCGGCGGCCCTGAGCCGCCCGTCCCGGGCCGTCCCAACCGACCGCATGACCTCAGGGCGGGGGCCGTCGCGGGCCGTCCAGGGGTTCCGGGCCGGCCAGCGGGCGGCCGGCGCGCTCCCTCCCTCGATCAGCCGGGCCCTCGCCGAGGCCGTCGCCGTCGGCCTGTCCCGGTTGACCCCCACCCCGGGCTGGAAGCAGCGGCGGGCCCTGCTGGCCCGCCACCTCGGCCGGGTCCTCGGCCCGGGCGCCCCGCCGCCGGGCAGCCGGGCCATGAGTCGTCTGGTCGACCGGGCCGTGGCGTCGTACGCCCGCTACTGGGCCGAGAGCCTGCGTCTGGCGTCGGTCGGCGCGGCGGAGTTGACCGCGGGCCTGGTCTACGAGCACTTCGACCGTCTGGCCGGGGGGGTCGACGCCGGGCGGGGGACCATCCTGGTGCTGCCCCACCTCGGGGGCTGGGAGTGGGCCGGCGCCCAGCTGGCCGCCACCGGCCACACCGTGAGCGTGGTCGTCGAGCGCCTCGAGCCGGCCGACCTGTTCGAATGGTTCACCGCGTTCCGTGAGGGCCTCGGCATGCGGGTCATACCCGCCGGTCCCGGAGCGGCGGCATCCTGCGCGGCGGCCCTGCGGGAGAACCACATCCTGTGCCTGCTCTCGGACCGGCTGGTCGGCGGGGTGGCCGGGGTAGAGGTGGAGTTCTTCGGGGAGAGGACCGCGCTGCCCGCCGGGCCGGCCACCCTGGCCCTGCGGACGGGAGCGGTGCTCATACCGGCGGCCGTCCCTTTCGCCGAGCGCACCGGCGAGCACGTGGGCGTCGTCCACGACGTGATCGACACCGCACGCCGGGGCAGCCTCCGAAGCGACGTCGGTCGGGTCACCCAGCAGATGGCCGCGGCCTTCGAGGAGCTCATCCGGGCGGACCCGACCCAGTGGCATCTTCTGCAGCCCAACTGGCCGAGCGACCGGGGTTAGCGTGGTCGGGTGCGGGTCGGACTGATCTGCCCATACAGCCTCACCGTCCCCGGCGGGGTCCAGGGGCAGGTCCTCGGGCTGGCCCGTTCCCTGCGCCACGCCGGGGTGGAGGCGCGCGTCCTCGGTCCCTGCGACGGACCGCCGCCCGAGCCGTGGGTGACGCCGCTCGGCAACTCGCTACCCACCGGTGACAACGGCTCGGTGGCCGCTATCGCCCCCGACCCGGCCGCCTCGCTGCGGACCCTGAGGGCCTTGCGCGACGAAGCCTTCGACGTGGTCCACATCCACGAGCCCTTGGCCCCCGGCCCGAGCATCACCGCCATGGTCACCGCCGCCTGCCCGACCATCGGGACCTTCCACCGCTCGGGGCGCAGCCGCTGGCTGGAGGCCACCAAACCGCTGGCCCGCTGGACGGTGGCCCACCTGACCCTCATGGTCGCGGTGTCCGAGGAAGCCCGGGCCACCGCCGCCGAGATCCTCCCCGGCCGTTTCGTGGTGCTCTGGAACGGCATCGAGCTGGCCCGCTACCGCGACGCCGAGCCGTGGCCGACGCAAGGGCCGACGATCTTCTTCGTCGGCCGCCACGAGTCCCGCAAAGGCCTGGCGGTCCTCCTCGAGGCGCTCGACCGCCTCGGGCCCGACGTGCGCCTGTGGGTGGCCGGACAGGGCCCCGACACCGAACGGCTGCGCCGCCAGAGCGCCGCCGACCGGCGGGTCGAATGGCTCGGCTTCATCGACGACGCCGAGAAGGTCCGCCGCCTCCGGGGGGCCGACGTGCTGTGCGCCCCGTCGCTGCACGGGGAGAGCTTCGGGGTGGTGCTGCTCGAGGGTCTGGCCGCGGCGACCCCGGTCGTGGCCACCGACCTGGCCGGCTACCGCAACGTGGCCCGGCCTGGCATCGAGGCGCGCCTGGTGGCCCCCGGCGACGCCGCCGCGCTGGCCGGGGCGCTGACCGCCGCCCTCGAGCGCTCCCCCGAGACGGAGGCCCTCGTGGCGAGGGGTCAGCAACGGGCCGCCGAGTACTCCATGGACAGCCTGGCCGGGCGCTACATCGAGCTCTACCAGCAGGTGGTGAGGGCCCGACCCGCACTAGCATCGACCCGAATGGGCCGAGCGAGGTATCAGTGAGCACGTCGCGCACCTTGGCGGCCGTCGCGGCCTTCGCGGCCGGCCCGGCGGTGCTGCTCGGCGTGATGCTCGGCGTCACCGTCGGCTGGGTGGCCGGGGTGGTCGCCCTGGTCGTGGTCGCCGCCGGGGTGGCGGCCTGGGCCCGCTTCGGGGGCACCTACCTGGTCCGCTCGCGACTCGCCGGCCGGGCCGCCGACGCCCGCCGCGACGCCCGGCTGTGCAACGTCATCGAGGGTTTGTGCACCGCCGCCGGGGTGCGCCAGCCCGAGGTGCTGATCGTGGAGAGCGACGGGCTCAACGCCCTGGCTGCCGGCCACTCGTCGAGTAGCGCCCTCCTCGCCGTCACCACCGGCCTGGTCGCCGGCCTGGACCGCATCGAGCTCGAAGCGGTGCTGGCCGAGGCCCTGTGGGCCATCCGCTACGAGCGGATCGTGCCGGCCACCGTGCTGGCCGCCACCTTCGGGTTGGCCTCCCCGCTGCTCGCCGATCCCGACCTCGATTCGCGCGCCGACCAGGGAGCCGTATCGCTGACGCGGTACCCGCCCGCTCTGGCCTCGGCCATCGAGAAGATGGAGGCCAAGGGGGCGACCGTGGCCGGCCAGCCCCGCTTCCTCGCCCACCTGTGGCTGGCCGATCCCCGTCCCGACGCCCTCGCCGGGCCCGGTCGCCTGCCTCTCCCCGAGCGTGTCGAGGCGCTCCGGGAGCTGTGAGAAGAGACGCCACGGGGCGGGGCACCGAGGGCGGATGACGGCCGTTTCGCGTCCTGTCCCCTCGACCCGGCCGACCGCGGCGTGGTCCGGCTTATTGGAGCGGCGCCGCTCACCGTAGACTGATGCCCATGGCCTCCCCCGAAGCGCCCCGCACCACCGGCACCGATCTCGTCAAGCGCGGCATGGCCGACATGCTCAAGGGAGGGGTGATCATGGACGTCGTGGACGCCGAGCAGGCCCGTATCGCCGAGGACGCCGGCGCCGTTGCGGTCATGGCCCTCGAGCGGGTCCCCGCCGACATCCGCCGCGACGGCGGAGTGGCCCGCATGAGCGATCCCGCCCTCATCACCGGCATCCAGGAGGCGGTGTCCATCCCGGTCATGGCCAAGGCCCGCATCGGCCACTTCGCCGAGGCCCAGGTGCTCGAGGCCCTCTCGGTCGACTACATCGACGAGAGCGAGGTGCTGACCCCCGCCGACGAAGCCCACCACATCGACAAGTGGCGGTTCACCGTTCCCTTCGTGTGCGGGGCCACCAACCTCGGGGAGGCCCTGCGGCGCATATCCGAGGGGGCGGCCATGATCCGCTCCAAAGGTGAGGCCGGCACCGGCGACATCGTCCAGGCCGTGCGGCACCTGCGGGCCATCCGGGGCGACATCGCCAAGATCACCCAGGCCGACTCCGCCGAGCTGTACCAGTGGGCCAAGGAGCTGCAGGCGCCGGTCCAGCTGGTGCAGGAGCTGGCCGAGACGGGCCGCCTTCCCGTCCCCCTCTTCTGCGCCGGGGGGATCGCCACCCCCGCCGATGCCGCCCTGGTGATGCAGTTGGGCGCCGAGGCGTGCTTCGTGGGTAGCGGCATCTTCAAAAGCGCCGACCCGCCCCGCTTCGCCCGGGCCATAGTCGAGGCCACCACCCACTACCGCGACGCCAACATCGTGGCCAAGGTCAGCCGCGGGCTCGGTGACGCCATGCGCGGCCAGGACGCCGGCCACGTCGAGGTCCGCCTCGCCGAGCGGGGTTGGTGACGAGGGTGCCGCCAGGTGCACGACGTGGGGGTGCTCGCCCTCCAAGGCGACGTAGGTGAGCACGAACAGGCCCTGAAATCGCTGGGTGTGATACCCGTCGCGGTGCGCACACCCGCGGATCTCGAGGCGGTGGAGATGATCGTCGTGCCCGGAGGGGAGTCGACGGCCATCTCACTCCTGCTCGGATCGTCAGGTCTGCAAGCGCCGCTGCAGCGACGCCTGGCCGCAGGCATGCCGGCGTTCGGGACGTGTGCCGGGATGATCCTCCTGGCCAACGACATCCGAGGCGGCCGACCCGACCAGGTCCAGCTCGGCGCCATCGACATCACCGTCCAACGCAACGCCTTCGGCCGCCAGGTCCAGTCCTTCGAGACCGACCTGGAGGTGGACGGCCTGGACCATCCGTTCCACGCCGTGTTCATACGGGCACCGGCGGTCGAACGGGTCGGTCCCGGGGTGGAGGTCCTGGCGACGGTGATCGGGCCCGACGGCCGGCCCAAACCGGTCCTGTGCCGGCGCGGCCCGATCCTCGTGGCCGCCTTCCACCCCGAGCTGTCGGGGGACACCCGGCTGCATCAACTGTTCCTCGAAGGCTCCCTACGGGAAGCCAGCACCACCAAGCCATAGGAGGCACACTGCAATGTCCGGCCACAGCAAGTGGGCGACCATCAAGCACAAGAAGGGGGCGGCGGACAAGGCCCGGGGCAAGCTGTTCGCCAAGCTGATCCGCCAGGTGGAAGTGGCGGCCCGGGAGGGGGGCGGAGACCCCGATTCCAACCCCACCCTGCGCACCATGTTCCAGAAGGCCCGGGAGGCCTCGGTGCCCATCGACACCATCGAGCGGGCCATCAAACGCGGCACCGGCGAGCTCGAAGGGGTCCGCTACGAGCAGGTCAACTACGAGGGGTACGCCCCGAGCGGCGTGGCCGTCATCGTCGAGTGCCTGACCGACAATCGCAACCGCACCGGTGCCGACATCCGCTCCACGTTCTCCAAGAACGGGGGGTCCATGGCCGAACCGGGCGCCGTATCGTGGCAGTTCGAGCGCAAAGGGGTCATCCTCGTGGCGTCGTCGGTCAGTGAGGACGAGATCATGCTCGTCGCCCTCGAGGCCGGGGCCGAGGACATCGCCCCGGCCGGCGATCAGTGGCAGATCACCACCCCTCCCAGCGACATGCCCGCGGTGCGGAGCGCGCTGGAGGAGGCCGGCATTGCCGTCGAATCGGCCGAGGTCACCCTCCTGGCGTCGAGCACCGTCGCTCTCGACAACGAGTCCGACGCCAAGAAGGTCCTCCACCTGGTGGACCTGCTCGAGGACCACGACGATGTCCAGAACGTCTACGCCAACTTCGACATCCCCGACTCGGTGCTCGAGCTGGTCGGCGGCTGACCCCGCGGGCGGGACCCGGTCGGCCGGGACCCGCGACGGTCCACCATCGCCGCTGAAGTGACTGCTAGTTTCGAACGGGTGTTCGCTCTCGGTGTGGATCCGGGCCTATCCCGGTGCGGCTACGGGGCGGTGCGCAGCGTACGTGGCCATCTCGAGGTGGTCGGTTTCGGCCACCTCAGCACGCCCCCGACTGACGAGCTGTCCAGCCGGTTGGCCCAGCTGTGGTCCGACCTCGAGGACCTCCTCGACGAGTTCCGCCCGGATGTGGTGGTGGTGGAGCGGGTGCTGTTCCAGGTGAACGCCCGGACGGCGATGGCCGTCGGTCAGGCCAGTGGACTGGCCCTGGCCGCCGCCGCCCGCCGGGGGATACCCGTCGTGCAGTACAGCCCCAACGAGGTCAAGCTGGCCGTCACCGGCCACGGCGCGGCGGGCAAGGAGCAGGTTCAGGCCATGGTGGCCACCTTGCTGGGCCTCTCCGAGCCGCCCCGCCCCGCCGACCGGGCCGACGCCCTGGCCCTGGCCATCACCCACCTGTCGGGGGCCGGGCTGCGTCACATGGCGGGGGTGGTGCCTTGATCGGGTCCCTGCGCGGCACCCTCCTGGACCGCCGGGCCCGCCCCGCCGGCGGCGTCGAGGTCCTCGTCGAGGTCGGCGGGGTCGGCTACCGGGCGGTGGTGCCGAGCGGGGCGGCCTCGGTGATCGGCCCGCTCGGCGCCTCGGTGTTCCTCCACGTCCACACCCACGTCCGGGAGGACGCCATCGTGCTGTTCGGCTTTGCGTCACGCGACGAGCGGGTGTGCTTCGAGGCTCTGATCGGGGCCCACGGGGTGGGACCGGCTGTGGCCCTGGCCCTTCTGTCGGTGCACAGCCCGGCGGCCCTGCAACGCGCCGTCATGGCCGACGATCTCGACGCGCTGACCCTCGTCCCCGGGATCGGCCGCAAGACCGCGGCGCGCCTGGTGGTGGAGCTCAAGTCCCGGCTCGAAGGCGACCTCGGTGGGGGTGTCCCCGAGCTGCCCGGATCGGCGGTTACGGGAGGCGACGACCCCGACGCGTCGGTGCGCGCCGACGTGCGCAACGCGCTGGCCGCCCTCGGTTACGGGACCGACGAGATCCGCCACGCCATGGCCGGCCTGCCCGACCGTGGCACCGTGGAGGAGCATCTGCGGTCGGCCCTGCGGGAACTGGCGACGGCCCGATGAGGCGGCCCGGGCCGCCCGGGCCAGGCTTTGGGGGCCGGCGGTGAGGGAGGAGGGAACCCTCCGCGCCGTCGACCCCGTCGCCGACCCCATCGAGTCGGCCGAGGAGATCGGTCTACGCCCCCGGCGCCTGGCCGAGTTCGTCGGCCAGGCGCTGCTCAAGGAGCATCTGGAGATCATGCTCGAGGCGGCCCGCCGGCGCGAGCAGCCGGTGGACCACCTGCTCTTCGCCGGACCGCCGGGACTGGGCAAGACCAGCCTGGCCGGCATCGTGGCCAACGAGGTCGGCGCCGGTCTGCGGGTCACGTCGGGGCCGGCCCTGGTGCGCGCCGGGGACCTGGCCGCCATCCTCACCAACATCGCCGAGGGCGACGTGCTGTTCGTCGACGAGATCCACCGGCTGGGGCGGGCGGTCGAGGAGATCCTGTACCCGGCCATGGAGGACTTCCAGCTCGACATCGTGCTGGGCAAGGGACCGAGCGCCCGCAGCATCCGTCTCGACCTGCCCCGCTTCACCCTGGTCGGGGCGACGACCCGCACCGGTCTCATCACCGGTCCGCTGCGGGACCGCTTCGGTTTCGTGGCCCGCCTGGACTACTACGACCCCGGCGACCTGGAGCGCATCATCGGGCGCTCGGCCAGCATCCTGGCCATGGACCTCGAGCCGGCCGGTGCAGCCGAGATCGCCCGGCGGTCGCGGGGGACACCGCGTATCGCCAACCGCCTCCTGAAGCGGGTGCGCGACTTCGCCGAGGTACGAGGTGACGGGCGGGTGGACCTGGCGGTGGCCCAGAGGGGTCTCGAGTTGTTCGGGGTGGACGACCTCGGCTTGGACAAGGTCGACCGGGCCATCCTCGAGGCGGTCTGCCTGCGCTTCGGGGGCGGCCCCGTCGGCCTGTCCACGCTGGCCGTCAGCGTCGGCGAGGAGACCGACACCGTCGAGGACGTCTACGAGCCGTTCCTGCTCCAACTCGGTTTGCTGATGCGCACCCCACGCGGGCGCGTCGCCACCCCCCGCGCCTGGCTGCACCTCGGGCTCGACGCCCCGCGCCAACCGGCCTCGTCGGGCCAGCCGGACGCGTCGGGCGAGGGGCCCAAGCTGTTCTGAGGGTCGCGCCCCACCACCCGACCCCGCCGGGGCGGCCGGCGAGCGCCGGTCGGGAGCCGGC
>JAGWSF010000183.1 GCA_028876385.1 Acidobacteriota bacterium | reverse complement strand
CGATGGTGGCCACCGCGGTGGCCACCATCCGACCGGCGTCGGTGACCGCCACCCCGATGCGACGGCTCCCGAGGTCCAGACCGAGCAGGCGACCGGGGGCGCTCATCCGGCAAGAGCGGCGCGCACCTGCTCCAGCGCTTGGTCGAGGCGGGAGGCGTCGCGCCCCCCGGCCATGGCCTGTTCGGGGTTGCGGCCTCCCCCGCCACCCCCCACAGTGGCGGCGGCCGGCCCGATGAGCTCGGGAGCGGTGGGGGTCACCCCCTTGGCCACGACCGCAACCAGGGACACCTTCTCCCCGTCGGGCGTTCCGCCGAGCACCACCGTCTGCAGCGCACCGGCCTGGCGCACCTGGGAGGCCAGCTCCCGCAACTGGTCGGGAGGCAGGCCGTCGACGCGGGCCACCACCACTCCGTCGGAGGCGCCCTCGGCGATCTGGAGGGCCCGGCCGGCCAGGGCCGCCTGTTCGGACTTCCGGAGGCGCAGCTCGATGTCCCGGTAGTCACCCAGCTTGCGCTCGACGGCCTCGGTCAGCTCGTCGGGGCGGGCCCGCAGCAGGGCCGCGGTCTCGGCGATGAGGCGTTCGGCGTGGCGGAGCCGTTGCAGGGTGGCGGTCCCGGTGGTGGCCTCGATGCGGCGCAGGTTGGAGCCGATGGAGCCCTCCGAGACGATCTCGACCGGGCCGATCTGCCCGAGGCGTTCCACGTGGGTGCCCCCGCACAGCTCGAGGGACTGCGACCCGGCCCTGATGACCCGCACCTCGTCGCCGTACTTGTCCTCAAAGAACGCGATGGCCCCGGCGGCGTCGGCCTCCGAGCGGGGCATGACGGTGATGTCCACATCCTCGTCGGCCAGCACCGCAGCGTTGACCAGGTCCTCGATGCGGGCGATCTCCTCGGGCTGAAGGGGGCTGTAGTGGGTGAAGTCGAAACGCAGCCGGTCGGGGGCGACCAGCGAACCCTGCTGCTTGACGTGGTCGCCGAGGACGTGGCGCAGAGCCCAGTGCAGCAGGTGGGTGCCGGTGTGGTTGCGGCGGATGGCGGCCCGGCGCGGCGCGTCGACGCTGGCCGTGGCTGACTGGCCAGGGTGGATCTCGCCGGTCTCGACGGTGACGGTGTGGCGGGTCAACCCGGGCAGGGCGTAGGTGGTGTCCAGGACCCGGGCCGACCCGGTGTCGGTCTCGATGGTCCCGGTGTCGCCGACCTGGCCTCCCCCCTCGGCGTAGAAGGGGGTGGTGGACAGGAACACCTCCAGCGTGCCGTCCTCGCGCTCCACCACGCCGGTCACGGTGGCGGTGGCCGTCAGGTCGGTGTAGCCGACGAAGCGGGTCTGCCCGGCCTCCTCGAGGAGGCGCCGGTAGGTCTCGCCGAGCTCGCCCGAGGCGGCCACCTTCTTGGCGCCCCGGCCGGACTGCTCCTGCTGGTGGCGCATGGCGTTGCGGAAGCCGTCCTCGTCGACGGTGGCGCCCCGCTCGGCGGCCACCTCGCGGGTCAGCTCGACGGGGAAGCCGTGGGTGTCGTGCAGCCTGAAGGCCACCTCGCCCGATATCTCGGAGCGGCCCTGGGCCAGTTCGGATTCGAGCATGGACAGGCCCGAACGCAGGGTGGTGCGGAACCGGGCCTCCTCCCGGGCCGCCACGTCGGTGATGAAGCCGGCCGACCGGCCGAGGTCGGGGTAGGCGTCGCCCATGACCTCCACGCACGCCTCCACCAGGTCGGGGGTCACCGGCCGGTCCACGCCGAGGGTGAAGGCCTGACGTACGGCCCGGCGGATCAGGCGGCGCAGGACGTAACCCCGGTCCTCGTTGCTCGGGAACACGCCGTCGCCGATGAGGAAGGTCATCGAGCGGGCGTGGTCGGCCAGGATGCGCAGGGCCACGTCGACCTCGTCGTCATCGCCGTAGCGGCGGCCGGTGAACTTCTCGGCGGCGGCGATCACCGGTCGGATGACGTCGGTGTCCCAGACCGCCGGGACACCCTGGGACACGGTCAGGATGCGCTCCAGCCCGGCCCCGGTGTCGATGCTCGGGTTGGGCAGGGCCAGCAGCGAGCCGTCGGCCTGGCGGTCGAACTGCATGAACACCAGGTTCCAGATCTCGACGTAGCGCTCCTCCCCCCCGTGGAGCGGTCCGCCTTCGGGCCCCCACTCCGGACCTCGGTCGTAGTAGATCTCCGAGCAGGGACCGCAGGGGCCGGTGTCGCCCATCTCCCAGAAATTGTCCTCGCCCATGCGCTGGATGCGCTCGGCGGGCAGGCCGACGCCGGTGCGCCAGATCTCGGCGGCCTCGTCGTCGTCGAGGTAGACGCTGGCCCACAGCCGGTCACCGTCGAGCCCGAACGCGCCGGTCAGCAGCTCCCAGGCGAGCGGGATGGCCCGCTCCTTGAAGTAGTCACCGAAGCTGAAGTTGCCGAGCATCTCGAAGAAGGTGAGATGCCTGGTGGTCCGGCCGATCAGCTCGATGTCGTCGTGCTTGCCGCGGATACGGACGCACTTCTGGATGCTCGTCGCCCGTGGGTAAGGGGGCACCTCCTCGCCTACGAAATACGGGATGAACTGGTTCATCCCGGCGTTGGTGAATAGAGGGGCCCGGGGGTGGTGCGGGATCAGGCCCGATGAGGCGACCGCGGTGTGACCCCGGTCGGTGAAGTACTGCGTGAAGGCGCGGCGCAGCGAGGTGGCGTCCATGACGTGCTCCAGCCTACGACGTGGGGCCTCGTCGCCTGCCACTGTCGCCGCGCAACTCGGCTTCGCGCTGGCGCATGGCGGCCCGACCCTCCTCCAGGGCGTCCCGAGCCCGGCTGGCGGCCGCCTCGGCGACACCGGCGGGCCGGTAGCGGGTCGCCGCCGCTTTGACCTTGCGCTGCAACCACAGGGAGCCACCGAAGCCGACCGCCGCTCCGGTGGTCAGCCACCGGGCCCGTTTGAACATCAGCCGATCCCTCGCATGCGCCGGCCGGCGCGAGCCGTGCCCGCTCCGAAGGCCAGCACCTTGATCAGCGGGGTGGCCAGCACGGCGTGGGCCACCCGGGAGGCCGAGCCGACGGTCTCGGTGATGGCCTCGGCCGAGCCGACCAGGTCGTCGACGCGCTGCAGTTCGCCCCGGGCCCGGGCGATGGTCGCCTCGGCGTCGTCGATCACCGCCGCGGCGTGCTCGGTCATCTCCTCCACCAGCAGGCGCAGGTCGCGGGCGCTGCGCCGCAGGGACAGGGCGGCGAACGCCAAGGTGAGGACGATGGCGGTGGAGACGGCGGTGAGGGCTACGGCGGCGGCGCTCAAGGCCATCAGATTAGGCGGCGCGTCACCTCGCCGACGATCAGTTCGCTCGGCACCGACACCTGCTCGCCGCCGTGGTGCAGGTCCTTGAGGGCCACGGTGCCGGCCGCGGCCTCGTCGGGCCCTACGATCAGCGCCAAACGGGCCCCGGAGCGGTCGGCCGCTTTGAACTGGGCCTTCGGGGAACGGGCGTCGAAGCTGCGGTCGACCCGCAGGCCGGCGGCCCGCAGGCGGGCCGTCAGGTCCCGGGCCACCGCCCCCCCGGAGAAGTCCACCACGAAGGCGTCGAGCGGGGCCACCGGCCGGGCGGTCACGGCCTCCGCGGTCAGGGCCAGCAGGATACGCTCGACGCCCAGCGCGAAGCCGACGGCCGGGGTGTCGGGTCCGCCCATGGCGGCGACCAGCCCGTCGTAGCGGCCGCCCCCACCGAGGGCGTTCTGGGCCGACTCCAGGGCCGTGCCGGCGTACTCGAAGGTGGTCCGGGTGTAGTAGTCGAGGCCGCGCACGAGCGTCGGCTGCAGGGTGAAGGGGATGGACAGGGCGGCCAGGCCCTCGGTGACGCGGGCGAAATGGGCGGCGCAGTCGGCGCAGAGATGATCCACCTGGCGCGGCGCCGACGCGGTCACCGACCGGCATTCCGGTCGTTTGCAGTCGAGGACCCGCAGTGGATTGTCGGCGATGCGGTCGCGGTGCTCGTCGCACAGCTCGTCGCGCCGAGAGTTGAGGTAGTCGACCAGCAGCCGCCGGTACGCCGGGCGGCAGGCGGAGTCACCGAGGGAGTTGACCAGGAGCTCCAGGCGGTGGATGCCCAGGGCCCGGTAGAACTCCCATCCGAGGGCTATCACCTCGACGTCGAGGTCGGGGTCGGCGCTGCCGAAGGCCTCTATCCCGAGCTGGTGGAACTCCCGGAAGCGACCGGCCTGGGGCCGCTCGAAGCGGAACTGCGAGCCGGCGTACCAGGCCTTCCAGGGGGTGGTCGGGCGGTGCTGGATGAAGGCCCGGACCACCGACGCCGTCTGCTCGGGGCGCAGAGCCACATGACGCTGCCCTTTGTCCAGGAAGTCGTACATCTCCTTGCGCACCACGTCGGTTGACTCCCCGATGCGCTGGAACACCCCGATGTCCTCGAAGGTCGGGGTCAGGATGAGCCCGTAGCCGGCCGACGACACCACGCGGGCGAAGGTGGTCACCACCGACTGCCACGGCCCGGACTCGGCCGGCATCACATCGAAGGTTCCGGGAGGGTGACGCAGTTCGGCCATGGCCGACCGAGACTACCGGCCGGAGCCGCCGACCCGGGGCCTGGCGCCGTCGGGCGGCACCCGGTCCGGGCCTACCCCCGGCCGGGCAGCACCCGGTAGGCGTCGTAGACGCTGTCGATGCGCTTCAGCGCCGACAGGAGCGAGTCGAGGTGGGCGGGGTCGGCCAGCTCGAACTCGAAGCGCATACGGCTCACCCGGTCGGGGGCGGTGAGGGAATCGCTGCGCAGGATGTTCAGGTGGTTGTCCGAGATGACCTTCCACACGTCGACGCCCAGCCGGGTGCGGTCGAGGGCCTTGAGCTCGATGGCGGCGACGAAGCTGCCGGTGCTCTCACGGTCCCATTCCACCTCGATCATCCGCCCCACGTCACCGCTGGCGAGCGACGCCGCGTTGGCGCAGTCGCTGCGGTGCACGCTGACCCCCCGACCGCGGGTGACGAAACCGATGATCTCGTCGCCGGGGACCGGGGTGCAGCAACGCGACAGGCGCACCATCACATCGTCGAGTCCCTCGACGTGCACGCCGACGCCGCGCCGGTTGCCGGCGCCCCGGCGGGGTTTGCGGGCGGTGCTCGGAAGCTGGTCCTCGTGGTCCCCGCCGCGCAGCTCCCGGGCGACGCGCTGGGCCACCGCCTGGGCCGACACGTGGCTCTCGCCGACGGCGGCGTGGAGGGCGTCGAGGTCGGCGTAGTTGAGGGTCTCGGCGACCTGCCTGAGCAGGGACGAGTTGGTGAGGCGCTGGACCGGGAGCCCCTCCTTGCGGAGAGCCTTGACCAGCTCCTCCTTGCCCGTCTCGATGGCGTCCTCGCGGCGCTCCCGGCTGAACCACTGGCGGATCTTGTTGCGGGCCCGGGGGCTCACCGCGATCTTCAGCCAGTCCCGGCTCGGTCCCGCCGAGGGGACCTTGGAGGTGAAGATCTCCACGGTGTCGCCCGAGCTCAGACGGGAGTCGAGCGGTATCAGACGACCGTTCACCTTGGCGCCGATGCAGCGGTGGCCGATCTCGGTGTGGATGGCGTAGGCGAAGTCGATGGGGGTGGCCTCCAACGGGAGGGACACCACATCGCCCTTGGGGGTGAAGACGTAGGTCTCGTCGGTGTCGAGATCCAGCTTCAGGGTCTCGAGGAACTCGGAGGGGTCGGTGCTCTCGGCCGACCAGTCGACGATGCGCTGCAGCCACGCCACGTCGGCGGGCGAGGCCTTCTCCTTGTAACCCCAGTGCGAGGCGATCCCCCACTCGGCCCGCCGGTGCATCTCGTAGGTGCGTATCTGCGCTTCGAGGGCCTTGCCCTGGGGTCCCACCACGGTGGTGTGCAGCGACTGGTAGAGGTTGAACTTGGGGGTGTTGATGTAGTCCTTGAAGCGACCCGGAACCGGGGTCCAGGCCCCGTGGATGGCCCCGAGGGCGGCCCAGCAGTCCTTCACCGACTCGACCAGCACCCGGACCCCGACCAGGTCGTAGATCTCGTCGAACTCCTTGCCCTTCACCACCATCT
>JAGWSF010000182.1 GCA_028876385.1 Acidobacteriota bacterium | reverse complement strand
GGCCGGTCGGGCCGCTTCCTCCCGGCCCCCCGGGAACAGGCCCGCCGAGGACAAGCCCGCCGAGGGCAGGGCCGCCGAGGGCAGGGCCGCCGGGGGGACGCCCACCGGGAACAGGCCCGCCGGGGACAAGCCCGCCGAGGGCAGGTCTGCTGAGGGGACGCCCGCCGGGGGGACGCCCGCCGGGGACAAGCCCGCCGAGGGCAGGGCCGCCGGGGGGATGCCCACCGGAGACAGGCCCGCCGGGGGCAGGCCCGCCGGATCAGGCGTGCCGGGCTGAGCCGCTGGCGGGGAGACCAGATCATCGAAAAGCGATGCCGTCCCAGACGGTGCGCCGGCCCCGACCGACCGCCCTCGGGTAGGACGGTCGAGCGGTCCCGCTGGGGGTGTGCCCGAGCCACCGGCGGGAGGCCGGGGACCGGTCCCGCAGTGGGCGCCCCCACCCGGCGGCGACGTGGCGGGTGGGATGCTGCCGGGTGGGACCGGGCCGGGTGGGACCGGGCCGGGTGGGACCGGGCCGGGTGGGACCGGGCCGGGTGGGACCGGGCCGGGTGGCGTGGTGGTGGCGGGGGTCCTGGGGGGTGCGGTGGGGAGGTCCATCTGGGAGAACAGGCCCAGGTCGCGCAGGTCCAGCAGCGACAGCTCGCCGTCTCGGCCGCAGGCGATCCGGGCCACGGTGACCAGCGCGTCGTAGTCGAGTTGCTCGAAGCTCTGCAGGTCCTGTCCGGCGTCACGGCGGAGCCGGTTGAGGCGTTGGCGGATCGGAGTGAGCAGCCCGGCGAGGGTCATGCCGTCCTCGACGTTCCCAGTCCCGACCAGACGCCAGGCGCCCTCGAGATCGGTGTAGCTGCGCAGCTTGCGGGCGGCGTGGATGCGTCGGCGCTGAGCCTCGCGATCGACGTGGTCGGCTCGGACCTGGGCCACCTCGTCGCGCAGCTCCCCCACCGACGACGACCGAGCCTTGTCGATCAAGCCGGCCGTCTTGGAACGATCGGCGTCGGCGCCCATGGCGACCAGTTCGGCCGGCTCCGCTGACAGTTCCCCTGATAGCGCGGCCTGTGCCACCTCAGGGTGCTCGGACAACCGTTTGGCGTGGTGCAGCTGCCGCCGGGCCAGGCCGGTACCGATCCCTGCACGGTCAGCCAACTGCTCCTCGGCCGAACGGTAGCCCTCGGTCCGCCACGAACCGGTTTCGGCCATCCGGGCCGCGGCCAGCGACTTTACGCTGGAGACCGACGCCTCGATGGCCGCGCACAAAGACACCACCCGAGCTGCGTCGGCGCCGCTCAGCCTGTCAGCCTCGAAGGTCTTGGCGTAGTCACCAATCGATTGTCGAACTGCCACCAGATCACGGCACACCAGAACACCCCGGACATAGACCACCAACCCGTCCAGGCCGGCCCGAAGCCGACGATCATCCCCGCATTTCCCGTCGATTCGACCATAACACCATCAATCGACGAGAGCGAACGTATGTTCGATAGTAGTGGAAGACGTCGAGCTTTGTCAAGAGGGTGTGGGGAGGGCGGCGCCCGAAACGAAGCGTTCATGTTCGTGACACCACAGAGAAATATCTGGTCCTTACTGTCAGTGGCAGAGGTAGCCGGACACGGTTTCCGTAGGAGGACGGACTAACTGGTCAACCTGAAAACCTAACTGCTCCTAGGGTTCCGCAGTCCCGCCACAACCGCCCACGGGCGGCGGCGGTGAGGTCTGGACCGAGAGGGGCACATGCGGCCACGGCCGTGTGACACGGAGGGATAAAAGCCCGGGAGGCCAACGTCTTCCCGGGCTTCGTCCGTTCGGTGGCCACCCGCATAGTTAAGGAGCCATCAGGAGTGGACACGGTAAAGACCATCGAGCAGCAGCACGAAGATTTGGCTGCTGAACTGTCGGGACAGGGAGTGGAGTACGTCTTCGCCTCGTGGATCGACGTAACGGGACGGGCCAAGTCGAAGTGCGTCCCCGTTCAGTACCTCGGCCCGCTGATCGCCGGCCACGAGCGTTACACGCCGCGGGGGATGGGCGATCTGGGGCGCATGACCCCCGACGAGGACGAGTGCGTGGCCATGCCCGACCCGTCCACGCTGACGGTGCTGCCGTGGGACCGGCGCTTCGCGTTCATGGCGGCCGACCTCCTGTTCGGGGGGAGCGAGAGCTTCGCATTGTGCACCCGTTCCATCCTCAAGAAGCAGGTGGAGGAGGCCAAGGCGGCCGGGTTCGTGATGAACCTGGGCGTCGAGACCGAGCTGTACGTGGTGAAGGAGCCGACCGGTGCCGGATACCTGGAGCCGATGGCCCGATCCGGCTACCTGCGTCCCACCCCGGCCTACGACGTGGAATCAACCCTCGACGCCATGGACTTCCTGCACCCGATGGTGAAGGCCATGAACGAGACCGACTTCGGAGTGTTCTCCTTCGACCACGAGGGCGGGGACGGCCAGTTCGAGTTCGACTTCGACTACGCCGAGTCCCTCCGCATGGCCGACCGGCTCACGCTGTTCCGGCTCATGGTCAAGCAGATCGCCAAGCAGGCCGGACTGTTGGCAACATTTATGCCAAAGCCCTACACCGAGGCGTGGGGGTCGGGCGCCCATTTCAACATGAGCCTGGTCGACGCCGAGACGGGCCAGAACCTGTTCCGAGACGAGGCCGACACCAGAGGCAAAGGCTGGAGCAAGATCGCCTACTCGTTCGCCGCCGGGATACTTCGACACGCCCCGGCTCTGTCGGCGATCTGCACCCCGACGGTCAACTCCTACAAGCGCCTCCAGCCCCGTCTGGCCGACGGCAACGTGTCGTGGGCACCGGTGTGGGCGGCCTACGGGGACAACAACCGGTCCTGCATGCTGCGCCTCCCCCGGAACCGGCCCTGTATCGAGAACCGGCAGGTCGACGCCGCCGCCAACCCCTACCTGGCGGCGGCGTTCCTGCTGGCGGCCGGGATGGAAGGGGTCAAGAAGCAGCTCGACCCGGGTGAGTCCGTGGACGATCTCACCTACAACTGGTCGGAGACCTCGACCGGCGAGGCCGGGCCGGCGCGGACCCGCCTGCCCCGCAACCTGCTCGAGGCCATCGACGCCTTCGTCGCCGACCCGCTCACCCACGAGGTGTTCCCCGCCCAGTTCGTCTCGGCCTACGCCGAGATGAAGAACGCCGAATGGAACTCCTACCACGCTCAGGTCAGCGACTGGGAACGCCAGACCTACCTGACGATGTTCTGAGGTGGCGCCCGAATGACCCCTCATTCCGGACCCGAGACGGCCACCGGTCCGCTCAGATGGGCCGACCTGGCCTGGCCGGAGGTCGGTTCCCTGTTCGCCGGGCGCCCGACCGACGTCGGGCTGCTGCCGGTCGGTGCGACCGAGCAGCACGGCCCCCACCTTCCCTGCGGTACTGACACCATAATTGCCACAGCGGTGTGTGAAGCGGTGTCCGAACGCACCGGCGCGGTGGTCCTACCGGCGGTCCCCATCGGCTGCAGCTACGGCCACGGAAAGGTGATGGCCGGGACGTTGAGCCTGCCCCCGGAGGGCCTGGCGACGCTGGTCCGCCAG
>JAGWSF010000003.1 GCA_028876385.1 Acidobacteriota bacterium | reverse complement strand
TGTCGATGGCGGTGACGCTGGCGATGCTCTTCAGGCAGAGGACACCGTCGGCGATCTCCTCGGCGGCCCGGTTGGCTATGGGCCGCACCGGATGCTCCTCGAAGACGAGATCCCCGCCGCCGTCCCAATGGCGGTCGGACATCTCCCGGATCGTGGTCATACATGCTCTCCTAGTGTCGGGCCGCGGGCGAGGCGGCGGTCTCGAGGCCCATCCCGGCCCGCGTCGGCGGGGTGGTGCCCGACGTCGGTGCCGTCAGCAGCCCGCAGCACATGTCGACCAGGTCGGCCACGTGGCGGGCCGCCGCGGTGGGCGCCAGGCGTCCGCCGTCACGGGCCTCCTCGGTGGTGGACAGCGCCACGAGCATGAAACCGACCATCATGTCCACGCGGTGCTGCCTCAGGCTTCTCGGCACATCGGTCAGGCGGCGTATCAGACCGGTCCTGACGGCGCGGAAGCTGCTGGCGGTGAAGGAGGCCTGGACCAGGTCCCGAAAGGCCGGGTCGAAGGAGGCCTGGAGGAGGAAGCGGGCCCAGTAGCTGCTGTCGGTGAGCACCGTCAGGTCGGCCAGGGGACGAACCAGGGCCTCGACGAGTGACCGCAGGTCGGGTTCGCCTCCCAGGTCTTCGAGCCACTCGAGGCGCCGGGCGTTGATGGGTCCCATCCGGGCGTCCATGACCGCGCCGATGAGGCCGTCGCGCGAGCCGAAGTGGTACTGGACGACCGACTTGTTGCGCTGCCCCGACTCGACTTGGACCTCCCGAAGGGTCATGGCCCCGATACCCCGGGTCGCCGCGATCCGCTCCGCGACGTCGATCAGTTGAGCGCGGATCCCCCCGACCACGTCCCCTACTTTAAGGCTATGACCTTAAAGTGTCAATGCCCGGAGCGGTCCATGGATGCCATGACCGGAGCGGAGCGGAGCGGCTGGGGCGGCGTCGGGCAGATGACCGACCATCGTAATTGTATTACGCTGTGATTTAAACAGGTCGTCCGGTAGCGGCGGCCCGGGGGGAGGAGGAGGGCCAGTGGACACGTTCGAAGGCAAGGTCGTCGTGGTGACCGGGGGAGCCAGCGGCATTGGTCTGGCTCTGGCCCGGGCGGTGGCGGAGCGGGGCGCATCGGTGGTCATCGCCGATGTCGAGGCCGGAGCCCTCGACGCAGCCGTGCGGCCCGGCCCCCGAGCTCTTCCCCCCGCCACGTTGACCGTTCCCACCGACGTATCGGACCCGGCGTCGGTGGCGGCGCTGCGCGACGCCGTCCTCGAACGCCACGGCCGGGTCGACGTGCTCTGCAACAACGCCGGCGTCTCCACGTTCAACCTGCTCGCCGACCAGACGCTCGATGATTGGAGGTGGGTGCTCGGGGTGAACCTGTGGGGGGTGATCCACGGGATATCCGCCTTCCTCCCGGTGATGCGCCGCCAGGGAAGCCCGGGACACATCGTCAACACCGCGTCTGTGGCCGGCCTGGTGAGCGGGATCGCCTTTCTCGGGCCCTACGCGGTGAGCAAGGTCGGCGTGGTGTCCATCTCCGAGACGCTGCGCCAGGAAATGGCTTTCACCGGCGACCCCATAGGCGTCTCGGTGGTCTGCCCGAGCGGCACCAACACCAAGGTCATGGAAGCCGAGCGCAACCGCCCGGCCGCCCTCGGGGGGGAGGCCCGCACCCCGGACGCCGAGCGGTGGCGGCTCGGGATAAAGGATGGCTTCACCGGCCCCGACGGGCTCGAGCCCGAGGCCGTGGCCGATCAGATCGTCGACGCCGTGCTGACCGACCGCTTCTGGGTGATCACCCACAGCGACCTGACTCCCGCCTTCGAGGGTCGCTTCGCCGAGATCCTGGCCCACGCCCCGAGGAAGCAGGAGGATCGGGCATGAACCCCGCCACCGCAGGTCGGCCCAGGACCCGCCGATGGGTGGTCCGGGGGTCAGGGGAGCCCTCCGAGGTGTTGAGCCTCGAGCCGGCCGACCCACCCCCGATGGGGCCGGCCCAGGTCCGCATCGAGGTGGCGGCCTGTGCCCTCGGGCTACCCGATGTGTTCATGTGCCGCGGCATCTATCCGCTCACCCCGCCTCTGCCGTTCACCCCCGGCCAGGAAGTGTGCGGCACGGTGGTCGAAGCCGGCTCGGCGGCGGCGACGCCGGTGGGCAGTCGGGTGATGGCCTTCGCCGACTTCGTGAACGGCAATGGAGGCCTGGCCGAGACGACCGTCGCCGACGATGACAATGTCTACGAGGTCCCGGCCGGGCTCGACGACGCCGAAGCGGCCGGCTTCCTGGTGGCCTACCTCACCGGGTGGATCGGGCTCGTGGACCGCGCCGAGGTGGCGGCCTCGGAGACCGTGCTGGTGCTCGGCGCGGCGGGGGGCACCGGCTCAGCCGCCTTGCAGGTGGCCCGGGCCCGGGGCGCCACGGTGATCGCCGTCGTCGGCAGCGACGCCAAGCGGGACCACTGCCTGGCCCACGGGGCCGACCATGTGATCGACCGCTCGACGACCGATGTGGCCGCCACGGTACGGGACCTCACCGGGGGACGCGGGGCGGATGTGATCTACGACCCGGTCGGCGGGCGCGCCGGGGACGCCGCTCAGGGCTGTATCGCCAGCCGGGGCCGGTTCCTGGCGGTGGGTTTCGCGGAGGGGACATGGCCCCATTTCGACGCCCACCGGCTGGTGCTCGGCAACTACTCGGCGGTCGGCGTCTTCGTGGGGGCCTACGACCGGGACCAGAGGGTCGGGATGCTCGAGGAGATGGCCGGCCTGGTGGCCGCCGGCGAACTGCGGCCGTCGGTCAGCCGGGTTCCCTTCGACGACCCGCGGTCGGCCTTCGACGCACTGGCGCGAGGCGCCGTGCTGGGCCGGCCCGTCGCCGTGGTGCAGCGGTGAGCTGGGACTTCGAGACCGAGCCTGAGTTCCAGGCCAAGTTGGATTGGATGCGCTCGTTCATCGACGAGGAGATCGTCCCGCTGGAGCCGGTGCTCGACGACATCCCCCTCGACGAGTGGAAGGCGGTACGCGAACACCTGCGCTCGCAGGTCAAGGAGCAGGGTCTGTGGGGGGTCTTCCTCGACCCCGCACTCGGCGGCGCCGGCTTCGGTCAGCTGAAACTGGCCCTGATGTCGGAGATCATCGGCCGCAGCATGGTGTCCATGTCGGTATTCGGGGTCCAGGCCCCGGACAGCGGGAACATGGAGCTACTGGCCCATGGGGCGACCCCCGAGCAGAAGGATCGGTGGTTGTGGCCCAACCTTCGAGGTGAGGTGTCGAGCGCCTTCGCCCTGACCGAGCCTTTCAACGCCGGGGCCGACCCGACGGTCATCAGCACCTCGGCGGTCCGCGACGGCGACGAGTGGGTCATCAACGGTCACAAGTGGTTCATCACCAACGCCTCGAGCGCCGACTTCACCCTGGTGTTCGCCGAGACCAACCCGGAGAGCCGACCCCACCGGCATGCCTCCATCTTCGTCGTCCCCGCCGGGACTCCCGGCATGGAGGTGGTCCGTGACGTGGGGACCATGTCCCACACCCACGTCGAGCAGGGACGCCCCGGCAACCACAGCGAGGTCGTGTTCGTCGACTGCCGGGTACCCGCCGATCATCTGATAGGGCGTCCCGGCGACGGATTCGTCCTGGCCCAGCGCCGCCTCGGGGGCGGCCGGATCCATCACGCCATGCGCTGGCTCGGCCAGTCCCAGCGGGCCCTGGACATCATGTGCGAGAGGGCCGTGTCGCGCCGCTCCCACGGGAAGCTGCTGGCCCAGCACCAGATGATCCAGGAGTACGTGGCCCGCTCCCACATGGAGATCCAGGCGGCCCGACTGGTGACGTTCCACACGGCGTGGAAGATGGACCGCCTCGGGGCGGCCGAGGTCCGGGCCGACCTCGGGATGGTCAAGGCGCTGGTGTCCCAGACCGTGCTCGCCGTGCTGGACCGCACCATCCAGGTGTGCGGCGCGCTCGGCTACTCGGCCGACCTGCCGGTGGAGGCCTGGTACCGCAGCACCCGCTTCGGGCCCATCGGCGACGGGCCCGACGAGCTGCACCGCTCGGTGCTGGCCCGCCACATCCTCAAGGGCTACTCGCCGGTCGAGGGTTGGCCGAGCGAGCACATACCGTCGCGCCGACCCGCCGCGGAGGCCAAGTGGGCGCAGTTGCGGGCCGCCGCCGGGGTGGCGTGATGGCCGAGGACCACGACACCCGGGCTCTGGTCGCCTTCTGCGACGGGGTGGCCGGCGATCACCGGGACCTGCAGGTCCAGCGTCTGGTGGGGGGCGGCTCCTGCGACGTGTTCGCCCTGCAGCGGGGTTCCGACCGGTGGGTGCTGCGCCGTTCGCCGCGCCGAGCCAACACCGCCGGAGCTCACGACGTTCTGCGCGAGTACCGGATCCTGCACGCCATATGGGGCCAGCCCGTCCGGGTGGCCCGGCCCATAGCCGCCTGCGCCGACCCCGAGGTGTTCGGCGCCCCCTTCTACATCATGGACCACGTCCCCGGCGTGCCGATCAGGTCGGCGATACCCCCCGCCTGGGACGGCTCGCCCGCCCAGCAGGCCGAGGCGCTCGCCGAACTGACCGACGCCCTGGTCGAGATCCACTCGGTGGACTGGTCGGCGTGCGGGCTCACGGACCTGGCGCACCGCCCCGGTTACCTCCGCCGCCAGATCCCCAAGTGGCTCGGCCAGCTGGCCTCCTACCGCGGTCGCGAGCTGAGTGGGGCGGCCGACGTGGCCCGGTGGCTGGACGAGCGGGCCCCCGCCGAAGCCCCCCAGGCGCTCTGCCATGGTGACTTCAAGCTGGACAACGCCCTGTTCAGCCCGGCTCGGCCGGCTCGGTTGCTGGCCGTGGTCGACTGGGAGATGGCCGGCCTGGGC
Organism: Acidobacteriota bacterium; assembly: GCA_028876385.1. GTDB lineage: Bacteria > Actinomycetota > Acidimicrobiia > Acidimicrobiales > Palsa-688 > JAKCDU01. The sequence goes on along the minus strand of JAGWSF010000003.1, from coordinate 14,696 downwards.
GACCCGCTCGTGGACCTGTCGTGGATGCTGTTCTTCCATCCCGGGCCGGGAGGGGTGCTGCCACTGGGCGTGGCCGGGGAGCACCGCTTCGACCGGTCGGGTCTGCCGAGCACCGCCGACCTGGTCGAACGCTACGCCGAGCGGTCGGGACGCGACCTGTCGGCCATCGGCTGGTACGACGTGCTGGCCCGCTGGAAGATGGCCATCGTCCTCGAGGGGAGCTACGCCAAGTTCGTCCGGGGCGAGTCCGACAATCCCCTCCACCAACGTTTCGGCGCCCAGGCCGACACCGCCCTGGCCAGTGCCCTCGACCTGATCGGCGCCTAGGGACACCATGGTTCCCACCCTGCGTTTCGACGGCAAGGTCGTGGTCGTCACCGGAGCCAGCCGGGGTCTCGGCCGGGCCATGGCCCTCGGCTTCGCCGAGGCCGGCGCCGACGTGGTCGTATCGAGCCGCAAGCAGGAGGCCTGCGAGGCGGTGGCCGCCGAGATCCGGGCGGCGGGCGGCCGGGCCCGGGCGGTGGCCTGCCACGTGGGCGACTGGGCCCAGTGCGGGCGACTGGTAGCCGCCACCGTCGCGTCCTTCGCCAAAATCGACGTTCTGGTCAACAACGCCGGCATCGCGCCAGTGCCCCCCTCGCTGCTCGGCGTCACCGAGGAGCTCTACGCCAAGACCATGGACGTCAACTTCAAAGGTCCCTTGCGGCTCATCGCGCTGGCCGCCGAGCACATGGCGCCGGGCAGCTCCATCATCAACATCAGCTCCAAGGCGTCGCTGCGCCCCTCGCCGTTCACCGTGGTGTACGCCGCCGCCAAGGCCGCCCAGAACGTGCTGACCCGGGCTGCCGCCCAGGAGTACGGAGGGCGCGGCATCAGGGTTAATGCCATCGTCTGCGGCACCTTCCACACCGACAGCTTCCACCGGTCGGCGCCCACCGAGGAGGTGCGCCGGAACCTCGCCGCCAACGTCAGCCTGGGACGCATCGCCGAACCCGAAGAGATCGTCGGCACGGCGCTGTTCCTCGCCAGCGACGCCGCGTCGTATCTGTCGGGCGAGTTGATCACCCTCGACGGCGGCGGTTGCTGAATGGCGGGGCGGCCCGAGATGGATCTGCCGACCGACGAGATCGTCGACGCAGCCATCGCCATCCTCGATGAGGGGGGACTGGCGGCGGTCAGCATGCGTCGCGTGGCCACCTCCCTCGGCGTCTCGCCGGTCCCGCTCTACAGCCGGATCGGCAACAAGGAGGCGCTCCTCGAGGCCATGGCCGAACGATTGCTGGCCGGCATGGCCCCCCCGGTCGAGCCAGGGGAGTCCTGGACCGATTACGCCGCCCGGTGGGCCCGGGCGGTGCGGGCCCGCCTGCTGCGCACCGCCGACATGCGGACGGTGGGCCTGCGCCGGTGGCCGTTCGTGGAGGCGTCCCGCCCATTGATCGAGACCCTGCGGGCCCACGGCTTCGAGGCCGACGAGGCGGTCCAGGCCTGCCGGCTCATCCTGTGGGCCGTCGCCGGCTTCGCCACCACCGAGCACCGCCGCCCGCCGACCGGCCCGTCAGGCCGGCACCGACGACGCCCCGGCGGAGACCCGGCGGGCGTGGGCCCGGAGGAGACCGACCACCTCTTCGACCTGCACATCCGGTACCTGGTGGAGGGCATCGTCCGGGACCGTCGGGGGCGTAGCGGGGCGTAGGCGATACTGGGCCGATGAACCCCTCGATCCACCCCGACATGCAGGCGCTGGCTTTCCTGGTGGGGACCTGGAGCGGCGAGGGCCGGGGCGAGTACCCGACCATCGAGCCGTTCTCCTACCGCGAGACGGTCACCTTCACATCGACCGGCAAACCTTTCCTGGCCTACGCCCAGCGGACGTTCGCGGCCGACGACGGTCGGCCGTTGCACGCCGAGGTCGGCTACCTGCGGATGCCCCGGCCCGGGCGGGTGGAACTGGTGGTGGCCCACCCGACCGGTGTGGTGGAGGTCGATGAAGGGGCCCTCAACGGCTCCACGCTCAGGTTGCGCTCCCGGGTGGTTGCCACCACGCCTTCGGCCAAGGACGTGACCGACCTGGAGAGGGACCTGGTCGTCGATCCGGCGGAGATCCGCTACCGGCTGGCCATGGCGGCCGTCGGCCACGACATGACCCACCACCTCGAGGCCCGGTTGCGGCCCGAGGTCTGAGCCCGCCCACCGACGGGGACCCGGTAGCGGTCCGGGCGCCGGCACGGATCCGGTGGCCTGGCCCGTGCCGGACCGGTGGCGCGGACGCGCTACCGAATTGCGGCAATCCGCGGCGCCACGCCCTGGGCCGGGGGCCGGTCGGCCGCCTCGCTAAAGACGGTCGCCGGGCGTTCCGTTGCTCGGGTAGCTCCCGAAGAATCCCCTGGGTCCCGGTGGGGCGGAGCGAAGGTATCGAGGCAGCAAAGGAGCCCAACTTGCGAACGCCCAGGAGTGAGACCAACCGCGTGACCGTCTCGACGAGCGGGGGCCCGAGCGGGGGCCCGAGCGGTGGCCCGAGCGGTGGCCCGAGCGGTGGTGTCGACGCCCTCGCCGAGGCTCGGGCCGACATCGAGGCCATCGGCCGGGTGGTGGAGGAGCTGAGCCGGGCCGGGACGGTCGAGGAGACCGCCACCATCGCCCTCGACCGGGTCCGCGACACCTTCGGCTGGGCCTACGGCTCGTACTGGGCGGTCGACCCCAAGGACGCCGTCCTGCGCTTCAGCTACGAGTCGGGTCAGGCCGGACCCGAGTTCTGCGAGGTAACCCGCACCGCCAGCTTCGCCGAAGGCGTCGGGCTGTCGGGACGAGCGTGGGCCGAGCGGAGGCTGATATTCGTCCAGGACCTCGGCGAGGTGACCGACTGCGTGCGGGCCCCGGTGGCCCGCCGGGCCGGCATCCGCTCCGGCGTGTGCTTCCCCATCATCGTCGACGGCCAGGTGATAGCCACCATGGACTTCCTGACGGCGGAGGTGCTCGCGCCCTCGGAGCACCGGCTCGACGCCTTGCGGACCATCTCGCGGTTGGTGTCGTCGGCCATCTCGCGCTGCCACGATCTGACGCTGCAACGCAAACGTGAGGAGAACACCAAGGCCCTCAACAAGGTGCTCGTCGCGGTGAGCGACGCCAGGAGCGTGGAGGAGGCCGCCCGCATCGCTCTAGATACCGTCCGCGAGGCCTTCGGGTGGGCCTACGGCTCCTACTGGCGGGTGGATCCCACGGACCGGCGTCTGCACTTCTCGGTGGAGTCGGGCGATGCCGGGGAGGAGTTCCGCAAGATGACGCTGCAGTCCACCTTCGAGTGCGGCGTGGGGCTGTCAGGTCGGGCATGGAAGTCCCGCGACCTGGTCTTCGTGGCCGACCTGGGGGACATGACCGACTGCGTGCGGGCTCCGGTGGCCCGCCGGGCCGGGGTCCAGTCAGGGGTCTGCTTCCCGATCATCATCGGCAGCGAGGTAGTCGGAACCATGGACTTCTTCGCCACGTGGACCCTCGAGCCGCTGGCCGACCGGATGGACTCACTGCGCAGCGTGGGCCGACTCGTTTCCGACGCCATGTCCCGGATCATGCAGACGCAGGCCGTGGAGGAGCGCTCGGCCAAGGTCATCTCGGCGGCGTCGCTGGCCAGCCGTGGCGTCGAGGCGGCCCACGCCGCCGGCTCATCCATGGACCGGTTGGCCACGCAGTCGGCGGGGATCGGCACCATCGTCTCGCTCATCCGCCAAATCGCCAGCCAGACCAACCTCCTGGCCCTCAACGCCACCATCGAAGCGGCCCGGGCCGGCAGCGCCGGGCGGGGTTTCTCCGTCGTGGCTTCGGAGGTCAAGAATCTGTCACAGCAGACGGCGACCGCGGCAGCTCAGGTGACCAAACTGATCGAGGAGATCCAGTCGCTCACCGGAGGCGTCGACGCCCACATCCGCGACGTCCTGAGCGTGGTCGAGGAGATCAGCGCGGCCCAGTCGGACCTGTTGGTCCACTGAGCGAGGCGGTCGCTTCGGGCCGCGACCGCCGTGGTCGAGTTGACCGCGGGCGAGACCATGGCGGGGACGGGGGGCGCCTCCACGGTGACAGCGTCGATCCCGGCCCGACATGGTGGGCGGCCCCGTTTGGTCGCCGCCGCGGGGGGTAGTACCGGCTTCGACATGGGTGGGCGATCCCGACGCTGGTGCTCGACCGGGGGAATCGGAGGCACGGCGGCGGCCGAAGCCCCCGGGACGGCGGCCGATCTGGCCGTGGTCGTGATCACCCGCAACCGAAGCCGGGAGCTGTGCCGGACGCTCACCAAGTTGACCGGGCCGCAGACGTCGCCGGCGCCGCGGCCCATCGTGGTCGTTGACAACGGGTCGACCGACGACTCGGTGCGCCAGGTCCGCGCCCGGTTCCCCCAGGTGGAGGTCGTGCCCCTGGGCAGCAACTTCGGCGCGGCCGGGCGCAACATCGGCGTCGGCCGGGTCGCGACCCCCTTCGTGGCCTTCTGCGACGACGACACCTGGTGGTCGCCGGGCTCCTTGGAGCGGGCCGTAGAGGTGATGCGGCGCCATCCGCGGTTGGCGGTGGTGACGGCCCGCATCGTCGTGGAGCCGGAAGGGCGGACCGACCCGGTGTCGGAGGAGATGGCGGCCAGCCCCATCCACCGGACACAGTCCCCAGGTCGCGGGCTGGTCAGCTTCCTGGCGGGCGCCTCGGTGGTGCGCCGGAGGGCCTTCGAGGGCGTCGGGGGATTCGCCGGGCGGCTCCTCATCGGCGGCGAGGAGGAACTGCTCGGAGCCGATCTGCTCGACGCCGGGTGGGACATGGCCTACCTGGACGGCCTGGAGATCCACCATGCCGCTTCAGTCCAGCGTGACGCCCACCTGAGGCGGCGCCAGGGGATCCGCAACACGCTCTGGTTCACCTGGTCGCGACGTCCGATCGGCGACGCCTGGCGGCGCACCGCCGGGCTCCTGCGCCAGTTGCCGCCCGACGCCCAGTCGGCCCGGGCGGTGGGGGAGGCGTTGGCGGGATGGCCGTGGGTGCTCGGCCAGCGCCGCGGCCTGCGCCCTGAGGTGGCCGCCGAACTGTCTCTTCTCGACGGGGACCTGCCCAACTCGCGGGCCCGGCGCTACGTTTCGTAGAAGGTTGGCGTGCCGGGATGACGCCGGTCGCAGCAACGGACCTGAGGTCATCTCCCGCCGGCTGGCGTCCTTCTCACCCGCGGTGGAAGCGCCGGGCGAGCGGGGGAGGCACCGGTCGCCGCTGGCTGAGAGCCCAGCCGGCGGCGCCCAGCGCGTGCAGGCCACCCCGTACAGGCGGCCCGGGCCGCGCCCGCCCCGCCCGGATCACCGCCCCGAACGCCCCCGGCCAGTACCGGAGGGGGTAGCGGGTCCAGCGGGTGAGCAGCCCGTTGCGGACGGTCATCATCGTTCGGGTATCGGCCTCGCGGCGAGCCGAAGGGTGGTGATGGGCGGTCACCTCGGGCTCGTAGATGAGCTTCCACCCGGCTGCGGCCAGGTCGATGGCCACCGCCTCCTCCTCGCCGCCGATGACCATGTAGGCCTCGAAAGCGCCGGTTCCGAGCAACGCCCGGCGCCGCACCACCGCCCCGCAGGCCAGGAACCCGGTCACCGCCCGCCGCCCCGCCGGCGACGGGCGCAGCCATTCGTCGAAGACCCCACCGGCCATTACTCCACACGTCGGGTCCAGGTCCTCCCCGGGTCCCACCACCACCCGGGCCGCCAAGAGGCCCAGCCGGGGATCGTCGGAGAAGCGCCGGGCGGCGGTGGCCAGGGCCCCGTCGGCCCACCAGGAGTCGTCGTCGCTGAAGGCCACGAGGGGAGTGCTGGCGACCCGCAGGCCGACGTTGCGGGCGGCGGCCCCGAGGTTGGCGGCCAGGGCGATGACCTCCACCGCCGGGAAGGCCGACCGCACCGCCGCCGCCGAGCCGTCGGAGGAGCAGTTGTCCACCACCACGACCGCCGGCCGCTCCGGCAGGCCGACCAACCGCTCCAGGCTCCTGAGCAGCTCGGCGCGTCGGTCTCTCGTGGCGACCACCACGGTCACCGAGGGGGTCGCCGGGTAGCTACTGATCTCGCATCCCACCGTGGTGAGCTACCCCGATGAGCGGCGCCGGCCACCCCCGACCGGGCCCCCCGCCGTCGGCGGCGCCGGCCGGGCCGGGGCAACCCCGAGGGGGCCCTAGAGTGCGTCGGACCACAAAGACCGGCCGGCACCCGACCGAGGGGAGGTCCGGGTCGGCGCATCGACAGGGTGAGGAGGGTGGGATGAAGCTGGGTATCGCCACGCCGGTGGTGACCAACCAGACCGGGGCGCACGCCCGCTGGGAGCGGACCGGGACCATCGACGACGTACGGCGCATCGCCGAGCAGGCCGACCGGCTCGGATACGACTTCATGACCTGCAGCGAGCACATCGGGGTACCCGATGGTGAGGCCGTCAGCCGGGGGGCCCGCTACTGGGACCCCCTGTCCACCTTCGGCTACGTGGCGGCCTGCACGCAGCGCATCCGGCTGGCCACCTTCGTGCTCGTCCTCGGCTACCACCACCCGCTGGAGATCGCCAAGCGTTACGGCACCCTCGACCAGATCAGCGGGGGACGGGTCGTTCTGGGGGTGGGGGTGGGCACCTTGAAAGCCGAGTTCGATCTGCTCGGCGCCCCCTTCGCCGACCGCGGCGAACGGGCCGACGACGCCCTGCGGGCGCTGCGGGCCTCGCTGTCGGAGCCCAACCCGTCCTACGAGGGTCCGTTCTACTCCTTCGGCGGACTCACCATCGACCCTTGCGCCCGTCAGGAGCACGTGCCGATGTGGGTCGGCGGCCGCAGCCGCCGCTCGGCGCGGCGGGCCGTGGCCTTGGCCGACGGTTGGTGCCCGTTCAACGTCACCGCCGATGAGGCGGCCCGATGGCTGTCCGAGCTGGACGTGCCCGGCGGCTTCGAGGTGGTGCTACCCCCCGACCATCCCCTCGACCCGCTCACCGATCCCGACGACGCGGTCTCGGCCCTCACCGTCCTGGCCCAGTCCGGCACGACCATCGCGTCGGCCCGGGTGGTCCACCACTCGGCCGGCCACTACCTGGAGCAACTGGAAGCGCTGGCCGGTCTGGCCGCCGCGCTGTAGCGCCGGCGCCGTCAGGCGCCGTACCGGGCCTCGTGTCGGTCAGCTGTCGCGCCGGTGGATGATGGCCAGCAGTTCGTCCTCGAGCCGGGTCAGGTGGTCCCACTGACGCAGTTCGTCGTCGTTGAGCGGACGGTAGAGACGTCGTTCGATGAGCCGTTCCAGCTCGTGGCGGACCGCCGCTAACGCCTCCCCGGGGTCGGGATACGGCGACGAGGAGGCGGTCGTCACGCGCCGACCGCGATCAGCGGCAGGGCCCCGTGGTCGGCCCCTCTCACGGCCCGGGCCACCACGACCGCCACCCCGACGAGCATGATGACGTCGCCCAGGCTGATGACCGCGGTGAAGGGGGCCACCGGGATGGCGTCCCCGAGGAACGCCAGGGCGGTGTGGCCGGTCATGGGCACGTGCTTGTACAGGTGCCCTCTGGTCACGTCCAACGTGGCTGGCAGGCCAGAGTGCGACAGCGCCGACCGCGAGACCGGCATGCCCCGGTTGGCGGCCATGACGACGGTGTTCAGAGCGGCTCCGACACCGATCAGATCGGGTCCGGCGGGCGCGGCGGCGGTCCCCGCATTCGCCCCGCACCACGCCGCCGTGGCCGTCGCCGCGGCGACCGCGGCGGCCCAGCGCCAGCCGGCCGGGAGTCCTCCGGCGGTCATCTCCAAAAGCACCGCGGCGAAGATGAGCGGCCACGCCCGGACCCGGTAGGTCGACAGATTGGTGAGGTCGCCTCCGGCCGCCACACCGGCCACGACGCCGAGAGCGATGGCCAACACGAGAATGGTCAAGGCTTGCCTCCAGATGGTTGTGACCGTATGTACAGAGGCGTCAGCCCCCGCTCCTGATACAAGAAAAAAGAAAAAAGATTTTCTGTATCACAGCGCCTTCCCGCCGCCTCTGTTGCTATCGAAGCCGAGGAACGGCCTCGGCTGAGGAGGCTGGGTACGACATGCGACGAGTTTGGAGCAACCGTGGAGTTCAGTTTGGTCTGGCCCTCGCCGGCCTGGCCGCCGCTTGGGTCGCCGGCGGTGCGCCCATCTACGGCGGTTTCTGACCGGGCCCTACCGGCCCCTGGATCGCACATCGGGATGCTCGGCGTGATCGGCGCAGTGGCGGGGAGCATCCCGGTGCGCTCCGCCCCCTCGTGGGGGGCGGGTCACCTACACTCTCCACTCGGTGATCGACGTCGACGATCTGGTGGCCCGGGCAGCCGACGGGGAGGAGGCCGCCTGGGCGGCGCTGGTCGATCGATTCGCCGGCCTGGTGTGGTCGGTGGTCCGCTCGGTCGGCTTGGGCGAGAGCGACGCGGCCGACGTGTCGCAGACCACCTGGATGCGCCTGGCCGAGCACCTGCGGGAGTTGAAGGACACCGCCCGGCTGAGCGCCTGGCTGGTCACCACCGCCCGGCGGGAGGCCATCAGGGTGTCACGTCTCGGTGTGCGCCAGGTTCCGGTCGACCCCTGGGAGTGGCTGGAGCATCCCGGGGACGTGCTCGACGGCCCGGAGAGCCGGGTCCTGGCGAGCGAACGCGACCTGGCTGTGCAGGCTGCGGTGGCGCTTTTGCCGCCGCGGTGCCGGCAGATGCTGCTGGCCCTGGCCGCCGACCCACCCAGCACCTACGCCGACATCAGCCGGAGTCTCGGGGTGCCGGTCGGGAGTATCGGCCCGACCCGGTCCCGCTGCTTGGACCGTCTCGAGCGGCTGTTGAAGGAGCAGACCGAGGGCCTGCTCGACGATGTTGGATTGCGATTTTGAGAGGACTGGCGGATGAGTGAGGAGGCCCAACTCGAAGGACTGCTCCAAGAGGCCCTGTCGGTTCTGCGCCGGGCCGAACCGGTTCCCGCCGGGGTGCTAGCTGCCGCCCGTACGTCATTCGGATGGCGCGACGTGGTCGACGCGGTTGCCGACCTCGAGTTCGATTCGGCTGTCGACGACGACGATCTGGCCAGGGTCCGGGACGCCGGCTCGGAACGCCGGCTGCGCTTCCGTGCCACCCATGCCGTGACCGAACTGCGGGTGATCGACGGCGGTCGCCGGCTGGCCGGGCGACTCGAGCCGCCCATCCCCGGGTCGATGATCCTGCGTCACCCGGCCCGCCCCGACGTGACCGTCTCCATAGACCGACTGGGGCAGTTCCTCTTCGAGGAGCTGCCGAGCGGGCCGGTGCGGGTCGTAGCCGTACCTTCTGACCCGCAGGTCTCCGGGTTCCAGACGGAGTGGGTCACGGTCTGAACCTCCCGTAGGGGGGACCGGGGCAGCCGTGGGGGGACAGCTCGACGACAGGTCAGAACCCTCGGAAGTAGCGGCCGAGGCCCTGCGACAGGTCGAGGCCGATCCCGAGGCGGCCCGCCGTCTGCTCGACTCGCTCGACGCCGCCCGGATACGGCAGGCGGGCCCCCAAGCGTTGGGGATGATCGCCCTCGCCCGGGGTCGCCTGGCCCGCCTGCGAGGCGTGAGGTCGCAGGCCGTGACCGAGTTGGAATCGGCCGTGGACCTCCTCACCGCCGCCGGCGACCGACGTCAGGCTGCCCTGGCCGGCGTCTCGCTGGCTCTCGAACGGGCCGAGGCCGGTGACTTCGAGGTGGCCCTCGATCTCATCGCCGGCGCCCTGGCCGTGCTGGAGGGAGGCGACCGAGCGCGGGCCCTGGCCCAGCGGGCCCTCGTGATGGACCGATCGGGGCCGCGGCGCGACACCGTCGAGCACTGGAGCCAAGCCATCGTGGCGTTCGAGGCGGTGGGGGCCGTCGGCGAGGTGGCGGTGTGTCTCCAGAACCGGGCCATTGCCCGCGCCTACGGAGGCGACCTGGACGGTGCCGAGGTGGACCTGCGCCGGGCCGGACAGGTCTTCTCGGAGGGTGGTGACCGGATACGGGCCATGGAGGTGGAGCACAACCTGGGTTTCGTCGCCGCCCGGAGGGGGGACCTGCCGCGTGCCCTGTCGCTCTTCGACCGGGCTCAGGAGACGGCCCGCCACCTGGGGGTGCTCCGCCCCCAGGCCCTGGTCGACCGGGTGGAGGTGACGCTCGCCGCCGGCCTGGCCGAGGAAGCCAGCGCGCTGGCCGAGTCGGCGGTCGACCTGCTCCAGCGGGCCGAATTCCACGCCGATGTGGCCGAGGCCTGCCTCCTCGCCGGGCGCGCCCGCGAGCGCGCCGGCGACCTCCAGGCCTCGGCGTCATGGGCGGCCCGCGCCGAGGACCTCTTCGCCCGGCAGGGGAGGCCCCGCTGGGCTCTGCTGGCCCGCTATCACCACGCCCGCGTCGAGTCGACCATCCCGCCGTTGCGCTCCGAACGAGCCGCCGGTCTCCTCGGCCTGGCCGGGGAACTGCGGGCCACGGGATGGTTCGATGCCGCCGACGAAGCCGAGTTGACCGCCGCCCGCCTCCTGCTCGCATTGGGCGACGACGCCGCGGCCCGGCGCATACTGGACGGTCTGGCCCTCGGCCTAGGCCGGCGTGCCCCTTTGATCCGGCTCGGTATCCGACTGCTGCAGACCCGCGTCTATCTGGCCGCGGGCGAGGGGGCGCGGGCCCGCAGGTCCCTCCTCGGCGCGCTCAACTCCCTCCGGGCCTTCCTGTCCACGCTCGGCTCGATCGAGTTGCGCAGCCTGGGCGGCGGACAGACCGCCGAGATCATCGAGCTGGCGGTGGCTGTCTCCGCATTCCCCGATCGGGCCGCGACCGGCTCTGGGATCCCCGGCCGGGCCGAGGCTGGCTCCGGGGGCCCCGGCCGGGCCGAGGCTGGCTCCGGGGGCCCCGGCCGGGCCGAGGCTGGCTCCGGGGTCCCCGGCCGGGCCGAGGCCGTGCTGTGGTGGACCGAGGTGGTCCGCCAGATCACCCGGGGACCGGGACGGGTCGGACCTCCCGATCCCGAACTGCTCGGCCTGCTCGAGGCCCTGCGGACGGTTCACGATGAGGCGGGCAGGGACGCCATCAGCCTGGCCGAGGCCACCCGCAGCCGGCAACGCCAAGCCGCCCTCGAGGAGATCATCCGCCGCCGGAGCCGGTCGGCGTCGGCCCCGCCCGGACCGACCAAGGCGGTGCTGGCCCCGAGCTCCCTCGTCACCTGGCCCCCCGACGTGACCCTCGTCGACTTCGCCATCGCCGAGGACCGCCTTCATGCAGTGGTGGTGGAGCGGGGCCGGGCCCGTCTGGTCCGGCTCGGGCCCGTCGGGGAGGCCCGCCGTCTGGTGGCCGGCCTGCGCCTGGCCATCGGGCTGAGCGTTGCGGCCGACGCCGACGGGGCGGCGTCGCGACGGGCGACCGAAGCGGCCAGAGGCGCCGAGGAGGCGTTGATCGGCCCGCTTCGTCTCGAACCGGTGGAACGGATGGTGATCGTCCCCGAGGGACCTCTGTGGTCGGCGCCCTGGTCGGCCCTGCCGGCACTGGCGACGGTGGAAGTGACCGTCGCCGCGACGGCGGCCCCGCCAGCGCCACCCCTCCCGGCCCCCGACCCCGCCCCGGAGCGGGTGCTGCTCGTGGCCGGACCCGACCTCCACCACGGTGGTGAGGAACTGGACGCCCTCCGGGAGATCTGGCCCGCCGCCGAGATCCTGGACGGTCCCCGGGCCCGCGCCGCCACCGTGCTCGGCGCCCTGGCCGACGCCGACCTGGTGCACATCGCGGCCCACGGATCCCACCGCGGCGACAACCCCATGCTCTCCGGGGTGCGGCTCCACGACGGGGTACTGACCGGCTACGAGCTTTCCACCGCCCCCATCGCCGCCCGACTGGTGGTCCTGTCGTGCTGCGAGACGGGCATGGCCCACACGACCAGCGGTCTCGGGCTGGCCCAGTTGCTGACCCAGTCCGGCGGGCGGGCGGCGATAGCGAGCGTCTGCCCGGTGTCGGACAGCTCGGCGGTCGGGCTCATGGCGGCCCTGCACCGTTCCCTGGCCCGTGGGCGCAGCCCGGCCGGCGCTCTGAGAGACGTAGGGACGGCCGCCGCTTCGGGGCCGCGCTCACCCACCGCCGCCGGGTTCGTGTGCTTCGGCTCGGCTCCGGGGCGGTGAACCCCCCGACGACATAGTAGATTTTGACGTCGACGAACAAAATTGACGCCGGAATCGGGGTCGATACCAGGCCCGCCTGCCGGGCGGATAGGAGCCAACGTGCAGCTCGACGACATGATCCTGGTGAGCATCGACGATCACATGATCGAACCTCCCGACATGTACAAGAACCACGTCCCGGCCAGATGGGCCGATCAGATGCCCAAGGTGGTACGCGACGAAGCGGGCATCGACCAGTGGGTATTCCAGGGCGAGAGGACCTCGACGCCCTTCGGGATGGCGGCCACGGTCGGCTGGCCGAGCGAGGAGTGGGGGTTCAACCCCGGCGTCTACTCCGAACTGAGGCCCGGTTGCTTCGACGTCCACGAGCGGGTACGCGACATGAACGCCAACGGTGTGCTGGCCTCCATGAACTTCCCGACCATGGCCGGCTGGAACGCCCGCACCTTCACCGAGACGTCGGACAAGGAAGTGGCGCTGGTGATGCTCCAGGCCTACAACGACTGGGCCATCGACGAGTGGGCCGCCGCCTACCCCGGCCGGTTCATCCCGCTCGGGATCGTCCCGATGTGGGACGTGGACCTGGCCGCCGCCGAGGTGCGCCGCCTGGCCGCCAAGGGGTGCCGCTCGATCAGCTTCCTCGAGACACCGCACGTCCAGGGCTTCCCGAGCTTCCTGTCGGGCTACTGGGATCCGATGATGTCCGCCCTGGTGGACGCCAACATGGTGCTGTCCCTGCACATCGGCGCCGGCTTCGAGGTCATCCGGAGGGCTCCCGAGGCCCCGGTGGACCATCTGATGGTGTTGGCTTGCCAGATCAGCGCCATTACCGCCCAGGACCTGCTCTTCGGACCCACCCTGCGCCGCTTCCCGGGTCTGCGCGTCGCCCTCTCCGAAGGTGGCATCGGCTGGATTCCCTTCTACTTCGACCGCATCGACCGTCACTACAGCAACCAGTCCTGGCTGCATCACGACGACGACTTCGGAGGAAAGCGGCCTTCGGAGGTGTTTCGGGAGCACATCCTGGCCTGCTTCATCACCGACCCTTCCGGGCTGGCTCTGCGGGACCGCATCGGGATCGAGAACATCGCCTGGGAATGCGACTATCCCCACACCGACACCACCTGGCCGGAATCGCCGGAGTTCGCCTGGCGGGAGTTGCAGGAAGCCGGCTGCCGGGATGAGGAGATCCACAAGATCACCTGGGAGAACGCCTGCCGGTTCTTCGACTGGGATCCCTTCGCCCACACCCCCAAAGGTGAGGCGACCGTCGGGGCGCTGCGGGCCCTGGCCTCGGACGTCGATGTGCGCCGGATGTCCAAGCAGGAGTGGCGTCGGCGCAACGAGGCCGCCGGTATCGGCGTCTTCTAGGAGCGGCCTCGGTAGGGGCCGTCGGCTAGGGTGAACGGCCGCTCCGGGGCGTCCCGGTGGCGGCGAGGGGAGGTCCACATGTCGTCCGAACAGTCCACGCCGCCAACCGTTTCAGGACCGGGTCCGCTGCTTCCCGGTCGGGTCGCGGTCATCACCGGCGCCGGGGCCGGCATAGGTGCCGCTGCGGCCCGCCTGTTCGCCGCCCACGGCGCCGAGGTGGTCGTCGCCGACATCTCAGCCGCTCTGGCCGCCACCACCGTGGAGGCCGTAACCGCAGCCGGCGGGTCGGCTCTCGCCGTGGAAACGGACGTGACCGTCCCCGAACAGGTGACGCGGCTGGCGGCGACGGTCCTCGAGCGGCACGGCCGCTGCGACATCCTGGTCAACAACGTCGGGCACTGGCTACGCAACGTGGGGCCGTTCGTCAACGGGGACATGCAGTTCTGGGACGAACTCCACAAGATCAATTTCGTCCACGTGATGCTCGCCAGCCGGGAATTCCTCCCGTCGATGATCGAGCGACGATCGGGCGTCATCATCAACGTCTCGTCCATCGAGGGACTGCGCGGCTACCCCGAGGACCCGGTCTATGCCGCCTACAAGGCCGCAGTCATCCAGTTCACCCGGAGCCTGGCCGTACAGGTCGGCCACCTCGGCATCCGGGTCAACGGGATCGGGCCGGACGTGACCGAATCCCTCCAGGTCCCCTACGGAGAGTGGGTGCCCGACGAGCACCAGCACCTGTGGCCTCAGTGGGTCCCCGTGGGACGGATGGGAGTGGCCGATGACCAGGCCCGAGCGCTGCTCTTTCTCGCCTCGGACCTGTCATCGTTCGTGACAGGCCACACCATTCCCACGGACGGTGGCACCGGAGCGGCGGGCGGCTGGTACCGATCCGGCTCTCGCAGCCTCGGTCGCCAGTGGACCAACCGCCCCATCAACCCCTGACCCCCGTCTGGGGGCCCCGGCAGGGGGCGGGTGCGGTGCGAGGGCGCCGCAGAGCCTCGGCGGGCCCGGTCGAGCGATGCGGGCCGACCGGGCCCAGGCGCTACTGGATCAGCTCTTCGCCGCGACCTTCTTGCGGGGGCGCTTGGTGGCGGCGCTCTTGGAGCGGGCCGCGCTCTTGGTCGCGGCCGCGGTCTTCACTGCGGGCTCGGCCTTGGCCGCCGGCTCGGTCTTCACTGCGGGTTCGGCCTTGGCCG
>JAGWSF010000181.1 GCA_028876385.1 Acidobacteriota bacterium | reverse complement strand
GGCCGGCCGCGTCGGTCGCGACCGCCGGGCCGACCCCCGGGGAAGCCCCGGCGGCGGGTGACGCCGGCACCGCCACCGTCCATATCAGCAGGGGGGCGCCGACCAACGCCGCGGTGCGCACCCTCTGGGCCCGCCGCCTCCATCCGTCGGCTCGGGACGTCTCCATGGCGGCGGTAACCCTAGGCCAGGTCGGGGCTCGGAGTGTTTCACCGCCTCCCGGGCTGGTACGGTCGCCGCCCAATGCCTGGTCGGGTCGCGTTCGTGCCGCTTCGCTTCGGGCCGCAGATCGTCGGCGGCTCCGAGGCTCTCACCCGGGAGATCGCCATGGGCCTGGCCGGCCGGGGCTGGGAGGTCGACGTCCTGACCACCCGGGTCGTAGACCACCAGTCGATGGCCGACGAGCTACCCGAGGGGGTGGAGGAGACCGACGGTCTGCGGGTCCACCGCTTCTCGACGTGCCCGCAGGCGTCCCGACCGGGACGGCGGGCCCAGCTGATGATCCAGGAGGACCGGCTCCCGCCGCCCGACCTCCAGTGGACGTGGGTCAGCTGGCGTTTCACCATGCCTGACCTGTTCCACCACCTGCTACGCCACGGGGACACCTACGACGCCGTGGTGTTCTCGCCCTACATGTTCTGGAACACCACTGTCGGGCTGTGGGCCGTCGGGGACAATGCGGTGGTCATGCCCTGCCTCCACGACGAGTCCTACGCCCGGCTGACGGTGATGCGCCCGGTCCTGGCCGACCCGGCGTCGGTGTGGTTTCTGTCCGAGCCCGAGCACCGCCTGGCCCACCGCCTCGGGCCGGTCGCCGAACGCCATCTGGTCACCGGGGCCGGAGTGCACGTGCCCCGCAGCTACGACCCGGACGGCTTCCGGGCCCGCCACGGCATCGACCGCCCCTTCATCCTCTACGCCGGGCGCCGGGAGAAGGACAAGGGTTGGGGCTGGCTGCTCGAGACCTTCGCCGAAGCGGTGTCGGCGGGGCTCGACGGCGTGGACCTGGTCACCTTCGGGTCGGGGACGGTGGAGGCCCCCGACCGCCTGGCCGGGCGGGTCGTCGACCTCGGTTTCGTCTCCGCAACGGACCGCGACGACGCGTTCGCGGCAGCTCTGGCCTACGTGCAGCCCAGCCGCATGGAGAGCTTCTCGCGCACCGTGATGGAAGCGTGGCTGGCCGGCACGCCGGTGCTGGCGGTGGAGGGCAGCGAGGTCGTGTCGTGGCACATCGAGCGTTCCGGGGGAGGACAGGTCTTCGCCGACGGCGCAACTCTCGCCGGGCTGGTGAGCGACCTGGTGACCCGGCCCGACCAGGCCGCCGAGATGGCCGGTCGCGGTCGCCGGTATGTGCTGCGCGAGTACGACTGGCCGGTGGTCCTCGACCGCATAGAGGCCGACCTGGACCGGTTCGTGGCGTCGTGAGCGCCCCGGGAGGCCGAACAGGCGCCGCCCGGCGGGTGTTGATCGTCGGCAGCTACCCGCCGGTCCCCGTGGCCGGCACTCCGGTCACCGTCGCCGAGGTGCGCCGGGCGTGGGCCGCCGGCGACGACGTTACGGTGGTGTCTCCCCGCACGAGCGCCGCCCACCTGTCGGTCCCCGTGCACGGCCTCCTGGCCGGGCGGCGCCTGACCAACGTGGCCCGGGTGACCGGCCTCGACCACCTGGTGCTGGTCGTGGAGGACGGTTTCCCCCTGCCGGCGGGGCCGTTGGCGCTGCAGGGGGCCACCGCGGTGGTGCTCGTCCGGGCGTTGCGCCGGTTCGCTCACGTGCGTCTCGTGCGCGCCGGGGCCGAGACGGTCCCGCCCCTCGTGTGGGACCGCCTGGCGGCGGCCGCCGCCGAGGTGGTGGACGCCGAGCCGGGGGTCACCGCGGCGGGGGTCACCCCGCTCGGGCCGCCCGAGTTGGAGCCCGGCGAGCGACCGCGCCTGATCGCCGCCCGTCTGGCCCGCCGCCTGCTGGGGCCCGGCGCCCGGGGGCGCGTCGAGGCGTGGGGCCGGCGATTCAGGCGCTCGAGCGCCGGGCCAGCACGTTTCCGTAGCCCAGGCTGAGGAGCCGGGACCGCTCGATCGGCTGGAGCCCGTCCTCGAGCAGACAGAACCCGAGTCCGAGACCCTCGAGCAGGTCGACCAACTCGCCGGGGCGGCTGCCGACCTGGATCAGCTGCTCGGGGGACCACTCGAACATGATGGAGATGCCGGCGTGGGCGGCGATGGTCCCGGCCAGGCCGGTGAAGGCGTGGACCTCGGCGCCCTCCACGTCGACCTTCAGGACGTCCACCCGGCCGAGATCCCCGAGCAGGGAGTCGACGGCCACTCCTTGGACCTGCACCACCTGCTCCTCGTCGGCCAGCTGCTCGAGCGTCTCCGGCGCGACCGGACCGACGCTGGAGTTGGCCGAGTAGTGGAGCCGCTGGTGGAACTGCAGCTCGGCCGGCCCCGACCAGGCGGCCCGCTGCCACACCTCGGTGCGGGTGTGCAGACCGTTGATGGTCACATTGCGGCGCAGCAGGCGGGCCAGGCCGGGATGGGCCTCCACTGAGACCACTCTCCCGGCCGACCCGACCCGCAGGCCGGCCAGGACGCTGTAGTAGCCGATGTTGGCGCCGACATCGACGAAGGTGTCGCCGGGGCGCAGCACGTCGTGCAGCCATCCGGTCATGTGGGACTCCCACAGACCGTCGAGGAGGAGCCAGGGGGCGAGGAGCGAGTCGCGGGTGTCGACCACGAGCTTGCCCCCCCAGCGGGCGGCCACGAGAGCCTGGTGGTCGCCGAGGTAGACGGGACCACTCGGATAGCGAGGCCCTTCGAGTCCGCCCAGGCGGCCCTCCAGCCCGGCCAGGCGGCCCTCCAGCCCGGCCAGGCGCTCCAACGTCTGCTCCTGGCCGAGCAGCTTCCTCAGGAGGACCGCGGTGCGCCTGACCATTGGCCTCGTCACGGGCGCCAACCTAGATGATCCGCTTGGCTCCCCTTCAGCCAGCGGTGCCTTCAGCGGTCACGCCGGCCGCTATCCAAGGGGAAAGAGGACTGGATGCGTTCGGCCAGGCCGGCGTAGCGAGCGGTGACGGCCTCCCAGCTGAACTCCCGCCGGGCGTAGACCCCGCCTCTCTCGGCGAGTGTGCCGCGCAGCTCATCGTCGGCGAGGAGGCGCTCGACGGCCACCTCGAAGTCGCCGTAGCCGTCGAACCAGACTCCCCCGCCGCTGCGCCGGCAGTGCTCGACGGTGGGCCCGCAACGACCGTTCACCACCACCGCCTGGCC
>JAGWSF010000180.1 GCA_028876385.1 Acidobacteriota bacterium | reverse complement strand
TCAGCTTCGCCGGCCACAACTCCCACCCGGCCATCGGGGAGTGGACGACCATCTCCTACGTGGTCGAGTGCGAGCGGCCCCACCGCTTCGCCTGGGCCGTCAGCGATCGTGACAATCCAAGTGCCACTTGGCGCTTCACCCTGGAGCCGGAGGACGGCGGCACCCGCCTCACGCAGTGGATGAGGATCGGCCCGGGCCCGTCGGGGCTCACGCCGGCCATCGAGGCCATGCCCGACAAGGAGGAGAAGATCATCTTCGTCCGCCTCCGTGAACACGAGGCCCACATGGCCCGCACCCTCGCCGACATCAGGGCCCGGTTCGAGTGACCCTCTCAGTCGGCGTCACCGCCCTGCCGCACACGCCGGAGGGCCGGGACCTGATCGGCGAGGCGGAGCGGATGGGCGCCGACTCGGTCTGGGTGCCCGAGGCGTGGGCCTTCGACGCCCTGACCCCGCTGGGCTGGTTGGCGGCCACCACGACGACCATCCGCCTGGGCACGGCCATCGTCCAGCTGGGCGCCCGCAGCCCGGCCATGCTGGCCATGTCGGCCCTGTCGCTGCAGGTCCTCTCCGGCGGTCGCTTCGTCCTCGGCGTCGGAACCAGCGGCCCGCAGGTCATGGAGGGATGGCACGGCGTGCGCTTCGACCGGCCGGTGCAGCGGACCCGGGAGACCATCGAGATCATCCGCACCGTCACCTCCGGCGAGCGCCTCGAGCACCACGGCCGGGTCTACGAGCTCCCGCTGCCCGACAGCCAGGGCCGGTCCATCCGCAGCATGGTCCCACCCATGCACGTGCCCGTCTACATCGCCGCCCTGGGGCCGGCCAACCTGCGCCTGACGGGGGAGATGGCCGACGGCTGGATCGGCAACTCCTTCTTCCCCGAGACGGCGTCGGTGTTCCTCGATCCGATCCGGGAGGGGGCCGCGGCGGCCGGTCGGGACCCGGCCGACCTCGACCTGACGGTGGCGGCCGGCCTGGAGCTCACCGACGATGTCGAGGAAGCGGGGCGGAGGCATGCGGAGGGCTATGCGTTCACCTTCGGGGCCATGGGGTCGGCGACGCAGAACTTCTACAACGACGCCTTCGCCCGCCAGGGCTACGGCGAGGACGTGGCCGAGGTGCAGCGGCTGTGGCTGGCCGGCGACCGGGAGGGGGCCCGCCGGCAGGTGCCGACCGCCATCGGGCTCGGCACCAACCTGGTCGGCACCGAGGACATGGTCCGGGCCCGCCTGCGCCTCTACCGCGACGCCGGGATCACGACACTCCGGGTGGGATTGCCCGAGGAGCCGGGCGGGGCCGGCATCGACCACCGGGTCGACCAGCTGGGGCGGCTGCTCGATCTGGTGCGGGAGGTCAACTCGGAGGCGGATGGCCCAAGCTCGCGCTGACCGCCGCTGCGAACCGGTCGGCGGCACCGGCCGATGTCGTCAGGAACAGGCTGGGCTCGACCGGCTCCAGCTCGAGGACCGCCGGCGAACCGTCGTCACGGTCCACCCCGTCCACCCTCGCATACGTGGTGGGTCCCACGAGGCGCACTGCTTCGGCGAGGGCCTGCCGGGCCAGCGCCAGATGGGTGCCCGGAGGCTCGACCGGCGTGATGACCTCCCGCTTCCACATGGCGTCGACGATGCCGCCGTCGGGTTGTATCAGCGGGCCCTTGTTGACGGCGTGGCTGAACTCATGGTGAAAGACGAGCATGGCGGTCTCCCCGCCGGCGTCCACGGAGCGCTGGTATGGCTGGAGCATGGCCGTGCGGCCCCCGCCGTGCAACGTGCTCACGTGGGGCGGATGCATCGGCATCGACGTAGCGGGCCGCCAGCCATCCGCTGCTGCCCACGGTCGGCTTGACCACGTAGTCGGCCGACGGGGGCGACCAGTCCTGGCTCGGGGCCAGGAAGGTGGTGGGCACGGTCGGGATGCCGGCGCGGTCCAGGTCGGCCAGGTAGGTCTTGTCGGTGTTCCAGCGCAGGACCGGCAGGGGATTGATCAGCTGCGCCGTCGGGGCGGTCCGCTCGGCCCAGGCCAGGAACGCCTCCCGGTTGCTGACGTAACCCCACACGTAGGTGACGAGGACCGCCTCGACGCCGGGCGGTGGGTCGCCTCGGCCGCCGGCTCGGCGAGCCGGTGCCCGGTCGGATCGCGGGCGGTCGCCATCGAGGTCACGGCCCCGCGTCGCGGGGCTGGCTGCTCCCTGCGTGGGATCCCAGGTGAAGGGGATGGGCTCGAGGGCCCGGGCCGCCAGGGCGGCCCGGAGTATCGGCCAGTCGTCGTCCAGGTCGGCAAAGGCGGCCGAGACGGCCACACCTACGGGCCGGGCCTGCACTACCGGGGGAGGAAGTCGAGCAGGAGCCGGTTGACTTCGTCGGGGACTTCGAGCTGCATCCAGTGGCCGGGGCCGTCGAGGCGCTCGTAGCGCCAGGGGCCCTCGACGTAGGCGGACGAGCCGGTCATCTGCGCTTCGGTGAGGGCGAAGTCGCCGCTGCTCCACACGCCCATGGTCGGGGCCTGGACGGGCGGCAGGTCGAGCGGCGGCTCGAGGAGGACGCGGGGATGGACGTTGGCCCGGTACCAGTTGAGCCCCGGCGTCAGCGAGCCGTCGGCATCCAGGTCGGCGATCACCGAGTCGGCGTCGGGGTAGTGAGACCAGGCCCGGAAGTTGGCCCAGCCGTCGGCGGACAGCCACTGCTCGGCGATGCCCTCGAACTGGAACAGCAGCATGTACCAGGACTTCTCCCGCTGGGCGAATCCGGCCGTGGCGAACGACAGCGGATGGCCGACCGACAGGGCCACCAGGTGGTCGACCCGGTCGGGGGCGAAGGCGGCCACCGCCCATGCCACCGCAGCACCCCAGTCGTGGCCGACCACGTGGGCCCGCTCCGCCCCGGCCGCATCGAGGACGGCCACGGCGTCCATAGCAAGGGACACGATGTTGTAGGCGTCGACCTCGGCCGGCTTGTCGGAGCGGCCGTAGCCCCGCTGGTCGGGCACGATCACCCGGTAGCCGGCGCCGGCCAAGGCCGCCGTCTGGGCCGACCACAGCCGTCCGGTGTCGGGGAAGCCGTGCAGGAGAAGGACCGGGCGCCCGTCATCGGGACCGGTGACGTCGTACTCGATGCCGACTCCCGAGCTGTCGACTCGCATGCTTGTACCCTCCTGTCCTCGCGAGCGGGTGGTGAGGCCGCTCGGCGGCGAGGGTAGCCAGTGCGGCGCCGGCGTTGTGCCTCCGACGTCCGAGCAGGGCCGGCTTGCCGGGCGGGGGCCGGTGGGTGATAGAGTTATATCTCCGCCGCGGGGTGGAGCAGTCTGGTAGCTCGTCGGGCTCATAACCCGAAGGTCGCTGGTTCAAATCCAGCCCCCGCCACTATCAAGTGTGGCGGCGCGCGCCCCTCTGCATAGGCGCGACGCTGTGACCAGCACTTTCTCGAACGCTCGATCCGGTTATCCACAGGTTTCTCGGGCGGATTTCTCGACCGCCTATCAGCTTTGCCCGACATTGCATAGGGCAGGTGGCGCGCCAATGACGGCCGGTGACCAGCATGTTCGCGGCGGCCCCTTCGAACGCTCGTTCGGTTGCATAGGGCAGCCTATGGCGCGCCATGGGCAGCGCCCTACTCAGCTCGCGGTTCGACTCCGGCCCGCGCTCAAGAGGAGCCTCAGCGAGTACCTCGCCCACTTCAACCTGTGGGTGCCAAGAACCCCGTCCGTCCAGCTCAGGCCATCAGCCGGTACTCGCGGAAGAGCCCACCCAGACGGTCGGTTCGTTGCACCCCTCGCGGGGTTGATGTCGTCGATTGGCGCCGGCAGCGAGTCGAGAGCGGCGGGCGAACGCTGGCTGAGGGGCCGATGGGGACGGTGGGAGTTGTAGTGGTCGACGTACTCGGCGAGCACGGTCTCCAGATGGCGGCGGCTCAGGATAAGCATCGGCGAATGCTACCGATCACGCGCTCGCAGATGGCGTTGGCCTGCGGTACACGGATCGGGCTCTTTACGATCCTGACGCCGCCGCCAGCGAAGACGGCGTCGAAGGAGGTGGTGAACTTGGTGTCGCGATCGCGGATGAGGAACTTGTCCGCGTGTGCCTTATCGGCGAGCTCCATCGAGAGGTTCCGGGCACACTGGGTGACCCAGTCGGCGACCGGCGTGGCGGTGACGCCGGCGATGCGCACGAGACGGCTGTCGTGGTGGATGAAGATGAGCACGTAGAGCCGGCGGAGGAGCACCGTGTCGACGTGGAAGAAGTCACACGCCATCAGGCCCTCCGCCTGCGCAGCGAGGAACTTCGCCCAGGTCGGTCCCGACCGCCGTGGCGATGGGCCGATACCGTGGCGTTTCAGTATCGCCCAGATGCTGGATGGGGCGATCGTGATGCCCATGGTGGCGAGTCTCCCCGTGGATGCGGCGATATCCCAGGTCGGGTTCCTTGGCCAACCGGAGTACCAGCGCAGTAGTCCGGTTGGCGATAGAAGGTCGACCGGGACGGCCGTGAGGGTAGGTCCAGCGCTTGGCGACAAGATCACGATGCCAGCGCAGCAGGGTTGCCGGTTGGACGAAGAAGCGCCCGAGTCGTCGGCGTGGGAGCAACCGCGCCAGCCCGGCCAGCA
This sequence comes from Acidobacteriota bacterium, assembly GCA_028876385.1. GTDB lineage: Bacteria > Actinomycetota > Acidimicrobiia > Acidimicrobiales > Palsa-688 > JAKCDU01. Next base: position 1,003 of record JAGWSF010000180.1, on the reverse strand, counting down.
CCGCTCGATCTGCAGGCTCGAGCGCCGGTCGCTGCACCTGGCGTCGGAGGACCGCCACCTCATGGCGCAGCATGACCACCTCGATCGCAAGATCCGCGTCGCTGCGGCCGAGGAGACGGATGGACTGGAGGACGCGGCAGAAAGCCCGGTACAGGAACGAGAGGGTCATCGGTGGATGCTCTCTGCTCCGGGCCCAACCGTCAAAGTCCAGCACACAGGCGGCGGATGACGTTCTCGGCACCGACAGGGTACCGCCACTGCCGGCCACGGCACGCCCAACACAGCCGACGACCACCGACATCGGCTTCGACATTCGCCGTCACTCCTCTTCGTTCCTTCGCTGGAAACCGGCCCGGGGCACGAGAGCGCCCTGAGTGACCCGCGATCCAGACCGGCCCCCAACCCCGGGATGTGGGCAGGAAAAGCAGCACGTCACATGGTGCCCGTAACCTTGGGGGCTGTGACCAGGAACTCGACAGCTCTCGTAGGACGGTTGCCTCAGTCGCAGCGGCTCTGCCGGTGCACTCGACGTCCACCGGGCGAGTGCAGGCCTGTCGATCGGTGGACGCATGCCGGTTGAGCGGACGCGGGTCGAGGACCTGACCAAGGGCGCCGTAAGCGGGATGCTGGCAGACTGCATAGTGAAAGTTGTCGATGCGGCATGGCATGCATCGATCGGCCACGTCCGAGAGGCCGTGAGTGTCGCGCTGGTACTCCGACACGAGAGCTTCGTCCGGCCCTCTGAAGCCCCTCGCCAGGTCATGTCGAACGGAATACCGGGAGGAGGGACTTGTCGATGAAGTTCTCGGACCTCACGACTGGTGCCCGCGCTCATGGTCTGGCCGGTGACGGAGCCGTCGAGATCATCTTGGTGGAGCCGCACGGGGACAGTGCCGCTACCGTCACCTGGCGTGACCCCGGCGGGCACTCGGCGTCACGGCTCGTGTACGAGGAGGACCTGGCTGGCATCAAAGTCGAAGTTGCCGGCCGCAACTGGACCTTC